>NZ_OY734020.1:4144569-4463383 GCF_963455295.1 Candidatus Thiodiazotropha sp. CDECU1
AGGGTTATAGCGGTAACCCCAAGCAGATGGAATGAGATCCCCGGTTGCAGCTGGGCACGAATATGCCAGAGCACGATCAGGGCAACGATCGCACCTAAAAAGACATGTAACTGCCCTTTACGGGCGAGTCGACTCCAGGGCGCCATGCGTAACGCATACAGCAGTACCACACCATACAGGCCGGCGATCCACCACAACAGGGCACCGGAAAAAAGTTCACCATCCAGCTCCATCGCGATTCAATCCTTTTTACAAAGCGGATTTCAGTTATGCTGTTAGTCAGCAAAAACCGAAACCTCGATATTGGGTGTTAGGCCCGCCAACCCGACCACAATAGCAGGGGAAGACTCCCGTGAAATACCGCCCGCTCGGCCACACTGACATTAAGGTAAGCGCGCTCTGCCTGGGCACCATGACCTATGGTGAGCAGAACAGTGAATCTGAGGCCCATGCTCAGCTCGACCGGGCAGTGGATGCCGGTATTAACTTTATCGACACAGCCGAGATGTATCCGGTTCCACCCAAGGGGAATACCCAGGGGCTGACCGAACGCTATATCGGCACTTGGCTTGCCCGTCAGGGTCAGCGCGATCGCCTGATCATCGCCACCAAGGTTGCCGGCCCGGCGGATTGGTTAAGCTACCTGAGAGACGGCAATCTCCATCTCGACAGAGTCAATATCGAGGCGGCAGTGAATGAGAGTCTGCAACGACTACAGACAGATTACATTGATATCTATCAGCTCCATTGGCCGGATCGTAGTACCAATTACTTCGGCAAGCTCGGTTACCAAGCAGTCGAATCCGAGCAGATGACACCGATCCTGGAGACCCTGCAAGTATTGGATGATCTTAAAAAGGCGGGAAAGATACGCCATATCGGTGTCTCCAACGAGACCCCATGGGGATTGATGCGCTATCTGCATCTGGCCCGGGAGCACGATCTGCCGAGGGCGGTCTCAATTCAAAACCCCTATAACCTACTGAATCGTACCTTCGAGATCGGACTGGCTGAGATCGCCCATCGCGAAGGCTGCGGTCTGCTGGCCTACTCGCCAATGGCATTCGGGGTACTTTCCGGTAAATATCTCAATGGGCAGCAGCCGAAAGGGGCTCGTCTGACCCTTTTCGATCGTTTCGATCGCTACTCCAATCCGCAAGTTCAACGGGCGACCGAAGAGTATGTCGGGCTGGCACAGCAGGAGGGCCTTAATCCCGCACAAATGGCATTGGCATATGTCACGAGCCGCCCTTTCGTCACCAGCAACATCATCGGTGCAACCAGCTTGGTACAACTTGATGAGAACCTTGAAAGTATTAACACCAGTCTATCCAAAGAGGTTTTGCAGGGGATCGAAGCAATCCATACCCAACAGCCCAACCCAGCCCCTTAGACAGATGGTCAATTGATAAAAATGCAGAATCGCAATGGTAATAAACCACTTTCAGAGCCATAATCGAACTATCCCCGGGGATAAACATATCTAGCGGAGACCCATAAAAATGAACTCACCGAGAATCCAAATTGGCGCCTGGTTTAAAACAGTCGATGGTGACAATCTCGAGGTTGTGGCCTTTGATTTGGACGAGGGTGTCGTGGAGGTCCAGTTTTATGACGGAACCGTGGAAGAGTACGACCTGGAAGACTGGAAGGAGCTGGAGGTCAAACCCATTGCACCACCGGAAGACTGGTCAGGTTCTTATGACCTCTCGAAAGACGATTATGGTGTCGATCTGGACCATCCGGCAGGTGAAATCATCCCCAATCCACTCGATAATCTGGAGGATACGGAGTAATCGAGTCTTCAACCCTTTTTTTCCTACCGTTGAAAACCCCCATCCAGACCCGCATAGTGAAACCAAAGGCTTAGTGCTCACGTAAGTTATTGTAAGGATGTGAAATCCTGGCGATAACACCGAAATTGAGCCTGAGTAGTTAAAGTTAGCTATACCCACGCCGCTAAATTAAGTAACGAACCCCCACTGAGACGTGGTGCAGGAGGTGCAAAATGAAGAGAGTCTACGACATGAGTACAGGACAGATCGTTGATAACGGCCTGACTGATGAGACCACGCAACTTATTGCGCCTGACGCATCCGTTCCAGCACTACAACTCCAGTTGGTGACAACTGAACAGCGTACAGAGAGAGAGATTCCGCCCGAGTTGGTCCTGGCGGACTTAAACGCCTTCCTTGACGAAATGAGCTGATGGGATAAGAGCCTTTCTCTCTGTACCACCCAAAACCGGGTCTTCACGACCCGGTTTTTCTATCCAGGATCACCACAACCTGGCCTGCCTCCAACCTGACTTCTACGGGCTCGAGCGCATCACCTGCACAGGGACCGCGTAAACAGTAACCGTCTTCCAGTCTGAACAGGGCACCGTGGGTAGCACACTGAATATAGCTGTTACTGAGATCAAGAAATTGATCCGGCTGCCATTCAAGATTGACACCGGTATGGGGACAGCTGTTTTTATACGCCATCAGAAGTTCGCCGCGACGCACCACGAATAGGGCCACACTCCCACCCTGTGACTCCAGGACGAAACCTCGGCTTCCCGGATCTCCAAGGGTTGAGATATCACACAGCGGATGACGCTCAAGCAATGTCCAGCCCCCGACGTCCACACTTTTCGCCGGCCAGACGAACCGCTCTGCCTAATACCTCAGCGGGTTCAAGGCCCGCCTGCAAGCCGTCTATCACGCCGGCATTGAAGACATCCCCCGCCCCCAGGGTATCGACCACCCGCCCCGGCTGATATGCCGGCATGTGCAGGGTATTTCCATCAACCGTCTGCAGCCAGGCACCATCCTCGCCCCAGGTTGCAAACAGCATGACCGAACCCGGGCTTGTACCTATCGCTTCAAACAGATCCAGCGCATTCTCATAGCCATGGGAGGAGGCATAGGCCTTGGCGATAATTACAACATCTGCCAGCGGTATGAGCCGCTCGATGTCTGTCCTGGGTTTTTCGATCTCCAGGGAGATGGTCGCGGATGGTGCTGCAAGTCTGGCATGTCTGAGCATCGGCTCATACACAGCCGCCTCTCTCCCTTCAAAATGGATCCAAGCGTAGTTCGCAAGATCGATCTGTTCAAAGGCCTCGATCCCGTACTCCGGAAGATCCCGGTAATGAACGATGGTTCGCGAACCTGTGGCCAGACTGGAGAGGATATAAGAGGTCGGTGTGAAACCTTCAGGCTGAATCCTTGCCCATTGGGTATCAACACCCTGCTGTTGCAAGTCACGCAGGATCAATCGACTCGACTTATCATCGCCCAGCACGCCTGCCCAGCTGCATTGGTGACCCAGTTGACTCAAAACCACCAGGGTATTGGTGGCATTGCCACCACGGCACTCCTGATGGGAAGTGGCGCGCAGCTCATCATCCTCATTGGGATAGACTGGAACACTGTTGATGATATCAAGGGTCGCGCCGCCAACCGCAAGCACCTGCATAATTATTTACCCGGCACTTTGAGAGGGTAGTTTATTTCCTGCGAAACAGACGCCCCAGGGATGTGCGTTTCGAGTCTGGACCTGTACTGCTCTTTTCTGTAGATGACGGCCGGGGCGATTCGTTGCGCATGATGGAATCATCTGCCAGATGGCTGTTGTCATACTGCTCTGAAGACAACTCCAAACCACCGGCCTTTCTGAGTAACAGTTCCAGCTTACGTTTTAACTGATCCACCTCTTTGTCACGGTCCTCGATGGCATCTTCCAATGAGCGGCACTGACTTTGCGACATCTTCAGCAGGTGATCTTTCTCGTTAATGGACTGTTGTAGTGAGACCTTCTCCTGGCGGCTGGCCTGGAGTGCCGCCACTTCATCAACATCGCGATTTTCTGATGTACCGAGACGGGACTTCGCAGCATGTAATTCACTACGCATATGCTCCAGATCCGCTGCTGCCTGACGACGCACCATATCCAGCTCTGTGCGTAGCGCATTCACCTGTTCGTCTACACCGAAAGACTGTACATCCTGGATCTGCTCCACATAGGTCTCGATAACGCTACGCAGTTCGCTCACTTCACGGCGCATCTTGCTCGCTTCAGCCTTGGCGCCATCACGTTCCCGCTCATACCTCTCGGCCTTGTGACGCAACTCCTCCATCTGACCCAGCAGATCATCCGCCAGACTGGAATCGGATACCTGCTCTCGCATGCCACTCATTTCAGAGTGTAAATGGTCATTCTCATTGACCATATCTGTATATTGATTACGCATCTCCGTAAGCTGCCGGGTCAGGCCCTCCTTCTCCTTGGTGAGAACTTCGAGATCCTCTCCCAGCATCTCAATCGCCGTCTCCTGAACATCACGCTCCCGTCGCAAGACATCCGCCTGGCGCGCCATTTTCTCCGATTTCTCACGCTTCTTCTTCTCGGCTTCCAATTCCAACCGGAGTGCATGCACTTCGTTTTCCACATCGTCACTAAGCTGGCTCTCCATCTCCATCTGGACTTCACGCAGGCCCTCCACCTCGCGTTTAAGCGTCTTGATCGTCGCTTCCGCCTTGCGCAGCGCGTCTCTACTCTCTTTCACTTCGCGCTTGTCGACCATCCGCTCCGCCCCTTCGACCGAAGCCGCCAGGGCGATATGCAACTCATCCATTTCAGCCTGCTGCTGCCCGATGGTCTGCTTCAACTCCTGCTCGCGCTGCCGGTAACTCTCGGTCTCTTCCCGGGCTTCTCCTTGGAACTGTTCCAGTGCCTGCTGACTCTCCTGTAACTGCTGCTGCAGCGTCTCAAGATCCTGCTCTTGTTGTACAACAGTTTGAGAGAGCGTCTTCTCCTGCTCTTCATGTAGCTCGCTACGCTCATTCAATCCCAGTAGTTCTTGCCGCTGTTGCTCCAGCTCACTGTTGAGATCGAGGAGCTGTTGTTCCAGGGATCTCTTTGTCTCCAGCAACGCCTTGTGTTCCGTATCCAGCTCGGCATAGGATGCCGCAACAGACTCGGCTGACGCCTGCTCAGCCGTCAACTCCTGTTGCAGTTTTTCAACTCTTTGTTTCTCCTCTGCCAAAGTCGCTTCAGTGCCTTCCCGGTATTGCTGCAGTTCAGCCTGAACCTCATTGAGCTGCTGCTCCAAGCCACTCTTCTCTGCAGTCAATTGCTCTTGGTTGGTCTCCATCTCCGCGCAAACCTGGTCCATTGACTGCAGGGATTGCTGCATCTCAGCCTGGGCCTCATTCAGCTGCTGTTCCAATCCACTCTTCTCTGCAGCCAGTTGTTGTTGCTTGGCCTCCATCTCTGACCAAGCCTGGTCCATTGACTGCAGGGATTCCTTGGTCTCCTCCAGTGCTTGTCCCAACTGCTCTGCCTGCTGAGTCTTTTCATTGATCTGCGCTTCAGCGACCTGTATACGCTCCTGCAACTCAAGCTGCTGTTGATCCTGCTGTTGCTGCAACTCGCTCTGCGCCTGCTCGGCACCCTGCAGGGATTCTTGCAATGCGGTCAGTTGCCGCTCAAGGGATTGTTGCAGCTGTTTCTTTTCTTCCAACTCGACACTGCTCTGATTCACCGACTGTTCAGCGGTCTCCAGAGATTTTTTGAGGAATTGAGCGGTCTGATGCTCCTGCTCCAGCAGCGCCTCGAACTCAACCCGCTTTTCTTTTTGCTGCTTGGCTTCCGCCTCTGCCTGCTGTAATTGATCTTTAAGTGTTAACAGTGCCTCATGGGAACGGGATGTGATCTCATCCTCATGTAGCTGCAATGCATCCAACTCCTGCTGCAACTGCTGTTCCCTCTCCTCGGCTTGCTGATGTGCCTGTTCGAATGCTTCCAGTTTCTGCTCTAGCTCGGATACCTCACCCGCATGACTCCCTGCCTGTTCATCAAGGGAATCCTGCAGCTGCTTGGCCCTGGCTTCCGACTTCTCAAGATCTTGCTCGCGACTCGTCAGCAGCTCGTCATTCTGATGCTTCTCCTGTCTGAGCTGATCCAAGGCGCTTCTGGCCTCTTCAAGATCACCACGCAGGGACTCCATGGCGTTGGCATACTGGGCATCCGCATCGTTGCCTGCCTGGCGTACCGCTTCGAGTTCCTTCTCCAGACCGGTTCTGCGGTCATCCAACGCCTGCAGTTCCTGCTGCAGGGAGATGACCTGCGCATGTTCCTCGCCATAGCGCTGTTGCAGTTCATCATGCTCGCTCTGAAGGGTGCCCTGGGCCGACTCGGCAGCTTCCAGTTGCTGTTTCAGCTCCTGTTGAGTCTGCAACAGACCGCTGACTTGACTTTCCGCCTGTTGTGCAGATTGCTCTACTCGCTGGTTGGATTCCTGCAGCTGATCCTGCAGTTCGGAAACGACCTGCTGATGTTCGGCCTGCTGATGCTCCAACTCCGATTGAAGCTGAGACAATTCATGCCGGGTCGACTCCAGTCTCTGTTCATGCTCAGACGCCTGCTGCTTGCGTTGCGCCTGTTGCTGTTCCAGATCCGCTTGGGTCTTAGACAGCTCCTGCTGGGCAGACTCAAGCTTATGCTCAAGCTCGGCTGCCTCTGCAGTCAAATCCTGCTGGGTCTGTTGCAGCGATTCATTCAACTGATCACGCTGTTCCGCGATTGCCTGCAACTCGTCTGACTGCTGCTGATGTTCGGCTTGTTGCTGTTCCAGCGCCGACCGGGCCTCAGACAGTTCGTACTGGGTGGATTCCAGTTTCTGCTCAAGCTCTGCTGACTCTGCAGTCATGTTCTGGTGAGTCTGTTGCAGCGATTCGGCCAACCGATCGCGCTCTTGCGTGATCGTCTGTAACTCGTCTGACTGCTGCTGATGCTCGGTTCGATGCTGCTCCAATTCAGACTGGACCTGAGACAGCTCCTGCTGGGTCGACTCCAGTCTCTGTCCAAGCTCAGCCGCCTCGGCGGTCATATTCTGCTGCGTCTGCTGCAGCGATTCGGCCAACTGATCACGCTCATCCGTAATCGTCTTTAATTCGTCTGCCTGCTGTTGGCGTTGAGTCTCCGTCTCCTGGAGATGCTGTTGCAGTTCATCCCGCTCCTTGAGGACGGATTCATGCTCATGGGTCGATTGAGCATGAAAGGTTTCTGCCTCTTGTTGGAGTTGGGAAATCTCGCTCTGTAATACCTCAATCTCTGCGTTGAGTTGTCTCTCGTTTCCTTCTTGACTGGATTGCAGCTGCTTGAGTTGTTCACGCAACAAATTGCTCTGGTGGGATGCTTGATCATGACTCTTCCTGGCCCCGTTCAGATCGGCCCGGGTCGTATCAAGTGCGTGTTCCAACTCATCGATCCTTTCCTGCAGCACCTGCCTTTCAGCCTCCAGACCCTCCCCCTCCGCAAGCCTGGATTCCGCCATCGCGAGGGCCTTGCGCAAGGAGTCGACCTCCTGCTCCAGGGCATGCGCGTTTTTTGCACCCTCCTCGCCTGTTTGCATACGATTCTTGGCCACCGCCAGGGCCTGGCGCAGGAGTTTGATTTCGGTATGCCGCTGTTCCAACTCCTGTTCGAATTGACGGTGGGCTTCCGCCAACTCCTTCTGCAGACGATCTACCACCGATTGAGGGACACCGGTTCCCTCGGTGGCGTCAGCGGCTTCATCCGATTCACGGTTGAAATCGATGACATTGTTGCTGCCTGCCGGATCCCCTTGTTTATTGAAGCCCGCGATCTCAGCGATCTGATCCCAGTTGCTTTCCACAACGAAGACCTCTGCGCCGCGCTCGGTCAACAGATATGCGGCTGTGGCGGATTGACCGACCTCCTCACCATACACAACATAGGCCCGATCGAGGGTAAGGCTGGAGGCTTGAAAGCGTAAGGAGAAAAATGGCAGGTTGATCGCACCGGGAAGATGCCCCTCCTCATACTCCTCCGGGGTACGCACATCCAGCCAAAGCGCCCCCTTTTCGATCATTGCGGCCGCCTCCTTGAAATCGATCGATCTGGAGAGGGGCTGTTTGACCAACTCAATGAAATCATTCTTGTTTAATCGTACCAGTACGCCATCTGTCGTCATGGTGACCGAGCTGCCACGGGGTTTGTTGGAGATCAGGGCCTCCTCGCCAAATCCTTTGCCGGCACGCAATATAGCCAGCTCTACCGGGGCATGCCCGGCCTCAGGGGTGCGCGAGACGTTACATTCTCCCTTACTGATGAGATAGAAGTAGTCTCCCTCTTCCCCCTGGGTGATGATTTCAGCCCCTGCTTTGACCTTGATCTCCTCCATCCGCATCATGACACGCTGCAGATTAGCCGGGGGTATCTGTTGAAATATGGGTGACTGCAGCAGCAGGGTCATCCAATCGTCGCTGCTCGGCTGCTCGATGTCCTTCACTTCATAGCTCGCACTGTGGCTTCGTGCCAGCATATCGCTGAGTAAACGGCTGTCGACACGGACGAAACTGACGTTGGTTCTCGCCTGTGCGGAGTGCTTTCTTGGCAGCTGGTGAGCCAGGGCGAAACGCGCTGTAGGCGTTCCACTGCTGATCAGGTCCATCTCCTTCTGCCCGGACAGCAGGGCCACTGTTCCGGAGAGCAGATAGACATTCTGGTGGTCTGTATCCCCTTCGCGAAAGAGGTAATCACCCTTTTTGGCCTTCTCAATCGCAATCTGGCTCAATAGATGTCCGAGCTGCTCTTCTGAAAGCGTGTTCAGAGGCACCAGATTCTTGAGTAGGACGTCATCGTTTTTACTATCGGGCACGGCCATTCTTAAAATGCTCAGGAATTTTGATCCTTAATGGAGAGGTCACATCGCTCCTCTATGTAACGGCACTTTTTTTTAAAACTGAACGGGTATATTAACCTTATATATGAGCGAATCTCGACCAGGTTCGCACTAATTGCGAACACAAAACCATAGCTGGATCAAGGTTATGATGCAACGACCCAGATCAATTAATTTAATATCACACGGGTGAAATGTGAAACAGTTTAAGGGCATTATTGCCGCTGGACATTACGAAACCGTTAAGGCGGGATGCGAGATACTGGGAGAGGGCGGGAACGCCTTCGACGCAGTAGTGGCCTCGATGCTGACCGCCTGCGTGGCCGAGCCGGTACTCGCATCACTCGGCGGAGGGGGATTTCTCACCGCCAGGCCCGCCCAATCTGACCCGCTGGTCTACGATTTCTTTGCCCAAACCCCGCACCGGAAGCTGACCGAGGGCGAACTTGGCTTCTATCCGATCGAGGCTGATTTCGGCACCGCCAGCCAAACCTTCCATATTGGCATGGGCTCCATAGCCACGCCCGGGTTCATCAAGGGCCTGTACACCATTCATGACAATCACTGCCGGCTACCCCTGAGAACCCTGTTTCAACCGGCGATCGAACTGGCGACCAAGGGTGTATCCATCAATCCGTTTCAGCACCTGATATCCACCATCGTCGCCCCAATTCTGCGTGCGACCCCGGAGGCCCTGCAGATCAATGCCTCGCCAGAAAGCCCTGATCGCCTGATCTCTGAGGGTGAACGCCATCGATTACCCGCCTTCGCGGATTTCCTGAAGATTCTACAACATGAAGGGGAGAGGTTATTCTACGAGGGTGAGGCAGGCAGACAATTGGTCAATGACTGTCGAGATAGAGGCGGCCATCTGCAGATGGATGATCTGCTCGGTTATGCGCTTCTCCGGCGTTCACCTCTGCGATACAGATACCACGGCGCACAAATTTTAACCAACCCATTACCTTCCCTGGGTGGCACACTGATCGCCTTTTCCCTGGGTCAACTGGCCTCCCACACCATTGACCCAAACAGTGCCGGTGAAGAGGATCATATCAGGAGACTTGCGCAAACCATGCAGATAACGCAGATAGCAAGAATGGATCACCATTCGAGCATGGAGCGTCTACTCGATCCAGATATCAGCGAGCAGTTTAAAAAACGTCTGCGCCAGGGAGGCTTGTCCACCCGCGGCACCACCCAGATCAGCATCGCAGACAGGGATGGAAATCTTGCCAGCATGACCCTCTCCAACGGTGAGGGCAGCGGCTATGTGATACCGGGCACAGGGATTATGATGAACAATATGTTAGGCGAGGAGGATCTGAACCCAAAAGGTTTCCATCAATGGCCGCTCAACCAACGTCTTGCCTCGATGATGGCGCCGACCCTGATCCTGACCGACGACGGCCGCTCGATCGTATTGGGTTCCGGGGGATCCAACCGGATTCGCAGCGCGATATTGCAGGTCATCATCAACCTGCTCGATTTTGGCATGCCCCTCGAACAGGCCGTTTCCTTCCCCCGCATCCACTACGAAAGCGAACTCTTGAGTATGGAACCGGGGATCGATGCTGCAATCGGCGACATATTGAAGAGTGAATTCCCGAAGCAACAGCATTGGCAGAGCAAAAATCTGTTCTTCGGTGGAACCCACTGTGTCCTGCTGGATGATAAAGGAAATCACATAGGCATTGGCGATGAACGCCGTGGCGGCGTCAGCCTGTCCGTATAACCCATACCAATAGTTAATGCCCGTCGAATAACAATATCAATGGCTAGTGGGCCAAGCGGGAAGTTCTGTAATTCTCAGAGCCCCGCAAAGGGATCAAAGCAAGGCGCGCTTCGCGGGGAATGGCAGGCCCTTTCCAAGAAGCGCAACGCCGAATTGATCCCTTTGCGGGGCTCCCCATGGGCCAGCCCACAAGCCAAGCTGACCGTGTTGTGCTCACTTGAATTGGCTACGGCCAGTCCTGCGCTCGCACGCCTTGTCACCTTGGCTTGTGGACTGGCTGAGAGTTACAGAACTTCCCGCTTGGCCCACTACGCCTGACGCTTGTCTTTCGCAGTAGCGGCAAGGATGCCGCGTAAGCCCCATCAGTATAGGGAAGTACTGTTGGGGCGTCGGAGGGCTAAAACACGTGTTATTTCTGGACGGGCTACGAGTCAGTCTGAACCAAGCAGTTCCTGTTTAAGGGATTTGCTGATTGGCGAATCGCCCAACCACACCAGCAGCAGCGCCTGGTAGAAATCCCCGCCTGGTATAACCCCTTTCTCCACCCCTTTGATGGTGACATGGGTGCCTGTGCCGGGTATGTAGTCCAGGCTTATCAGGTCACCCTCCTGTAATGTCTGAAACATGGCATTGAATTGATCGAGTCGATCACGCACCGCCTGTAACTTGTCGGCGTCGAGATTGGCGCTGAAGCCATCATTCCACCCGGATACGAATTTCTCTTTTTCAATCTCCGAATAGAGAATCTGCATCTGAACTCGGGCAGGCCGGTCAACAGCCAGCACTTCGGCGATGTCACTGGTCGATTGCTCAAGATAGAGGGAGGCCAGATAGATGCTGAAAAAGAGTTTCTTTCGAATACCGGCGCCATTCAAGACCAGTTCAGCACTATCCGCATCCCGGACAATCTGCTCCGGCAAAGATATGCCGGCAACTTCCCGGGCTTGACTGGTCATCATGCTGAGGGCCAAAAGAGAGGCAACAACTATTTTTTGCATTACTTCTTCATCCTTTGTTCAATTATCCAATCGGACTGCCGCTAGCGTTACGATCCCAATCGGTTGGATTGGCATAGATAGCATTACATCCTGAGTAGTGAAATATCGGAGCCATGAATCTGATTTCTGAATATCGACCGGGAAGCTTCAGCCCAGATTATCTTCAGATGAATGGCACACCGACTGTAATAACATGCGTTTCAATCATAGCCCACCAGCCACCCGAAGCGCCAAATACGCTTAGCTGCCAACTCTGTTTATAGCGAAATAATCTATCAAATGGGAGAGAAATTAATCGAGATCATGAAAAAACTATATAAAAAACTGGTTTTTCATATTTAACTAATTAGAATCTGTGTTATTTTTACCATGCACAACCATGTTCATCAGAAGGAGCAAACCCTATGGCCCTCAGAAAAACCGCCAAAAAGACTGCAAAAAAAGCAGCAAAGAAAAAGGTAGCTGCAAAGAAAGTAGCAGCAGCACCACGCTTGAAAGCCATCGCAACCAAGCAGACAAAGACCCAGATCATCAGCGCTATCGCCGAAGACACGGGCCTGACGAAAAAGGAAGTTTCCTCAGTTTTCGGCGCATTGGATTCACTCATCACGCGTCATATGCAACGCAGGGGTTCTGGCGAGATAACCATTCCTGATACTGGCGTCAAGGTACGTCGGGTTATCAAACCTCGCACCAAGGCGCGTATGGGCCGAAATCCTGCTACTGGCGAAGCCATCAAGATTGCGGCTAAGCCAGCCAAGACCGTGGTCAAGGTAACTGCGCTCAAGGCATTGAAAGACAAGATCGGCTGATCGATTCCGCTGCCACTACCTTTGTAGTGGCAGCTGCAATCAACTATTGGGGCAATATCACCAGCTCCCCGCCCTGCTGCCTCAGGGAGAGATGCTTGAGAAAACTCATGCCGAGCAACACCTCTCCATCAGGCATAGACGGCAGAATAGTAGCCTTCACCTCTCGCATCTCAATCGGCCCTAACTGGAGTCGATCTATCCTCGTCAACCAACTGCGCACCACACCGTTGGCGGTCCTGCTTTGCATTGGCATCCCTCGCTGCAGTCCCGCCCTTTCCGCCAGGCTGGAGGATACCGCGACATAGGTCGCCCCGGTATCGAGTAAAAATGTTACGTCTATCCCATTGATGCGGCCAGGTGCAACATAGTGTCCGGCTCGATTCCTTTGCAATACGACTCCCGTCTTACCGCCACCAATCGTTGTGACCTGCAAATCCCGGTTCGGATTATTTCGCTTATCAAGCCACTGTGAAAACAGCAGGGTCAACAGCAGCAACAGCAGCAACCAGGCGAAAAGAATCATCCATCGTCCGAACCTCTGTCGTTCACTCATGTGGCAGATTTGCCCGGCGGCTAGCAGGCACAGTTTAAATTAAATGTAGGTTAGGTTAACGGCGGTAGTTCCTGCTGCCTGTCTGAGTGCGGGATTGGTTGGCGAAGTGGCGGCGATAATAAGCCAATGCACTATTGCCATTTGCCGACACATCAAACACCTTCCAGCCCGATTCACTACGATAGAAGCGAAAATCCAGGTTTGCCGGATAACCGCCGGCCCGCAGAATACCGACCCGCACTTTCACCTCATTGTCACCGACTCGGCGCGGTCGATAAAAACGCACATCCTGATTGTCGTAGCTGATAAGTCTCTTTGCCAGCGTTCCCAACAGCAGGGTTTTGATCTGCTGCGCCAACTCCATGCGTTGCTGATCATTCATGCTTCGATTCATAGGACCCGCCGCCCAGGTCGCCATGTAGGCAAAATCAAAATAGGGCGCCACTTCACGCTCAAGAAACCCGGAAATCTGTCGCGGCTGGGGGTTATCAGCGGTACGCAGGTATCTCAGTAATTTGGTCATCCCTTCACGCAGCAGTGTATCCGGCCCTACCTCCTGGTATGCAGGGGCCTGCATCCGTGAGGCGGGATAGTTGTAGCCCGGGGCCGCCAACACTGATGTAGCAAACAGGCTCATGCTGGCAATGGCAATTAATACTCTTTTCATAATTCCTCCGTTTGGGTGGTGAGTTTGCGTGGATTGACGCACGCAATCTTCAGGTGGTTATTTTTTTATAGATATCAGAAACCTTCAAAGGTAGTTTTTCAACTTCATTGACAACCGTATAGTTCGCAGCACCATACATATGTGGCAGATAATCCTGCCCCTCTTCATCAATAGTTATACAGAAGGCGTGAATTCCCTGGCGTCTCGCCTCGAACAATGCTTGCCGTGTATCCTCAATGCCATGTTGGCTACGGTAATCATCATTGTAATCATCCGGTTTGCCATCTGACAATGTGATCAGCAATTTGGTTCTCGCCTCGACCTCACCCAGCAGATGACTCAAGTGGCGTATGGCTGCGCCCATGCGAGTATAGTCCCCGGCCCGCATACCGCTGATCCTGGCCTTGACCGCCGCATCATAAGGCTGATCGAATCGCTTCACCGGAAACACCTCGCAACGCTTGCGGCTCATCCCGGTAAAGCCATAGATCGCGTAGCGATCCCCCAGGGTTTCCAGTGACTCAGCCAGTAAAATCAAGGCCTCACGCTCCGCCTGATTGACCCAACCCTGAGTCGAGCCGGACATATCCACCATGAACATCACCGCGATATTCCGCTCCTCACGCTGCATGCGTGTAAACAGACGGTCGGTCATCTCCAGTCCTTTGTGCATATCAGCCCAGGCCTCGACAAAGGCATCGATGTCCACGCTATCACCTTGTGCCTGACGCTTGAGCAATCGATCCTCATCGCGCAACGCCTCAAATGTCTTGCGCAGACCCGACAATAAGCGACGATATTTGACCATCACCCCGGCCACAAAATCGTCGTGCACCTCCTCCACAGGCATCTCTCGCACCACGCACCAGTTCTTGCGGTAGTGCTTACGCCGATAGTCCCACTCCTGATAGAGAAACGCACCATCTTCATGATAGGTGCCGCTCCACACCTCTTGCGGCTTCAATGTCTCGTCTTCCAAATCTTTCAGGTCGTACTCTCCTGGCCCCGCTGGGGTCAGATACTCTTCAGGGATATCCCCGAGATCCTGAACAATCGATGTGGCGAGATTTTTAATCTCTTCCGAGAATGGCACGGACTTTCCATTGACCTGCAACTCAAACCGCATCTCCTCCCTCGACTCCACATCATCCAGAGCCGGCATGGAAAACCGCTGAATCGGCTCCTGCTCATCATCGGACTGCTGCAGATCATCGGCAATCGTCTTCAAGGCCACTCGCAGCTTCACCTTTTCCCTTTCAATCCGGCGTTGCATAACCGCCGCCACCAACCCCGGTTTCAATTGACCGTGGAAAAGGGCCAGCTTCGGCAACGCATCACCGATGATGCGTTTACTCAGATCGAGGGAGTCCTGGGCGGTGGCATCGTGTGCTCGCAGAAAGGCCAGCTGTCGCTCCCAGCCCGCGGGTTTCGATTCAGGATTCAATTGCTTCTCGAGCTCACCCATCTCCCGAAACAGACCTGGCAGTTCGCGCTCGATGCAGGCATTCAGACGCACACTTTCAACCGCGTGAAAATAACGCAGCGCCGTGTCCGGTGTGGGATGCTGCTGCAGATAGGCGATCAAATCGGCACGGTAGGTGCCGAAACGAACTTGCGCCCAATGATAGGCTACAGCCGCCTTGTAGAGTAGAAAGTTATCCCGTGGATTCGGCAGATGGGCCATGACAGCGGGAAGAAATATCACCTCACCATCGGTATAGAGAGCATCGGCCCGCTCGAGTTTCAACTTTCGCCCGGACAAACCCTGCACGAAAGGGAGCAGCACGCCAGCCTGCTCATCGAACAGAGACCCGGCAGCCCGTTCCCGTCCCTGTTCGACGAACACCTCCACATCCCGGAGCGTCGCCAATGCCGCATGCAGGCCGGAAAGATCGTACACATCCATCGCCTGCACCAACCAGGCTTCGATCATCGCCTTGTCCATCAAGCGCAGCACCTTAGGCGCCTGTTGTGCAAACTGATAAGCAATCTCGATATGGGTACTGGCGGTCCGCCTTATCCAGTCAAGGATAAATCTCTGGTCATCGGCTGGCAGACCAAGCAGTTCTTCACAGATGTTCTGAGTGTTGCGGAAACTGTACTCGACTTCGAAGTACTCATCGAGCAACGCCTGAATCTGGGCCTGGTTGAGCTCAGACCTCATACCGGCGAATGATCAGAAGAGCGAGGCACTGAGTTCATTCACCGCCACCAGCATATCCGCATCGTCGGTCAACGCCTGAGCGACGCATGCACGACAAGCCATCACCGGATCAATCCCACTGGCAATCAGTTTTGCCGCATGTACCAGCAATCGGGTTGAGGCCCCTTCGTCCAAGCCGCTGCCTTTGAGATTGCGTGTCATATGCGCAAACTTCACCAGCCTGGCCGCCATTTCGCCATCCACTGCCGCCTCATTTTGAATAATCTTTTTCTCCAGCTCAGATTCCGGATAATCGAATTCCAGGGCGACGAAACGCTGACGCGTACTCTGTTTGAGATCCTTGAGCACACTCTGATAGCCCGGATTGAATGAGATGGCCAGGCAAAAATCCTCCTTCGCCTCAAGCAACTCACCCACCTTCTCCATCGGCAGGACGCGTCGATCGTCGGCCAATGGGTGGATTACCACAGTGGTGTCCTTGCGTGCCTCCACCACTTCATCCAGATAACAGATGCCGCCGGCGCGCACCGCTGCCGCCAGGGGCCCGTCCACCCACAGTGTTTCGCCATTCTTTACCAGAAAGCGGCCCACCAGATCAGAGGCAGTCAAATCATCATGGCAAGAAACTGTAATCAAGGGGCGTTTCAGACGCCACGCCATATGCTCCATGAAGCGGGTCTTGCCACAGCCGGTAGGCCCCTTCAACAAGACGGGCAATTGATTGCGATAGGCGGCCTCAAAAACCGTTATCTCATCGTTTACCGGCTCGTAATAGGGCTCTTGTTCGAAATAATACTCTTCAGGTTTCAAAGTTTGATTCTTAAAGTAATTTAAGTATTGGACGTCAACGCTAACTGGGCCCGATGATTAGCGCAACTCATTAAACCACGGCCTGCCCAGGGGCTTTTATACGCCACTGCGGTAGTTCGAGAGTGTTAAACAGTCAGCAAAACAGGAGTTTTTGGCTATCAAGGCCCTACCATCAGCAACTTAACCCAACAACAGAGAGCAATAGTGAATTATACTTCGTAGTTGGGGCAGTCGCTAACCATATACCATTGTTGCATTTACGCAGAGACTGTCGACAATCGCAAATAGGAACCTTGGTCGTATGCAGGGGATCAAATCACCTGTCTGCCATTGTCAATTCTAAAGAAACATTTCAGGGAATGTTGATGTCAGGACAACTGCGGGCTCTTGTTATAGAAGAATCCGAATATGAACATGATCTGTTGCATAAATCGCTTCTTCGTGGCGGTTTGGACCTATCCACCCTCCGCATAGATTCTTTAGATTCCCTTAAGAATGCCCTGCTAACCGAGAGTTGGGACCTTATCCTGTCGGCCACAGATGTCACAAACTGTGCGCCGGAACTGAGCCTCAAATTCCTGCAGAATCAACAGCTGGACATCCCTTTTATCCTGGTTTCCGACCATATCGGTGAAGAAAACGTGGTCACCCTGCTAAAAGCGGGCGCCAACGATTTTATCAATTTCAAGAATCTCACCCGGCTGGTACCCGCAATAGAACGGGAACTGAAAGAGGCCGCGGTGCGTCGCGAAGCGGAACAGACCAAGCAGGCACTGCATCGCAGTGAGAATCGCTACCGTCAGTTGGTCGATGATTCACCCACCCCGATTCTGCTGCTGCAAGACGAGAAGATCGTCTTCCTCAACAAAGCGGCAAAACAGACCCTCGCCGTATCCGAGGAAGAACAGTTGATAAATGAACCTATCAACAAGCTGCTGCATGACGGCCCACCTGAGCTATTGAAATCCCAGCTGAAGTTACTGCGCAACCACAACAGCAGCCCCTATCAGGCCGCTTTCATACGCGCCGATGGTGTCATCATTATGGTCGAGGTCTTTGTCAGTCCGGCAGAGCATGAAGGGTCACCTGCCACCCAGCTCGTCTTCACCGATGTCACACAGCGCAAGGATTCAGATGTCAAGTTGCAGCAGGCGGTACAGATCATCGAACACACCATGGAAGGTGTTTTGACTGCCAACAACCAGGGTATGATCGACTCGATCAATCCGGCCTTTACCGAGATTACCGGCTATACCGAGGAAGAGATCATCAATCGGCACCCGCGGCAGCTGATATCCAACAGACACTCCCCCGAAATTTTTGACGAGATCTGGAACGAGGTCAATCAGACCGGGTCCTGGCGCGGCGAGATCTGGAACCAGCGAAAAAACGGCGAGACCTATCCTGCATGGATGACTATCACCTGCGTACAGGACCAACGGGGAGACACCCTGCGCTACGTGGCGGTCTTTTCCGATATCACCAGCATCAAGCAGACTCAATCCCAGCTGGAACATCTGGCCCACCACGACTCCCTGACCAATCTACCCAACCGGCTGCTCTTCGAGGATCGCCTGGAACACGCCATTGCCCAGGCGAAACGTCAAAAACGTCAGCTCGCCGTGCTGTTTCTCGATCTCGATCGCTTCAAGAACATCAATGACAGCCTCGGCCATGCCATGGGGGACGAACTCCTGAAAGAGGTCGCCACGCGGCTACAGAATATCTTAAGGGATGACGACACCGCCGCACGCCTGGGGGGAGATGAATTTACCGTGCTGGTGGAAAACCTGGAGGATCCGAGCCAGGCGGCGGTGGTCGCCTCCAAGATCCAGGAAAACTTCAAGGACCCCTTCAAGATCGCGGGACGGGAACTGCATGTCACGACCAGCATCGGCATCAGCATCTTCCCCGAGGATGGCAAGGATGTCGCCGACCTGACCAAGAATGCCGATGCCGCCATGTACCAGGCCAAGGAGCAGGGTCGCAACAGCTACCGCTACTACACCTCGGAGCTGACCAGAACCGCATTCGAACGCCTGTTGCTGGAAACCGAGTTGCGCAGCGCGTTGCAACAGAATCAATTGCTGCTCTACTACCAGCCGCAGATATCCCTGCATAATGGTGAGATGACCGGTGCGGAGGCTGTGCTTCGTTGGCACCATCCGCGGCTCGGGATCATCCCGCCGGCGCGCTTCATCCCCCTCGCAGAAGAGTCAGGTCTGATCCATGAGATCGGCAACTGGGTACTGCAGGAGGCCTGCGAGCAGACCCGTTATCTGCATCGACAGGGGTTGTTTCAAGGACGCATGGCCATCAACCTCTCGGTCAGACAGATCATGCAGACCGATCTGATCCTGCGTTTCGAACAGATCATCGGTGAATCGGGATGTCCACCGGATATGCTGCAACTGGAGGTCACTGAAGGCATCTTCATGGGACAGATGAAACACTCGGTGCCGGTACTCGACGTATTCAAGAAACTCGGGGTGTCGATTGCCATCGACGATTTCGGCACCGGCTACTCCTCCCTCTCCTACCTGAAGCAGCTGCCCATCGACAAGCTCAAGATCGACCGCTCATTCATCCGCGACATGCCCCACGACAGCGATGCGGTCGCTATCACCCAGGCCATCGTCTCGTTAGGCAAAAACCTGGGATTGCGTATCACCGCGGAGGGTATTGAAACCATGGCGCAGCAGTCATTGCTGCAGAAGATGGGCTGCCAGGAGGGCCAGGGCTATCTCTACAGCCCCCCGGTGCCTGCGGAGACCTTCGAAGAGATGCTCCTGGAGGGCAGAAGAACCTTCCACCACCACTTCTCCAACTACGGCAGATAGGGCCTAGCCCGAATCCTACTTGCTAAAGCGATTTGATCACTAACTAGGGCATTTCCAACGTGTTTTGGTGGGGCAGGGCCCCACCCTACGGCCTTTATAATTGTGTAGGCCGGGGCCCTGCCCCAGCAAAATAGCCTGGTTACCACAGAGAATTCTCGGACTTGGTGTCAGACCCCTTAAGTGAGTGCTATTCGGGCCAGTATTTATTAGAAAAGGCTTATACACCATAACCCAACTCTATCATCTCATTCAAAAATTCGATGGATTATTCCCAGCTGGGATATAGAAGGCACGCCAGAAGACGCGTAAGGTATCGGGTCCAGAATCTAAAGCCATTCCGCAACGGAGGAAGATCCATGACGGAAGTAATCGCAACCAATGAGACTATTCTCGTGGTCGGTGGCGGCATCAGCGGCATGACCGCTGCGTTAGAGGCCGCTGAGACGGGAAAACAGGTCGTACTGGTTGAAAAGCGCCCCTACGTCGGCGGTCGCGTCACCCAGCTGTACAAATACTTTCCCAAGCTCTGCTTCCCCACCTGCGGGTTGGAGATCAATCAGCGCCGGGCAAAGATGAATCCGAACCTCAACATCATCACCATGGCCGAGGTTACGGATATCAAGGGTGAGGCGGGCAATTATACCGCCAGCGTCAAAATCAGCCCCCGTTACGTGAATGAGAACTGCACCGCCTGTGGCGATTGCGCCAAGGCAGTGGAGAGCGAATTCGACGATGAATTCAACTATGAGATGGGCAAGCGCAAGGGCGCCTACCTGCCTCACCGCATGGCCCATCCCCAGCGTTACATCATCGATCCGGCACTGATCGGCACCGATGAGGCTCAGAAAGCCAAAGACGCCTGCAAAGTGAATGCAGTCGACCTGGACATGCAGGAAGAGACCATCGAATTCAAGGCCGGCGCGGTAGTCTGGGCCACCGGCTGGAGACCCTATGATGCCAACAAGATCCAGCCCTACGGCTACGATCGTATCGCCAATGTGATCACCAGCGTCGAATTCGAGCGCATGGCCGATCCCAACGGCCCCACCGGCGGCAAGCTGGTGCGTCCATCCGACGGTAAAGAGGTCAAATCAGTGGCCTTCATTCAGTGCGCCGGCTCCCGTGACAAGAATCACCTGCTGCACTGCTCGCGCATCTGCTGCATGGCCTCCCTGAAGCAGGCCACCTACCCGGCGGACGAGGTGGACATCTCCATCTACTATATCGATATCCGCGCCATCGACCGTTTTGAAGATTTCTACCAGACGGTGAAGGCAAAGGAGAACGTCAGCTTCATCAAGTCCAAGGTTGCCTCCATCGTGGAGAACAAGGAGAACGGCAATCCGACCCTGCACGGCGTCGATACCGAGGGTTACAACCGCTACGCCAACGAGCACGACCTGGTGGTCCTGGCCGTGGGTATGGAGCCCAGCGTCGACAAGACCAGTTTCCCGGTGGAGATCGTCATCAACGAAGAGGGCTTTATCGAGCCCGCGCCGGAAAACGGCGGCGTCTTCGCTGCTGGTTGCTCGTCCGATGCGCTGGATGTCAACCGCGCCGTTCAACACGCCACTGGTGCCGCCCTGCGCGCCATCCAAGTGGTCAATCGCGTAGCAGCGACGGAGGGTTAAGAGAGTGGCTGAGGAAAAGAAATTTGCTGGATATGTCTGCACCGGCTGTGGCCTGGGCGAGCGCCTGGACGCCGGTCAGCTGGAAACCACCGCCACCCGTGACGGTAAGATGCAGAGCTGCAAGCAACACGAGATGCTGTGTAACGCTGAAGGCGTACAGATGATCAAAGACGACATCGCCAACGATGATGTCACCCATGTCATGATCGCCGCCTGCTCCCGCCGCGCCAAGGTGGAGGCCTTCAATTTTACCGATGTGGCCCTGACCCGCGCCAACCTGCGTGAAGGTGTGATCTGGGTTCGTCCGGATACGGACGAGAACAAAGAGACCACCCAGGAGATGGCCGACGACTACATCCGTATGGCCTGTGCCGAGCTGAAGTCCATGACCAAGCCATCCGCTTCCGGTGAGCAGTCCCTGAACAAGAACATCCTGGTGGTGGGCGGCGGCGTTACCGGCATGACCGCGGCCATCGAGGCTGCCGCCGCCGGTTATCCGGTCCACCTGGTGGAGAAGAGCGGCAAGCTGGGCGGCGCCATCGGCGGCTACTACAAGGTCATCCCGAACCGTTCCCCCTATGACGCCCCGGCCGAGAATCCGGTGCCCGGCATGGTCGCTGCCATCGAGGCCGATGACAAGATCACGGTTCACCTGAACAGCACCCTGGCCAAGACCGAAGGTGCTCCTGGCCGCTTCAACGTGGAAGTCGCCACCGAATCGGGCAGCAGCGAGACCCTCACCATCGGCGCCATCGTCCAGGCCTCCGGCTGGAAGCCCTACGATGCCGGCCAACTTCCCGAGTTCGCCTACGACAAATCGGCGGACGTGGTGACCAACCACGAGCTGGAGGCCCTGGCGGTCGCCGCCAACGGCGGTCCCATCAAACGGCCCTCCGACGGCAAAGAGGTGCAGTCGGTCTGCTTTATCCAGAACGCGGGACAGTGCTCCGACAAAGAGGGTCACCTGACCTACTTCGCCGGTGTCACCGATCTGGTCTCCATCAAGCAGGCGATGTATTTCAAGGAGCTCAACGGCGACTGCGACACCACCATCCTGTTCGACAACCTGCGCACCCCCGGTGCCGGCGGTGAGGATTTCTACCGCGCCGGTCAAGAGGCGATGGTCACCTTCTCCAAGGGTATCGCCTCAGAGGTCGTCACAGGCGACAGCCTGACGGTCAAGTTCGAGGACAAGATCCTCAACGAAGAGACCGAGATGGTCTGTGACCTGGTGGTCCTGGCCACCGGCATGGAGCCCAACTCCGGTCCCGATCCCTACGCCCAGTTGATGGTGGACGAGGCAGAGGACGAAGAGGAAAAGGCGAAGGCCCAGGCGGCACTGGAAAATGCCCCCCCTTCAATCCTCAACCTGCAGTATCGTCAGGGTACCGACCTGCCCCATCTGAAGAACGGATTCAATGACTCTCACTTCATCTGTTTCCCCTACGAGAGCCGCCGTACCGGCATCTACGCCGCCGGCCCTGTACGCCGTCCCATGGACGCCCAGCAGGCCCGCGACGACGCCACCGGTGCAGCCTTGAAGGCGATCCAGGCAGCCGAGAACGCAGGCAAGGGACGTGCCGCGCATCCCCGCTCCGGCGACCTCTCCTTCCCGAGCTTCCGCAAGGAGGGTTGTACCCAGTGTAAGCGCTGTACCGTTGAGTGCCCCTTCGGCGCCATCAACGAGGACGAGGAAGGCTATCCGATGTACAACGAATCCCGTTGTCGTCGCTGCGGCACCTGCATGGGCGCCTGCCCGGTGCGCGTCATCTCCTTCGAGAACTACTCGGTGGAGACCGTCAACCAGCAGATCAAGAACGTGGAGATCCCGGAAGAGTGGGATGAGAAACCCCGTATCCTGGTACTGGCCTGTGAGAACGACGCCTATCCGGCTCTCGACCAAGCCGCCCAGGCGGGTGTGGAGATCAACCCCTGGGCCCGGGTCATCCCGGTGCGCTGTTTGGGATCCGTGAGCCTCTCCTGGGTGACCGATGCCTTGAACAACGGTTATGACGGCATCGTCATGATGGGCTGTCGTCGTGATGACGACTACCAATGCCACTTTGTACGCGGTTCGGCCATGGCGGCGGAGCGCATGAGCAAGGTGGGTGACACCCTGGATACGCTGAACCTGGAACCGGAGCGGGTGATCCTGCACGAGGTTGCCATCACCGACGTGGAGCGTGCGCCGCAGTTGATCAACGACATGGCGGAGACCGTCGAGAAGATCGGCCTGAGCCCGTTCAAGTTCTAAGGGGATAGAAAATGAGTGATTTGAATACCGCAATGATCGAAAAGTATCGCAGCAGCTTCTTGAAAGAGGTTGAGGCGAATGTGGAGGAGGGAGAATGGGTCAAGATGTGCATGCAGTGCGGCGTCTGCTCCGGCTCCTGCCCGCTGGGTAAGCATTGGGATCATCCCCCCCAGGAGCTCTTCATGATGATCCGCGCCAACAAGCGCGACGAGGTGCTGGGCACCGACTCCATGTGGATGTGCACCTCCTGCTACAACTGCATCGCCCGCTGCCCCCGCGGCCTGCCGATCACCCACATCATGCACGGCCTGGCGGTCTATTCGAAACGTCTCGGCCTGGTGCAGAAGAAACAGCCCACCGCTGAGTTCTCGCAGATCTTCTGGGACAACCTGATGAAGAAGGGCCGGGTCAACGAACTGAAACTCGGTCTCTCCATGTACTTCAAGGACGGTTTCGGCCAGGGCATCAAGAACGCCATGGCGAATCAGAAACTGGGCCAGAACATGATGAAGGCCAAGCGCATGAACGCCATGGAGTTCTTTGGCGGACACAGCGTAAAGGATCTCTCCGGCTTCCAGAAGATGGTGAAGAAGGCCCAGGAGATCGAAGAAGGCAACCTGAAAGACGCGAAGTGAGGAACGACCGACATGGCTAAGATAGAACTATCATTCTACCCGGGTTGCTCCTCACAAAAGGGCGCCACCTCATCCAACTATTTAGTCTCCGCGCAAACCATGTGCGAGGAGCTGGACATCCAGCTCAACGAGATCCCCGACTGGAACTGCTGCGGCGCCTCCATCGGCTACGGCGGTGGCGGCGAACTGCCCCGTCTGGCCCTGTCCGTGCGCAACATCGCGCTGTCCGAGGAGCACAACTCCGGCCAGGAGATCGTCGCCACCTGCGCCGCCTGCTGGCTCTCCACCCGGGAGGCCAAGGAGCGCCTGCACGAAGACGAGCAGATGTTCAAGGACGCCAACGCCGCCCTCTCCGAGGCCGGTCTGAAATACCAGGGCGAAGCCAACGTGCGCCACATGGTGGAAGTGCTGGTGGAAGACATCGGTTTCGACGGCATCAAATCCAAGGTCAAGAAGCCCCTGGAGGGCCTCAAGATCGCCGGCTACGTGGGCTGTCAGACCAACCGTCCTTTCGGCATCGCCGGCGAATCCTTCGAAAACCCTCAGTACCTGGACAAGATCGTGGAGAGCGTCGGCGCTGATTCGATTCCCGGCTACGAAAAAAAGGTCCAGTGCTGCGGCGGCGCCCTCGCCTTCTCCGAGCCCGAAAAGTCCCAGGAGATGATCAAAGGCATCATCGAAGCGGCCTACGACAACGGCGCCGATATGATCGTCACCCCCTGCCCCCTGTGTCAGGCCAATGTGGAGATCTATCAGGACAACATCAATGACACCTACGGCACCAAGTTCAATATGCCGGTGGTTTACTACTCTACCTTGATGAGTGTCGCCTTCGGCCGTAGTGCCAAGGACGCCGCCCTCGACGGCCAGGTGATCCCGGCCAAGCAGCTTGAAGAAATCGCTAATAAATAAGGCGGTCAAACTTCAGACTTGAAAGCCCGCTTAGGCGGGCTTTTTTTTGCTTTGGGGAAATTGTGGGGGGCGTGAGAATATGAATCTTTTTATCGCATGTATACAGCTTATTTGGGTTTAAACAGGCTTTGCTGGGGAGAAAAACACGTTGTTTTCTTGCGTTGGGTTTAGAAATGGTTTAAATAAACAGTGAAATCCAATTCATGCCAGCACAGGGAACTTTGGAAGTGAATGCAACGGATCGGAAAATCCAACCCCGTACCCACACCGCCTCAACCAGTTTGACGTCACAGAAAACTGTCGGGCACATGCCCCTTCAATTAATCAAAGTCCTTATATGGTGCTTTAAATATTCACTTGTCGGCATAAGTCATTATTTGTGGCGTCCCCAAAATCCACTGTTATGCGATAAAAATATAGTCACTAGCAGTGCTTTATTGTAAAACACTGGGGATATGCATATGAAAAGTAATGGTTTGTATGAGCAAGAAAGAAAATACCAAGTATTTATAAGTTCGCCATTCAGCTTGCAGGAAGTGAGGCAGCAGGTGTTTCGCGCCGTATTGATGACAAATCACATTCCGATCAGAATGGAAGAGACTCCCGCCACTAGTAGAGCCACCAGAGAAGTCATTAAAAGCGCCATTCAGAAATCTGACATTTATGTACTGATTTTAGGTTGCCGCTATGGATCGTTAATGCATGATGAAGGCGGCAATATGAGTTTTACGGAGTGGGAGTATAATCAGGCGGTTGCCTCGGGTGCCGAAATATTGATTTACTTGTTGAACGAAACTGAAATACGAGAAAAAAGACGTTTGTTAGACGGAGAAAAAAAGCATGATTCGGAAGAACTTAAGAATGAAGATAAGTTTTGGCGCTTTTACAATATGCTTCGAGAGGGCGATCATTTCGATAATATATGGACAGAACAAGATTACCCTGCTCTTTCTGGCGCAGTTGGTATCTCTGTCAACAATACGGCAACAGAGTTATTTAAGAAGAGTCCTGATAGAGGGTTGATACCAGCATCTAGTGCTCAGACCCTTGATATATTCACTAAAGCTTTAAAGAATGAGTTAAGAGCCGACGTTCATTATAGATTTAATAAATTCGTTGAGCTCGACGATAGGTGCGCAGATAGCAAGGCAGAAAAAAAAGCGCTAGCTAAGCATTTTGTTACGTATTATATAGAGCGTATCGCAAGCAAGAATGTAAACCTCTATTTTGATACAGGCTCCACTTCTTCATATGTGGCAAAAGAACTAGGCATTGAAGTAAAGCGTGCCAAGCATAGGGCATACTCGTCGCAGAAACTGATTTCTTCTGTATCCACTAATTGTGCATTAACATTTCTACATTTGTGGCTGAGTAGCGACATACCCGCTACCATGTTCCCTGAAGGCCCTGTTGAAGCGCCCTATGGAGCATCTCATGGGCCACTATCTCTATATGGTGAAGAGTCTTCAAGTCAACAGGCGGACTATTGCCGTTTGGAATTATCACCAGCAGAACAAAAAAGAATCGCAAGCTTGATCAAGCTATCCCCGCGACTAAATCATGAAAAAGAAACCCCGGTTTTAATTATTGGCGGAGTGTCTGGTGTGAAGATTGCGGATACGCCCGAACCGGTTCCTGATGACGCTTCCAATTTCTTCATAGATGAGGAAATAAGGGCTTGTATAAAGAGATACCGAGGCTTTCATGTCGGTGATTACCACAGCATGCTGTTCAAACGGTATTTGTATGAAACAGGATTACCGATAGTCGTTTGCATGCACTACAACAAGATCCATCAGCCGATCAAAGTAGGGAAATGTCACCTTGTGTTTGATGATGCATACTCGTGGGAACAATTTTTAGAAAACTACCCATTCGCGCTGTGCATTGGATATGACCACAACGATGAGTCAGAAGTCAAAGATGTTTTGGATGAACTAGCTTTGACTCCGTTGATTCCACAGCGTCATGACGGGTCAAGAAAACGAGCGATATTAGTGGGGAACAAGAAGTATCTAGAATGGGAAGATAGCATAACAAAGGCATAAACTCAGGCCACAAAAAGCGCCGCTTCGCTTTGCTTTTTGTGCCTGAACTAGCACAACTCTGCCGTTATGTTTTGAACTTCCCCCACCAAATCGGACACCAGGCTACCATCCATTTCAACATCGGTGGTAATGGCGCCATCCATCATGGTGGAATTGAGTCGCAGATGGAGGCTATCTGTTAACAGTCAGTAAATTGCGATCAGCTTCACATCACTTATGACATCGATACGTTAATAATTCCATAAGCACGTTTCTTTCTCGGATATTCAGGGACGAAGCGATAATCATTGAGATCCCTGATGAAGAAGATTCCCAAACAAAACAAACGTCTGTTTTTCAGCCAGTTGTTGTGGAGCAAACGCATCAACCAGAAATTTATGCCCCATGCCGGATACATGGGCAATGGCGGAGACATTCACTTGATACTGGGTGTTGATGGCACCGGTATCAATCATTTGATTCAACTTCTGTCACAAGCAGTACCCAACAACCGCTTTATTCACAATCCGCTTGCAAAGTTTGAACCCAAACTCACCTTGTCTTACCAAGGTGACAGATTGGCAATTCTCTATCAAAAGGAGTTGACGGCAGATCACCCCCTGAACCGCGTCTATCGGATTTATGCTGAAGAGAATCTGGCGGAAACCAATTACGATCTGTTACTGATGGAGAACAAAGCAACACCTAGCGTTTTACTCATTATGAAGGAGACGCATAGCTTACTGGCGACAGAAGCCCTGTTACGGGAATTACAATGTCATGCACTGTTCTATATAAGCGATCCCGTCATTCTGGCTGAACAGATCTTCTCGCGGGAGGGATTAAATACTTCCTATCTCGAGTTGGAAAGTAAGGCGGTTATGGAATCCCGGTTTCTGAAGCGTTTTCTATCTCACGATCTTCGCGCTGTACTACATGCCTATAAACTGATTCAGCGTCTGCCTACAGACCGCCAGCGAAGTATACAGATGAAAGTTTTTACCATCGCCTTAATCCAGCATATGTTTCGCATGTTGGCTGCTCGCTATCCTGAATTGGCGTCAGTGGTGGATTTTGAGTGTATAGAAAATGATCCCGAACGTTTGCAGTTCCCTCTTGTCAATTGGCTGGGGTCGAACGGTCTGGGGCACTCAGAACTAGTACTCAATCGATCAACCTTCAAGCCGGACGGACAAATGTCTAGTCGCTGGACACGTTCCTGGCCGGAATCAATCAACACTTTTGATGCACTCACCGCTAAGGATGCGAACCTGGCGTACCAGATCATGATTGATCACGGATTAATGCGTGATGAAGGTAAGCACAAAACCTGGGATGATAGGTTTGCAGTGTGAAACAGCATACAGCACAAAGGTCAGAGAGCAACTGTTCCAAGTAATCAAGCAGGCAGAGATACGGCCTTTCTCGATTCAATGAACATCGGTATCATCCAGCCGCTCACCCGGATCATCCACGGCTGTCTCGGATAGCGCCCGATCGATCAGTTCCATTTGTTGCTGGGCATGCAGGCGAGAGTTGCCGCAAGCAGGCGATGCCGAGGGTGGCCGCCCCGAATAACCAAGCACCATGGACTTGGGCTTGCTGACACGTAGATGGTGCTGAATCTGGTACCAGGCACCCTGGTTGCGCGGTTCCTCCTGACACCACACGAGTTCATGGGCATACACATATTTTTGTAATATATCCATCAAAGTTCTACGCGGGAAAGGATAGAGCTGCTCGATGCGCAGAATGGCTATATTTGTAATCCCGCGCTCTCGACGCGCCTTGAGCAGGTCAAAATAGACCTTGCCGCTGCACAACACCACACGCCGGATCTCTGTAACCTGATGCTCATCGAGCTCTTCGATCACCAACGTCAGGGAGCCCTGGGTAATCTCTTCAATCGACGATGTGGATAATCGATGCCGCAACAGGCTCTTTGGGGTCATAATCACCAGGGGACGGCGGAAGGCCCGCTTTTGCTGATCCCGCAACAGATGGAACATCTGCGCCGGAGTGCTCGGGTTCCACACCCGCATGTTCAACTCTGCACACAACTGCAGAAAGCGTTCGAGGCGCGCAGAGGAATGTTCCGGGCCCTGGCCTTCGAAACCGTGGGGCAGAAACAGGGTCAGCTGACAAAAGCGCCCCCACTTCAGATAACCGCTGGAGATAAACTGATCGATCACCACCTGGGCGCTGTTGCCGAAATCACCGAACTGGGCTTCCCAGATAACCAGGGTTTCAGGACTCGACGTGGCATAGCCGTATTCGAAGGCCAGCACGGCGAGTTCGGAGAGGGCCGAGTTGATGATTTTGAAACTGGGTCCTTCCCGGGTGATATGCTGCAGGGGTATGTAGCGTTCATCGGTTTCTTGATCGTGCAGGATGGCATGGCGGTGTGAAAAGGTGCCACGTCCGCTATC
Source organism: Candidatus Thiodiazotropha sp. CDECU1 (assembly GCF_963455295.1). Classification (NCBI taxonomy): domain Bacteria; kingdom Pseudomonadati; phylum Pseudomonadota; class Gammaproteobacteria; order Chromatiales; family Sedimenticolaceae; genus Candidatus Thiodiazotropha; species Candidatus Thiodiazotropha sp. CDECU1. The sequence continues at coordinate 4,173,732 of NZ_OY734020.1, forward strand.
CTGGCCGGAAAAGCGCACCGACTCACCCTCCCCCAGTAGCGATGCATAGGCGAGCAGCTCAGCCATACCCCAGTCGAACTGTTGTACGCCGGCGATCATGTCTGCGCGGTTCTCGAGCACCTTTTTGACCCGCGGATGCAGGCTGAAGGATTCGGGCACATGGATGAGCCTCTCCCCCAGCGCATTCACTTGTTCAAGGCTGATTGCGGTAATGACTGTTTCAACGGGTCTGGCGTCGATATAGCGCTTCCAGTCATTCAGCTGGTAGCCGGTAGAAGAGCCTTGCAGGAACGCATGTACCATGACCTGACCTTTATCAAGCATACGGCGGTAGTCGCTGATCAGCTGTTCCGCTTCGCCCTGTTGAAGGATGCCGTCGGCTTTCAGCCGCTTCGCATAGAGGGCACGGGTTGTTTCGATCTGCTTGATGCGTTGATACATACCTGGCTGGGTGATCATCGGCTCATCGGCCTCGTTGTGGCCCTGACGACGGTAGCAGACCAGATCGATAACCACGTCGTTGTGGTAGGTATTGCGATATTCGATCGCCAGGCGGGCGACGAAGACCACCGCGTCAGGATCATCGGCGTTGACATGAAATATCGGCGCCTCGATCAACTTGGCCATCTCGGTGCAATAGCGGGTCGAGCGTGCTTCCTGGGGCAGGCTTGTGGTGAAACCGATCTGGTTGTTGATAACGATATGTACCGTGCCGCCGGTCTGGTATCCGGGGGTCTTTGCCAGATTGAGGATTTCAGAGGTTACACCCTGGCCGATGAAGGCCGCGTCACCATGAATCAAAACCGGCATCACCCGGCCTCTGCCGTTTTCATCAATACTATCCTGCCGCGCACGCACCCCCCCCTCCACCACAGGCGCCACAATCTCCAGGTGGGAGGGGTTGAATGCCAGCGCCACATGCACAGGACCACTCGGACTCTGGATGGTGGAATAGAATCCCTGGTGGTATTTCACATCCCCCGAGCCGGTTGAATCCTCTTCATCGAGAGTGCCCTCGAACTCGGAAAAGAGCTCCTGTGGCGACTTACCCATCAGGTTGACCAGCACATTCAGACGCCCACGGTGGGCCATGCCGATGACCACATGGGTGACACCGAGTTGGCCGCTGCCCTGAACCACTTCATCGAGTAGCGGAATCAGGGAATCTCCACCTTCCAGTGAGAACCGCTTCTGTCCGATGTAGCGACGATGCAGATATTGCTCGAGCCCTTCCGCTGCGGTCAGGTCCTTGAGAATTCCCACCCGCGCCTCATCGCTGTGCTGTCCCCGCCAATCCCCATGGCCGGATTCCAGGCGCTGCTCTATCCAGCGCCGCTGCTCGGTTGAGCTGATGTGCATGTGTTCAGTGGCCAAACTCCCACAATAGACCTTATTCAGGATGGCGACGATCTCATCCAGGGGGATTTTACGCTTCGGATCTATCGAAACGTGGTTGAAGCGTTTTTTCAACGCCTCCTCCTGGAGACCATAGTATGACGGACTGAGCTCTATAGGCCGTTCAATCTTATTCAGTTGTAGAGGGTCGGTTGCAGCACATAGATGTCCCATCATGCGGTACGCGGTGATCAGACGTTCCGCTGCCGCGGCTACACCTACCCCAGGAGTTGGGACGGAGTCTGCCTGAGGTGTGATACTACCGGGTGTCTGTCCCTCGCTATAGGCGAGTTCGAAACCGTAGAAATAGTGCCTCCACTCGGTGGAGACGCTATCCGGATCCTGCCTGAAGGCTTCGTATAGTTGATCGATATACTGTGCGTTTTGCGGGTTGATCCCTGTCTTGTTGAAGGTATTCATTACTGCTCAATATTGGACTGCCAGATGGTTCCAGTACACTACCCAAGTCTATATGGATAAAGGGTAATATATAGTATAGGAGTCAGAGTGAACCTCTTCATACCAAAATAGTGTTTTACCCCCTAGAGCAATGGGTGGTCTTTCGGTAGTTGCTTTGCATACCAGATGGCAAGCTTGTGTTTCATGGATAATTGGGAGACCTGATTCTCCGGCAAGGGTTGGATGACTTTGTCATGTACCAAGAGTCGGTAGATGTAGAGGATCTTTTCACTTGCGGAGTCCGTCGGCTCGAATACGGCAGCACCTCTTTTTTCAGCATATTTAACACCTGCAATAATGGCCCCTTTGACCAACTCCGCTTCATTTTTGAGTTTCTTCATCACGCTCTCTTATGTGTAAGTGAGTCAAGGCCTTGCTCGAACGGTGAGTGTGTCCGATGCAATCTGTCCTGACTGGTCGGTGACCGTGACGCCAATCGTATAGTTTCTATCCTCGTCAAATGTCAGTTCGACAGTCGGACCGGAAAGTGCCGTCTGCACCGAACCGTCGATTGTCCATTCTATACTGCAACAGGGTACACCACCTTCAACATCGACCGCACGGGCGGTGACCGTTACCGGACTCCCCATATCGACCACCGGTGTACCAAACACTCCCGGCATGGGATCGACGATACGGACGATAGGTGAAAAGTCGGTATCCGAAAAACTATTGATCAGCGCCTGCTGCACCGGTCGCGAAGCATTAAGCCAGCGGTTGACGGTATTATCGGGCACCGCAGCTTCAGGCAGGTTGTTCTCATTGGTAGAGGCCAGTGAGAGCAACAGATCCGTCACCTGCGACGGAGTCAGTGTGGGTTCGACTGCAGTAATCAGTGCAGCCACGCCCGCCGCCAACGGTGCAGCAATCGAGGTCCCCGAAGCGGATTGAACAGAGTCATTGGGCACTCCAGGAAACTGGGGATCAGCACCGACAAAGATGCCACTACCTGGTGCATAGATATCTACCGTATCGTTATCCTTACCCTGTCCGAAGGTCCCGGTGCCGAAATTGCTCTGCGCCAATCGTTGCGTACTGTTCGAACGCAACGCTCCGACACACACCACCCCGGTCAGCTCACAGGGCAACTTGCGCTCTGTCTCATAGCAGCTGGCGAGGCTGCTTTCGGGACAGTAGGTCGCATCAATATCCTCACCGTTGTTACCTGAAGAAGCCACCAGCAGAACGCCCAGCGATTCCAGCGATAGCGCGGCAACGTCCAACGGCGTGGTAGACCATTCAAAGAGTGCGGGAACCGAATAGCCAAAACTCATACTGACGACACGCGGACGCTCGACAACTGTCTTGCCAAGACCGGCGATCCATCCGATCAATGACCAGGTTTCGTAACCTTCGAAGTTTTGCAGGATCATCTGTGAGACCACCGGTCCAGCCGGACCCGCCACGGCCTTTCCATTACCCAGTCGGGCAGCCATCGCCTCAGCCGTATTGGAACCGTGCCACTCACACTCAAATCCACCGGTACAAGCAGCGCTGGCCGGAATATCAAACGGGCCGCCATTCAGCGTCGGATTTGTCACATCAACGCCTGACCAGAAGCCGGTATCGGCCACACCCGCCACAATCTGGTGCGGCGGGGTCGCGAAATTGTTGCCGTCCAGGACGCCGGCAGCTTTCATCAGGTGCCAGGCATCTGTCACACCAACTGCAGCTGCACCCGTACCGTTAAGGTAGTTGAGCAGGAACGGATTGACGAAGCCGGCATTGCTGGGCAGAACACCCTCGATGAGGATTTCGTTTTCCAGCGAGAAGGGTTGGCCGACCCAATTGATACCGATGCTGGCCCTGCCACCAAGATGAAGCGCAGTGGCAAGTCGCAGTGTCGCCCCGGCTTCAGGGGAAGAGACTTCATAGATCCCTGCGTATGCGCCGGGAGCCATGCGTTCAATATCGTGAAAGATTTTTGGGTTTTCGTACTTGCTTGCTTCGATTCGGATCAGACGCAGGTAAAGCGATCTCTTCTCTCCATCCAGAATCGATGTAATGTCGTGGGTAGCGACAATCCTGGCATCCAAGCCTTGTCCGATCGCTTCCAGCACCTCAATTTCCGGCGAGACGAGAATCAGCTCATTCTCGACAAACAGGGTGCTCGTGCGATCCTTACGAAGGACAGCCAGCCGGCGTTCCGAGCCACTGCGGTCGGGCGCAATACGATGCTTGGCTGTCAACTTTTGCAGCTGAGGTATGGCACGTATCCGGATACCTACATCCCTCTCCCGCTTTCCTGATTTCGCAATCGGTACTTTCAATTTCATCGACTCAAGCATCTCTGCCGATTTGAATCTTGACTGTTCGGTATGTTTAATCGGTGCGCACGCAATAAACGTTGATGCAAGAGAAACGAGTAACAAGACAAAGACTCTCATGACATAGACTCCCTCCCCAACTTACAGGGCTCCCTTATAATTTCTTGTGACTATGGCAGTGCCGATGACATTGCAGCGGATACCAGCCATTATTGAGAGTTCAAAAAAATCCGGCCCTAGTAGGAACAGACTGCGGATATTTTCGATTCGTTTTAGCTTATGACTGGCGCAGGTATAGTGTGTAAAGAGTAGCGGCGGCTCTTCGCCTATTCCGACATAGGTAACATTAGGGCCCTTGAGGCTTAAGAGATGTTGCTGGTATCGACTCATCTCGTCATCCCTAAGCTAAATCCATGGTCTACAGAAAATAGTTCAGAATGGCAATGATAGCGAGAGCAAACAACTGCGTTTAACTTGTGGTCTTTGTGTCAACGGCAGCATAGGGGACAGAGAGCAATTATTTATAATACTCGTGCAGACTAGCATTCCATTGGCAACAATTTTTTATATAAAGGAAGAAGCAATCGTGCTTAGGGATTGCTGTAGAGATTGACCCTGATCCGCTGGTTCTGAGCCGCGATCTTATTCCACTCTGCCGCTGTCTTGACTTCGTAGATTGACGGATAGGGTATTAGCGGGTCATTGAAGCCACTACTGAAAAGCAGTATCTCCAGCTCACCGCCACTCCTTGCCAACTCGACATTCAGATAGTTTGCAAAGGCCACGGACTGGCCGTTGATATAATCATTGCTGCTGCGGTGATCGGCCGCAAAAAGACACTCACTGACATCCGTGCCATCCTTTGCCAGGATCAGTTTATCCCCTTCGGCTTTCTGCAGACAGTAGTTGCCATGGGTTGCACGCAACTCAATGGTGCCGGTAAATCCCGCCTCTCTCAGTTGGTCGACAAGTTCCGATAACCACAGCGCCCGTTGATCATTGAAGGGTCTTTCGCCATAGGCAAATTCGGTGCCCTGATTTGCAGCCCATTCAATCAGTTTGACCGGAATCAGTGGTCCGGTGTTATCCGCATTGCCGAACCCACCCTCATCCATTTTCTGAGACAGGCGCTCTATACTGTCACCCTGGTCAGCGATCAATTCGAATAGGCCTTCACTGTTCCCGCCAAGGCCGGTATTGGCGCTCTGATCCACTGGAGCAAGAATGAGAAAGTAGTAGGTAAGGGTGAAGCCGACGAACATAAACAGAAGACTCAATAAACCCAGCAATTGCGCTCTGCTGGCCTGATTCTTTGATGCTTCCTGCATCGCTTCAAGCTCGTACAGCTCTCCTTGGGTCTCGGCAAAATGCTTTTCCAACCGCTCCTGAAGCCGGCTCTCGCTGAGACTCTGTTCTTTACGGATAAAACGTTTCAGGGATTCGTCACCTGTGGATATAGAGCCCAGAATGTCTTCCATGGGCAGGCTGACCGGCTCCACAGGCGCCGACTTGCGACGCTCATGTTCACTGATGGAGTGAATGTTGCTCTGACGACGAACGGTTTTGACCCCGCTCAACTCGCTGTCCTCGAAACCGTGTACCAGGGACTCCTGATCCGGCATCAGGTGTAGCGAGTGGAGCACATCCTCCAGGTCATGGGACTCCAGCTGTTTCGGCAGTACCCCGACCGCACCCAGCGCCCTGGCCTGACTAAGTTCCAGTCCTCCGGCTTTAGAGGTATACATCATGACCGGTATCACAGCGGTGTTGGGATTGGACTTGATGACCTTCAGTGCCTGGAATCCATCCATGCCGGGCATCTCGTAATCCATGAAGATGGCATCCGGTGCATTGTCATACAGAAAGTCTATTGCCGCTGCCGCTGACTCCAGCGACACCACCGAAATACCATATTGCGAGAGCTTACCCGACAGGACCTGTCGAGCTGTTTTTGAATCATCGACGATGAGTGCGCGTTTGGTCACTTAATCCCTAGGCCGCACCGGAGTGCCGCTTTCCCCTATTGATTCTGTGTATGCAATCCCGACTATCTGCATGATAATCCTATCGTGGTGTCTTGCACAAATGACAGAGGCACCATCCTCAACTAACTATATCTGACATATTCGAACAGAGGAAACACCTAATGCTAGCGTTGACTGAAGAAAAGTGTGAGGCATGTCGCGCTGATGCGCCAAAAGTCAGCGATGACGAGCTGGCGGAGCTGATACGTGCCATTCCTGATTGGAACATTGAGGTCAGGGAAGGGATCATGCAGCTGGAGAAGACTTACCACTTCAACAACTTCGTCGAGGCCCTGGATTTCACCAACAGGGTCGGGCACCTGGCCGAGGAGGAGGGGCACCACCCCGCGCTATTGACCGAGTGGGGCAGTACCAGGGTAACCTGGTGGTCGCATAAGATAAAAGGCCTTCACCGCAACGACTTTATCATGTCATCGAAAACCGATCAGCTCTACCAGGGATAGCAGCGTAGCATCCTCCGGTTTGCCATCCGCGCTCTACAGGGTGATTGGTCTTCTACCCAGTGGCTGTCAGGTCCATTTTTTTGTGGCCAGACTACAGAAATGCTTGTTTTTTTTAATGCAGACCAGACACTGAACGGTGTAAATTAAACACAGTAGTCATTCCCTTAATCCCAGGTTCCGGCTCTACGGCCAGGACGGTACAGGGATACTTATTGGCGACGACTGTTCCAGGATCCCCCATATGGCGCAGGATTTGTAGTAAACGGAGTTTTTATATGCGACATTGGAAAAGCTTTATCGGACTCATTCTGTCAGTTTCATCCATCCTGCTCCTACTGACCTCATGTGGCGGCTCCGGCAACAGTGGTGAGCCTGGTGATTCGACAAATGACACGCCCTCCAATGGCGACTCGGATAATGTGCAAATTCAGGACCCGTCGGTCCTTAGCGTCAGTAACCTGCGCACCGCCGCCAATCCAGACATTCCGATCAGCGTATTCAACGATGCAGGGGATGGCTTGGCCGTCTGGGCGGTGACTAGCGAAGGCTCCTGGCTCTATTACTCACTCTATGACAGCGCTTCCGACAGCTGGACAAGTGCGCAAAGATTGGCTGAAGTTGCCCATGACGAGCTATATATTGCACCCAAGGTGGTTTCGAACGGTGTCGGCTTTGCCGTTGCCTGGAATACGGATAACACGTTGTATATCAACCTGTTCAATGATGGTGAGTGGGTCACAACCCAGGCAAATCCCGGTGCAACCTGGTTCGATAGTCATGAGTTAATCTCCAATGGCAGAGGTTATCTACTTGCCTGGAGGCAGGATTCCGGGGCCAGACAAAGTGTATACACCTCACTATCAGAAGATGGCATGACATGGGGAGACACGGTTATCCACAGTGAGGCAGCCAGCGATAACGCATTTTCCATTCAAGTCGAGTCTGATGGAACCGGCTATGCAGTGATCTGGGAAGAGAGTAATACCCGTATCTTGGGTAATATTCATGACGGATCAGCCTGGCTAGGCACAGAAGAGCTGGTCAACCTGCCCGGCAGCTCTATTTTCCGTTCCCGCATCGCCAGCAACGGCACGGGATATTTACTGGCCTGGACCAGAGGTGGCGAATCCATAATGAATCGGATCTATACGCCATCTGACGGCTGGGGTCTCAGCGAAGTACTGTTCCCGCGGGACAGCGATGACAATTCAGCACACGTCAATACGATCGTCTCAAACGGTACGGGATATTGCGCACTGATCACGAAGTACGAGGATGCCGGTCAGTGGGGACTCTATGCGGCAATCGACTCTCAGGGCAATGGAGCCTGGGAAGATACCTCATTGTTGGACATCTCCAGGCAGTGGGGGACAGAACAGTGGACGCTGGTCTCTGACGGCAACGGTTATGCCGCTGCATGGGGTTACTTTGACGCTAACAACGACAATATCGTACAACACACCGCAAGTGTTTATCAGGGAACCGGCTGGCATACCTTAAGCAATCCGATAAGCATTGCCCCCATAGTCTCGGAAGTGTTGTACCGGTATCGCCTGCACGATCAATTGGACATCGAAATCGCAGGCCTGAATGGACAGTATGCACTCGCTACGAAACAACTGATCGATGGTGTCGACAGCATCACCGCCACCCGCTACGACAGCGATCTGGGTTGGCTTGATACGGAGATCCTGGAAAACGGCTCCGGAACGGCCAAAGACCCAAAGTTAGCCGTGAATCAAGACAGGGGTCTCTCGGTCATCTGGCACCAAATCGATGACAGCGGTACAGCTATCTCGACATACCGTAACCGTATGGATGGGGAACAATGGAGCGGTGCGGAACTGCTTCACGAATCCACTTACCTACTCGGCAGCAGTTACACACCACAGCTGGTCGCCGCTGACAACGGCACAACCCTGGCACTCTGGTCACAGCATAGAAACGGATACCGGGCGTTGATCGCCAATATCCGTGATGGCGACGCCTGGGCACAACCCGTTGTTCTATCCGACTCAACAACAGAGACCACACCACGTATTGCCAGCAATGGAACCGGCTTTGCTGTCACCTGGGAGGAACGCAGCGGCGAGGAGTATCTCCTCAAGGGCGTAACCTTTGAGCGGGATGGGTGGAGTGATTCCATTGTGCATGATATCAGTGTGCTGCATTACTCATCCAAACCCATACCCATGGTCTTGGCGTCAAATGGCCGCGATTACATGTTGTTGCATTTCGACTACCCCAGCCAGTCAAACACAACGGGAAACCTGATCGCACGCCATTTTGACGCCATCGATTGGCGCGAACCCGCTATGGTTGCCGAAGGTGTCTATTTCGCAACCAGGTATCCAAAGATCGCAACCAACGGAACAACCTATTTGACGGCCTGGTTACAACAGGGCGATACCATGGACATCTATTCGTCTCAATATGATGGCGATGTCTGGGGCAGCGGCCAGTTGGTCGCATCCGACCTGGAAATAACAACAAACATATACCATATGAGCAGGCCGGATGGCCCTGAATTGGCGAGTAACGGTGAAGGCTATGGAATATTCTGGTTCGACCGTGGCAACGTGATGGGCAGCCTCTATACAGAGAGCTGGAGCAGTCCCGAAGATATTGGTGATATCAACCTCCAGGCCTGGCGCGGTGAGAAGACGCCATACGTCGCATCCAACGGCAGCGGTTATGCGGTTGCATGGCGATCCGATAACGAGACGGGATCAACCCTCTATGCCAATGTCTACAACGCTACCTCATGGATCGGCGCCGAGAGATTCAGCGCCAGCCAAAACGACACTTTCGTTCTGCCCGACAACGGTGACCTGCTCGAGGCATCAGGGGAAAAATATGCCCTGCTTTGGGCTACACCCTACCCCGAAGTCTCAACCAGTGTGTACGATGGGAGCCAATGGTCCACCACTACCCGTTTGAATCGTGTTCTCAATGAGACCAGCCATTTTCAATTGGCCAGCGACGGCATGGGATTTCTCGCGGCCTGGATACAAGACAACGGAAGCGGTACACATGAGATTGTCAGCAGCAGCTACGACAACAATAGCTGGGGAGAGCCCGTGGTCGTGGATGATAACCAACTCAGTAAATTTGATCTCGATCTGATTGGGGGTTCAACCAGTTTCCAGGCTGTCTGGACGCGGGCTGAACAGGGTGGCGATCCTTGGGTGAGAATTCCCTGGGCCAAGTCGGGACTATAGTGGGCCAAGCGGGAACCGGGGTAGGAGATAATTGAGTTGAAACTATTGGTAAAACGTAGGGTGGGGCCTGCCCCACCCTAGATTGATAATCTAACTTACGCACCGAATCCTTGAACAATCAGGACAGCGCATCCTTCATCTGCTGCTCCTGTTTCTGTTTGTGCAGTTCGATCTCAGCCTTTCTGCGCATCTCCAGGATCTCTTTGCGCTCTTCTACACGCTTTTCAGTTGCGTTATCTTTCACCGGAATGGTGACCTCGCCGAACAGGACCTGTTTCAACAGCCGGGTACCGAACTGCATCAGGGCGAGATCCTCTTTCTCCATGGTCTGGTAAAACGTCTCATCCAGATCGTAGGAGGCCTTGAAGGAGTCGCTTAACACGAAGCGGCGCAGGCGGTCAGTGTCGTAGGAGCACATGAAGAAGAACTGCAGACTGGTATCGGAGGGTCGACCGATTGCCGGGCCGGCGGATTTCTTCTTCAGCATCAGCTGCAGCCATTCACGATTGAGCTGATCGTAGACCTCAACCTCCTGCTCCTTGCGGTAATCATCGACCAATATCTCCCTATCCTCTTCATGCCCCTTACAGTGATCCTCTCGGATCAGAAAGTAGCGAGCCTCGTCCTCGGTGGAACCTGCTTCGCGCATGGCCATATGTCCGATCGGATAGTAACGGCAGGCCGTGGGACGATCCTTATAGACACTGCAGCCCTCATCATTCACAAACAGGCAGGCACCCTCATTATCGGTACGCAGTTTCACCCCCGGCAGACCATCCTTATCCATCTCGTAAGGTACCGTGTGGTCCTTGAGAAACGCTGTGGCACTGATCCCCAGATTATCCTTCAAACGCAGGATGTCATAGGGTGTGAGCTGAATATCCGCATGCTTGCAGCAGGCATTGAAGCAGGAAATTCCCTTGTGACAGTTGAATGTGATCTTGGCGCCAGGCTCAAGCACCGCGGGTACGAAGCTGCTTTTGAATGGAATATCGAATTTTTCGCTCATTGTCTGCCTCCGATATGGGAATCGGCTGGTGTAGGAATCAATTTGTAAATGGACACCGTGAAACTGAATATTAGTCCAAGTTGCGGACTGCTGATACGGTTCGCCCTTAGAGTATCAGCGCACACATGTGTTCATTTAAAAACTGCATAAATAACAACCATTAAAGACGGAAAAGTCCGGGCACCTTACGATACCCGGACCCTCCTAAGCTACTAAACAGTCAAGTATTACTTGAACAACTTAGCCTTATCTACGATATCTACGTGTGCCCGCTTGAAGCACTTGTAGGTCTTGGTCTCTCTGTCGTAGATGGAGTTTACGAAGCACTTCCAGTTCTCTTCGTCGACAAAGTTCTTATCCATGCGGTAGTAGAAACCAGGATAACGAGACTCTTGACGGAACTGAATGTGTTTCATGTGAGCTTCAGCAGTCAGGATGCGGTGATAGTTCTCCCACGCACGCAGTAGTTCGTGGAGGTCCTTGGCGCGCATCTTGAGGGCGTCTTCCTTGAGCATTTCAAGCTTCTGCTCAGCCAGGTCCAGCATGTGCTCGTTGGTGGTGTAGTAGGTGGCAACACCGGCAACGTACTCATCCATAACCTTCTGCAGACGGAACTGCAGCATCCGCGGTGTAATGTAGTTGGGATTTACATCGATTGCGGTTGAGTAGTCCTTGTGCTCAAGGTAGTTGCGAACCGGACGGTAGATCTCTTCGATCAGGGAATCAACGTCGGTGTCCAGCTCAGGGCTGAGATCCTTGTTGTCCATGACGTACTTGACCATGGCCTTGGCGGCCATACGGCCTTCGGCATGGGAACCGGAAGAGAATTTGTGACCGGAAGCGCCCACGCCGTCACCAGCGGTGAACAGACCGGAGACGGTGGTCATACCACGGTAGCCCCAGTTCCAGCCCTGAGGCAGATGCTCAGGCACGCCAGCCTCGGTCTCCTCGGTAGGTGCGCCAACATCTTCAGGACCGGAGGTCCAGATGCCGCAACAACCGGAGTGAGAGCCCAGCAGGTAGGGTTCGGTAGGCATCAGCTCTGAGTTCTTTTTCTCAGGCTCGATGTTCTCACCAGCCCAGATACCGCACTGGCCGATACACATGTCCAGGAAGTCTTCCCAGGCCTCGGCTTCCAGATGCTTAACCTCACGGGGAGACAGGGTCTCACGCAGGTTGGCAAGGGCGGTGACAGTGTCCATCCAGATAGGACCACGACCCTCTTTCATCTCTTTCAGCATCAGATGGTTACGCAGGCAGGATGCGGGAACGGCAGCCTGACCATAAGGAGGATAGTCGTCCAGCATCTCCTTGTTGCGGTCCATGTAGACTTCACCAAAGGCGTTGGTGGCCTTGGATTTGAAGAGCAGGAACCATGCGCCAACAGGACCGTAACCGTCTTTGAAACGGGTAGGTACGAAGCGGTTTTCCATCATGGTCAGCTCAGCACCAGCCTCGGCAGCCATGGCGTAGGTGGAACCAGCGTTCCATACCGGGTACCAGGCACGGCCCTGACCCTCACCCACAGAGCGGGGACGGAAGATGTTTACACAACCACCGGCAGCCAGCAGGATGGCCTTTGCCTTGAAGACATACAGCTTGTGCTCACGTACAGAGAAACCAACGGCACCGGCGATGCGGTTGGGATCGTTCTTGTCGTTGACCAGCTTGACGATGAAGATACGCTCCTGGATGTTGTCCATGCCCAGGGCTTTCTTCGCGGCTTCAGCGACGATCCACTTGTAGGACTCACCGTTGATCATGATCTGCCACTTACCGGAACGTACGGGCTTGCCGCCGTCCTTCAATGGGGTCATGCCTTTTGAACCGTCGTGACGCTCACCGTTCTCATCAGTCTTCCAGATGGGCAGGCCCCACTCTTCGAACAGATGCACGGACTCGTCAACGTGGCGGCCCAGGTCATAGGCCAGATCGTCACGGGTGATACCCATCAGATCGTTGGAGACCATACGTGCGTAATCGGCGGGATCCTGTTCCGAACCGATGTAAGTGTTGATAGCGGACAGACCCTGGGCGACAGCACCAGAACGGTCCATAGCGGCCTTATCGACCAGCTTAACTTTAATGTCGCCACCAGCGGCTTGTACCCAAGGACCGATCTCATAGGCGGCACCACTACAGGCCATACCACCACCGATCAGCAGGATGTCTACCTCTTCTTGGACGACTTCCGGATTTCCGAACTCAGCCATTTTTAATTCCTCAAAAAATTTCGTTAGTTTCTAAATCTGTCTGAATCCGGCTTATTTGCGGATCAGTTCGCTAGCATCACCGGCACGGTAGCCGTTCTGCTCATTATGATTGAAGAAACCGGGCTCACCGATCTTCGCGAAATCGGCAGCAGGCTTACCACCATAGGGATCGATGGAACCCTCTGGAGTGGTACGGATCGGGAACTTGAAGCGCTTCATGGTGCCGTTGCGGAACTTGATGGTCCACATGATGGAATCGGTACCGCGCAGAGGCTGTACAGATGCGCCCAGAGGTACGATATCGGCGTAAGGACGCGCTTCGATGGCCTGCTGAGGGCAGATCTTGATGCAGGAGTAACACTCCCAGCACTGCTCAGGCTCTTGGTTGAAGGACTTCATGGCATGGCCTGTCTCTGAGCCGTCTTTATCCAGCTTCATCAGGTCGTGAGGACAGATGTACATGCAAGCTGTCCTGTCCTGGCCTTTACAGCCATCGCACTTCTCAGTACGCACAAATGTTGGCATGGTGTTTATCTCCTAAGGGTTTCACTGCAGTGATTCAGACGCCGTGAGATGCCGCAGCTTTAGTAAGCACACCCGGGCAATACCCGGCGTCATTCTTTAGTATCTCTACCGGCCCGTGCCCATGGCGTCCGAACCTAGTTTCACTCCCGAATCAGCCAGGCCGCACAGCCAGGCACTCCGTCGCACGCATGCGCGCAAGCTGGACTCGGGGCGACAAACATTAATGCCTTACAATCCCTTTAGCCAAACAGTCTTTTTATGAGGGCGCATAAAATACGCTTATTGACCTAGCCCATTGTAAAACATACTATTTTAGTTGGTTTAGTAACTACCTATTTATAAAAAAGAAAATTCCAATATTCTAAATAAGGTCTTTTACCTCAGGGTTGATCAACCGGTCGAATATGCGACGCGACTATCCCAAGGGAGATATGCATTGCGCGATAATCTATCAAGTCAAAAAGTTGCAGAACCGGCCTTTTCGGTTAGAGTGGCCCTTTTTCGAGTATCCACATGAGCAAAGCTGAAGCCCCTGACGCCCTACTTCTCCTGGCCACTGGTTGTGCTCACTGTCCCGTGGTTTTGCAACATCTGAGCCAGCTGCTGAAGCAGGGCAAGATTGGTCGTCTGGAGGCTGTAAACATCGTTGAACATCCCCAAGTCGCACACAGCATGGGCACCCGCAGTGTTCCCTGGACCCGCATCGGCTCCTTTGAGCTGGAGGGTGTCCTGTCCCAGGGAGAACTCGAGCGATGGATCGACCTGGCAGGCCGGGAGGAGGGAACAGCAAGCTATCTCAGCCACCTGCTGGAATCCCAGCGGGCCCATGGGGCGGTTGCCTGGTTGCAGAGACATCCCGATGCACTGGGGGATTTACTGAGTCTGCTGAATTCCCCCGAAACCCCCATCGTGGTACGCATCGGTATCGGTGTGGTTGCTGAGGAGTTGCAGGGAACACCCCTGTGGAAGTCAGTACTCACTGACCTGCTGCCACTGGCAGAATCCCCCGACCCCACCCTGCGCGCCGATGTTGCCCACTACCTGGGCCTGACCCTGTCCAAGCAGGCCATCGAACCATTGCGAGGAATGCTCGATGACGAACACCCTGATGTCAGAGAGATCGCTGCGGAATCACTCGAACTGCTGCAGGGAGAAAACAGCTGATGGATAAGAGAGCCCAGATCCTGGCGGTGCACGCCGCCTTCATCAATCAGGTTGTCGCCACCGGACCCAATCCTGAGCGTAACAGCGAGTTCGAACAACTCATGGCCCTGGCGAGCGAGAATGGCTGGTCAGAACTGGTAGAGACCATACGCAAGATCTTCAATCAGGGTCGGCGTGATATTGAGTTGTTGAACAATCTTGACGAAGAGGACCAGGTGATCACCGAAGCGATCCTGCTTGGCCTGCAGGACCCCTCCACCCTGCCTGATCCCAATGCAAAACCAGACCCGGCAATGGCAGCCCCCGGTCTTGCCTCCATGATTCACGCCGCTGGCAGTGGCAATCCCCAGGCACTGCAGATTATCGCCGAGATGGCGAATCAGATGAGCAAGGTCGGCGGTCCCATGAGCCGACTGGCTGCCGTGATTCGTCCCATGATCGATGGCGAACGCCATCCCGAGGTTCTATGCAAACGCATGGATAGCAAAACAGAAGCAATCGTCATGGGTATTCTGGAAGAGCTCAAACAACTCGAAGGGGACGACCGCTGATGCCGCGCACCTTGCTGGTTCTCGCTGCTGTCAGCGGTATGCTGCTGGTGATACTCGGTGCATTCGGCGCCCACACCCTGGAGGCCCGCCTGCCACCCGGCCACATGATCTGGTGGCAAAAAGCGGTACACTATCAAGGCTTGCATACCCTGGCCCTGTTGGGTTGCGGACTGCTTGGCCTGCACTATCCCAGCCGCGCACTGAGTATCGCCGGCTGGTCTTTCCTGGCCGGAATCCTGCTCTTCTCCGGCAGCCTCTATATCCTGGCACTCACCGGTGTACGCAGCCTGGGCATGGTCACCCCCCTGGGTGGTGTGGCCTTTATCGCAGGCTGGTTTGCCCTCGCCCTGGCTGCATGGCGCCTGCCCCGCTGATGCAGCTCAGTGATTTCGGTAATCGCCTGCAGAAGAACCAGCGCCACTGGAGCAAGTGGGCACGCCGGCGTGGCATCAGTTGCTACCGCCTCTATGACCGGGATATCCCCGAGTTTCCCCTCGCCATCGATTGGTACGAAGGCGAGGTCCACGCCCAGGTCTTTGCCCGCAAAGGCCAGGTGCCGCTGAGCGAGGCAGAAGAACTGGCCATCGGCGAGACGATCTGTGAAGCGTTGCAGATCCCAAACCAGTCACTGGCGTTCAAGACCCGTCAAAGACAGCGCGGCCTCGCCCAATATGAAAAAACCGGCCAACGGGGCTGCCATCAGGTGGTCAGCGAGGGAGGTCTGAAATTCGAGGTCGACCTGCACAGCTATCTGGATACCGGACTGTTTCTCGACCACCGGGAAACCCGTGATCTGATCCGCCGGCGTGCCGAAGGGCGGCGCATGCTCAACCTGTTCGCCTACACCGGCAGCTTCTCGGTCTACGCCGCAGCGGGCGGGGCCCTGGCCACCACCAGTGTCGACCTCTCCAATACCTACCAGGCCTGGACCCGGCGCAACCTGACCCTCAACGGTTTCAGCGGCGATGACCATCAGTTGCAGCGGGCAGATGTGTTTGACTATCTGGAACGGGCGGTGCGTGAACGGCGGCTGTTCGGCCTCATCGTCCTCGACCCACCCAGCTTCTCCAACTCGAAAAAGATGCAGGAGATACTCGATGTTCAGCGGGACCACAGACAGCTGATAGAGGCCTGCCTGAAACTGCTTACCCCCAGCGGCGAACTCTACTTCTCCACCAACAAGCGCCGTTTTAAGATCGATCAGGGTCTGGAGTCCCTACCCGGTTGTGAGGAGATCACCCGCCAGACACTGCCCGACGACTTCAAACGCCACCCGGCCCATCGATGCTGGATCTTCCGTCAATCCTGAACCTGTCGGGTGGGCCAGTCGGACTCTTCATCGGCAGCTTCCTTGCCTCGACCCTGTTGCCCGGCGGTTCAGAGGCGATGTTGGTATGGGAACTGCAACAGCATCCTGACCAGGCAATCCTGTTATGCAGCGTTGCCACCCTTGGCAACACCCTTGGCGGACTCAGCAGTTGGCTGATCGGCTGGTGGTTGGGGCGTCGATATCCTGGACGAGGGCTAAGCAACGAGAGACAGAGGCTTGCGTTAAAGCGGGTAACCCACTACGGCAGCCCGATACTGCTGCTCTCCTGGCTGCCGGTGATAGGCGACCCGCTCTGCCTGGCCGCAGGCTGGAGCGGCGTCAGGCTGCTACCGGCCACCCTCTTCATCGGACTTGGCAAGGCACTGCGGTACGGGGCACTGGCAGGAGCCATGGGCAGCCTGGGATAGCGGCTGGCATATCTAGCTGACTCCCTTGTAAGTATGTCGATTTACTTTACATATATCAGCCATTGGGTATCACCCGTCCCACACACAACCCTGCAAGCTATTAATTAAACACGCATATTGTATGCACTGGCACGGATCATGCTTAATAGGCCTTAAAGCTTTAATGACAAAGCTTTGAATATAAATACGGGGAATCGAAATAAATGTATAAATCAAGCAATTTAATTTTGGGACTCTTGCTCCTGCTTCCTCTGGCCACCTCTGCGAACATCATTAGTACGACCGGATCGATTACAGCTTCTGGTGCCGGATCAGTCGCGTACACGTTGTTCGACCAGAGTACAGCTGGATGGACAGGCATTTCTGTTAATTCACGTGATTTTGACACCTATGTCTATCTGTTTGAGAGCAACGGTGCTCTCGACAACACCGACTACATCACGCGGAATGATGATGGCGGACCCGGCCTTAACTCTTTCATCGGCAGGATGTTGAGTGCAGGCAGTTATATCCTGGCCGTGTCTGATTTCCATCTCTCCTTGAGCGAGGCACTATCGGGGTACAACAGCAACAACCGATATGGTGACTATGCTATTACTATCGCGTCGCGGGCCGAGGTGGGTTTCAACTCTAGCTCCGTACCCGAACCAACAACCCTATCCTTATTGGGCCTGGGCCTATTGGGTGCGGGGATTTCCCGGCGTCGAGCCAAAAAATAGTCTGCCTCTGATCTTAACTCTATTCATAACATAGAAACCCGCTGCAAATGCAGCGGGTTTTTTTATTGACCTGAGAAATTATCCACTTCCGCGGATGCTGGTAGTTGGCGATTCGTCGATAACAGAGTGTCCCTTACTTACGCCAAAACGCGGGGGTCAACAACACCAGCAGGGTGAAGATCTCCAGACGACCCAACAGCATGGCGAAACAGAGTATCCACTTGGCGGGGTCGTTGAGGTTGGCATAGTTGGAACCCACATCGGCCAGACCTGGCCCCAGATTGTTGATACTGGCGGCCACTGCGGAGAACGAGGTCATCAGATCGAGTCCGGTGGAGGCCAGGGCCAGGTACATGACGCCAAAACTGGCCACATAGAGGGCGAAGAATCCCCACACCGCCTCCACAATCCGCCAGGGAATGGTTTTGGTGCCGATGCGGATCGGAATCTCAGCATTGGGGTGGATCAGGCGATTGATCTCGCGTACACCCTGTTTGATCAACAGTAAAAAACGTATCACCTTGATGCCACCACCAGTGGAGCCGGCACAGCCGCCGACGAAGCTGGAGAACAGCAACAGGATGGATATGAATCCCGGCCATAGGGAGTAGTCTGCCGTGGTAAATCCGGTGGTGGTGCCGATTGAAACCGCCTGAAACAGCCCACGTATAATCGACTCACCCCAGGTGCCGTAAACCCCCATGAAAAAGAGCGCCGAGGAGACGATAACTATGACCACCCCCAGGGTGGTGATATAGCCGCGAAACTCCGGGTCCTCGAAATATGTGCGAAGGGATCTACGCCGCACGGCAAGGAAATGGAGGGCGAAGTTTGCCCCTGAGAGGAGCATGAAAATCACCGCGATCATCTCGATCAGGGTACTGTCGTAATAACCGATGCTCTCATCATGGGTGGAAAATCCGCCGATGGCCACCGTCGAGAAGGCGTGTCCCATGGCGTCAAAGGGCCGCATGCCCCCCAACCAATAGGCGAGCATACAGCTGAGGGTCAGACCCAGGTAGATATACCAGAGCGCCTTGGCGGTCTCGGTTATACGGGGTGTCAGTTTATTGTCTTTTACCGGACCCGGGGTCTCGGCCCGATAGAGCTGCATGCCACCGATACCCAGCATCGGTAACACCGCCACCGCCAGGACGATGATCCCCATCCCCCCCAGCCACTGCAGTTGCTGTCGGTAGTAGAGGATGGATACCGGCAGCTCATCGATGCCAACGATGACCGTGGCGCCGGTGGTCGTGAGGCCCGATATGGATTCGAACACCGCATCGGTGATGGTCATATCCTGGTTTTCCGCGAACAGGAAAGGGAGGGAGCCGGTCAGCCCCAGCACGCCCCAGAACATCACCACAACCAGAAAGCCGTCGCGGACGCGTAAATCCTGGCGGCGGTTGCGTACCGGTGCCCAGCACGCCAGGCCGAGTCCCAGGGTAAGGATAAAGGCATCGGTAAAGCCCACCAGGGCACCGTCACCGGTCCACATGGAGATCCCAAGGGGTGGCAGCATGCTGAGACTGAAGACCATCAGCAGCACACCCAGTATCCGTTGAACCACAAAAAGATGCATATTCTATTTTCCTGGATTACAGAAAGGTCACACCGACTTGGAAAAGCTTTTCCACATCGCGGATTTTCCGCTTGTCCACCAGGAACAAGATTACATGGTCGTCACTCTCGATCATGGTGTCATGGTGGGCGATCAGCACCTCATCCCCACGCACCACCGCGCCAATGGTCGCGCCTTTGGGGAGCTTGATCTCCTCAACCGCGCGACCCACAACCTTGGATGAATTTCTATCCCCGTGAGCCACTGCCTCGATCGCTTCTGCGGCACCCCTTCGCAGGGAGTGAACCTGTACCACATCACCGCGTCGCACATGGGTCAGCAGGGTACCGATGGTGGCCTGCTGGGGAGAGATGGCAATATCGATGGTTTCACTCTGCACCAGGTCGACGTAAGAGGGACGATTGATCAATGCCATTACCCTGGCGGCACCCAGGCGCTTGGCCAGCATGGCGGAGAGAATATTGTCCTCATCATCATTGGTCACGGCACAGAAGACATCCGTGTTCTCGATATTCTCCTCCAGCAACAAGCTCTCATCCGCCGCGTCTCCATGCAGCACGATGGTCATTTCGAGTCGCTCGGCAATCTCCCTTGCCCGCACCTTGTCATTTTCAATGAGCTTGACCCGGTATTTCTGTTCCAGGGATGAGGCCAGTCGCCTGCCTATGTTCCCACCCCCGGCAAGCACGATGCGCCGGTAGGGCTTCTCCAGCCTCTGCAGTTCACTCATCACGGAACGGATGTTCTCCGTCGCGGCGATGAAGAACACCTCATCTCCCTCCTCGATCAGGGTATCACCCCTGGGAATTATCACCTCACCCTCGCGGTAGATGGCGGCGACCCGGGCGTCCACATTGGGCATATGCTCATACAGCGCACTCAGAGCATTCCCCACCAGGGGCCCGCCATGGTAGGCCTTTACCGCCACCAACCTGACCCGACCATCCGCGAAGTCGAGCACCTGCAGTGCCCCGGGGTATTCGATCAGTTTGAGAATATAGTCGGTTACCAGCTGCTCCGGGCTGATCAGCACATCAACCGGTACCGCGGTCTGCTCAAACAGATGGGGATAGTCCAGATAGCCCTGAGCCCGCACCCGAGCGATCTTGGTCGGGGTATGGAACAGGGTATAGGCGATCTGGCAGGCAACCATGTTGGTCTCGTCGCTGTTGGTGACCGCGAGGATCATATCCGCATCCTCGGCACCGGCTCTGCGCAGCACATCCGGATGACCCGCATGCCCCCTGACAGTACCGAGATCGAGCCGATTCTGCAGGTCCATCAATAGCTGCTCATCCTGATCGACCACGGTAATATCGTTGGCCTCGCTGACCAACGCATTGGCAACTGAACGACCCACCTGACCGGCACCGAGAATAATTATTTTCATTGTTTCATCGGGTGTAGTTGTTTAATGCCTACCTGAGTCGCAACAGCCGTATCACCTCAACACCTGGGGCAGAATAATAGCAACATCAACCCCGGTCCTGTTCAGGTCTCATAGCAACTTCTGTTAGTGACCACCATTATAACTGTTTGAAATATAGCATTCATGTAAACGAAATAGATATGACACCGTTAAGAAACAGTGGCCACCTAGAATGCTCAGCGCTTATAAGTATTACGCCTAATGGGGAGCATATTCTATGTTGCAAAAGAAATCATTTCGTCTGTTATCTCTGCCTGCTTCAATAGCGGCAGCAATATTGGGTTCATCTCTGCTGCTGACCGGCTGTAGCGGTGATGACGGCGATGACGGTGTAAACGGCGTCGATGGACAAGATGGTGCTGATGGCACCGACGGCATAACCAACTATATCCCCTTGGGTTTGAAGCGACTTGCGACTGCCCCCCTGGGAGCTGAGTTCACCGGCATGTACCTGAACAGCGACAACACCCTGTTTCTCAATGTTCAGCATCCCAGCAGCAGCAACACAACCACTGACGCCGCAGGTAAGGTATTCGACAAGGGCACCGTGGGTGTCATCGTTGGCCAGGATTTCTCGGCCCTGTCTGAGAACTTCGGCACTCTCGACCTGCCGGTCACCACTGCCGAGAAAGAGGTAGTCATGACAGCAGTGGGCTCCTATCAGGTACTGACCCAGCAGGGCGACACCCTGGATGACGGTAACGCCATGGGCGACATTGTCGCCCTGGACGGCACCACCCTGATCAAAAGCTCCAACGATCCTGACTTTAACGGCGTCATCTCTGACGGTAACGGCGGATTCTATGTCTACAGCAACTGGGAAGACCGTCCAGGCAGCATGAGCCGTATCCAGGTGAATGGCCTCACCGATAGTGGCTACACCAGCATCGTCCAGGAAGGCATGATCGACTTCACCAGCGTCGGCGGCACCTGGGTGAACTGCTTCGGTACTGTCAGTCCCTGGGAAACCCCGCTCTCATCGGAAGAGCTCTACTTCGACGATACTGCTGATTGGTTCAACCCGGACTACGAATATTTCGACAATCCTCAGTCCCTGGCCACCTATTTCGGTTATCCCACCGACGGTAGCGGCGACTGGCCCAACCCCTATCGCTACGGCTACATCGTGGAGATCGGCAATGCTGCCGATGCGGCAGTGGCCAACGTCACGGTCAACAAATTGGAGACCATGGGCCGTTTCTCCCACGAGAACTCGGTTGTCATGCCCGATCAGCGGACTGTCTTCCTCAGTGACGACGGCACCGGTGTCGTATTCTTCAAGTTCGTTGCCGATGCGGCCGGTGATATGAGTTCAGGCACCCTGTATGCCGCGCAGATCACCCAGGCTTCCGGTGTTGACGATCCTGCAGAGGCTGCTCTGGGTATCGAGTGGATCGAACTCGCCAGTATGGGTGAAGCCGACATCGAGGCTGCTATCAACTCCTTCGACGGTAGCTTCGCCGATGGCAACTACATCACCGACGAGCAGGTCTGTGACTGGGCCGAGTCCAAGACCGGCACCGATCTGACCTGTGACGAAGACGTCACTGTCGACGCCAACCCATTCAGCGATGACCGGGTGGCCTTTCTGGAGAGCCGTAAAGCGGCAGTCGCCCTGGGCGCTACCGGCGAGTTCCGCAAGATGGAAGGGGTGAACATCAACTACGGCCTGGCCTCGGACTGGTGGAACGGTGGTGCTGCGGACGGTGACCAGGCCCACATGTACATGGCCATGTCCAGCTTCGACGCCACCATGAGCGACGACGAAGGAGCCATTCAACTGAACGGCGACAACGGCAAGTGCGGCGTTGTCTACCGCATGCAGCTGATGCGCAATGCCCAGGGCGAGGTTGATGTGGCAACCATGGTCCCGGCCATTGTTGGCGGACCCTACTACGCTGACCGTTCAGTCAACGAGTGTAACGTCAACAACATCTCCAACCCCGACAACCTGCTGATCATGGATGATGGTCGCGTACTCATCGGTGAGGATACCGGCAACCACGAAAACAATGTGGTCTGGGTATTCGATGATCCTGCGATCTAAAAACCGGCTGGCCCGTATTTCTCGCACCCGGACCTAGCGAGACGGCTCAAGGGTGCGGGATGAACGGGCTTGAGTAATCAAATCAGGGAAATGGGGGTGGCCTATGCCACCCCCATTGTGTTTCAGGAGATACAAAATGAAACATATTCACATGTTCTTGATGACGGTAGTGTTTGCGGCCCTCACGGCATGCGGCGGCTCAAGCAGCGACTCAGACACGCTAAATCAATCGCTGGTTTTTCCCACAAGCTATGCGAAATCACCTGCCGGAGACCTGCGACCCGAGGAGACCGGTGTGGTCTACAATTTGGAGGCGATAGTCCCCCCCCAGTGTTATACCAAGCACGAAGCAACCCACAATCCCTGTATGATCTGCCACCAGACCTATACCTTTGGCAGCCGTCCGAACTATATGAGCGACAAGGCGCTGCAGGCAGAGTACTCATTCTCGGAGATCGGGGTTACCAACCATTGGCAGAATCTGTTTGAAGACCGTTCGGACGCGGTCTCCCAAATCAGCGATCAGGCGGTCATCGACTATATCTATACCGACAACTACTCGACCCTGATCGAGCAGTTGCAGCGAGACTCCTGGGATGGACCTATCCCCGCCATCCAAGATCTGCATCTCGGTGCCGGCGCCTTTGACGACCAGGGCTTTGCCCTCGATGGCAGCCACTGGGTGGCCTTCAACTACAAACCCCTGCCCAGCACATTCTGGCCGACCAACGGTTCCACCGATGACGTCATGGTGCGGCTTCCCGCAGCGTTTCGCGAACAGAGTTGTAACGGCAGCGGCTACTCCCGGGATACCTACATCGCCAACCTGGCGATACTGGAGGCGGCAATACAGGAGCTGCAACAGGTAAGCCTGCCGCAAGTGGATGAAAACAGCTTCTGTACCGACCTGAACGGGGATGGGCAGCTTGGGCTCATCAACACGATTAACCGTCCCGATGCATATGTCGGTAACGCCTCCAATGTCAGCGTCACCCCGATGCTCTACCCCGAGGGTACCGAATTCCTGCATACGGTGCGTTATATCGGACTCGACGAGGATATGACGATTACCATCCCGGCACGCATGAAAGAGGTGCGGTATATGGTCAAACAGACCTTCTATACGCCCCCGGAACTGCTCTCCATGTATGGCAACGAGAAGCAGGAAAAACTCGATGGCAACCTACCGAACTTTGTCTCCCGGGGAGACGACGGTCTGGACAACGGCTTCGGCTGGCTGGTGCTGGGTTTTATCGAAGGTGCTGACGGCCATCTACGCAAGCAGAGCGAAGAGGAGACCACCTTCTGCATGGGCTGCCATACCTCCATCGGCAGCACTATCGACCAGACCTTTGCCTTCCCCCGCAAAGTGACCGGAGCCTCGGGTTGGGGCTATATCAACCTTCGGGGTATGGTGGACGCACCCAACATCGGCGAGACAGAGGGTGAGATTCTCAATTATTTGAAGCTTGTCGGCGGCGGCAATGAATTCCGGGAAAACGACGAGATCATCGAGAAGTGGTTCAATGAGGATGGCAGCGTCAATGAAGAGAAGGTCCTGGCCGCGGACGTCTATGAGTTGATCACCCCGAGCCCGGAACGCGCCTTGATCTTGAACAAGGCCTACATGGTGATCGTAGGGGATCAGGATTTCATCCACGGTCGCGACGCCAATGTCACATCAGCAGTGAACGTCTATAATGCGGTCGATCCGGAGATCGCACCGGTTTTACCCACCGAACGTCAGTATGACTGGGATATGCGCCTGGCCTGGTGAAGAAGTAAGGGGGACAGACCACGGTTTCCAACGCTATCGACGTTTAACAACAGTAACGCGCTAAAATCCCAAAACCGTGGTCTGTCCCCGATTTTACATCACCGCTTGTCTTTGAACTCGATCTCCAGGGATTTGAGCTTGCGATAGAGATGGGTGCGTTCCATGCCCACCTCCTTGGCCATGCGTGAGATGTTGCCCTCGTGCTGGCGCAGCTGATACTCCAGATAGACCTTCTCGAACTCCTCTCTGGCCTGTCGCAAGGGTTGATCGAAACTGACCAATGACTCCAGCCCCCCCAATGCACTCCCCACATCGGGGGCGCCCAGCGCCGCTTCCACCTCCTCCTGGGAGATCTCATTGCCGGCACCCAGGATCAACAATCGTTGCACCAGGTTCTTCAACTCCCGCACGTTGCCATGCCAGGGATGGTTACGCAGGGTATTCTGCGCCCCCACGTTAAAGTGCCGGTAAGGCAGCTTTTCGTGGTTCACATACCAGTCCACGTAGAAGTTGAGCAGCTCCGGGACATCTTCCGGATGCTCACGCAGGGGAGGAACATGCAGGGGTACCACATTGAGATGGTAGAAGAGGTCTTCACGAAATGTCTCCTCCTGCACCGCCTCTTCCAGATTGTGTTGGGTTGCGGCAATGATCCGCACATCGATACTCACCGGCTCCGTGCCGCCGACCCGAAGAAAACTCCCGGTATCCAGCGCACCCACCAGTTGTGACTGGGCCTCCAGGTCCATATCCGCCACTTCATCAAGGAACAGGGTCCCTCCCGCCGCCTGCTCCAGTCGACCGTAGTGAATTCGGCCGTCTCTTTCACTGCCAAACAGTTCCTGCGCAGCGTTTCCCTTCACGATCGAGCTGACATTCACCTCCACAAAGGGTCGGTCGCGGCGAACGCTCTGGGAGTGGAGATAGCGGGCCAGGGTTTCACGGCCACTACCTGGCTCACCGGTCACCAACACCCAGGTATCGTGCTGGGCTATCCGCTTCACCTGCTCTCGCAGACGCAGCATCACCGGGCTGCGGCCCGTGGGCTCGTGCACGGCATGCACATGGCGTTTTAGGCCAACATTCTCCTGCTTGAGCTGTTCCGCCTCCAGGGCGCGATTGACCGTCAATAATAACTTGGCCAGAGAGAGAGGCTTCTCCAGAAAATCATAGGCCCCCAGACGCGTGGCCTCGACAGCTGTCTCCACTGTGCCATGCCCCGACATCATGATCACCGGGCAGGGTAGGCCCTCGTTCTCACCCCACTCCTTCAACAGGGTGATACCGTCCACATCGGGCATCCAGATGTCCAGCAGGATCAGTTCCGGGCGACGATCACGCAATGCCTGGCGCGCAGACTTGCCATCCTCCGCCATCGCTACCTCATAGGATTCGTCCTGGAGAATCTCTTTTACCAGGTTGCGGATATCAGGCTCATCATCCACAACCAGGATATAGGCGCGACTCATACTTCACTCTCCTCTGTTGCGGTCTCTCGAGTCAAATCCAGCAGCATAGGTAGTTGCACCACCATACAGGCACCTTTATCACAGTTTTCTGCCCAGATGATACCGCCATGTTCCTCAACAATCTTCTTTACAATCGCCAGACCCAGTCCCGTACCCTTGGGTTTGGATGTGACATAGGGCTCAAAGAGCTGTTGTATCATCGCCTCGGCGAAGCCCGGACCATTGTCCTGCACACGCAATTCATAGAACGGATGATCATCCCGGCTACGGACGGAAGAGACCAGGGAGACCTTACCCCGCTTCTTCCCCTCCAACGCCTCGACAGCGTTTTTAACGAGATTGTGAACGACTTGACGG
This sequence comes from Candidatus Thiodiazotropha sp. CDECU1, assembly GCF_963455295.1. NCBI lineage: Bacteria > Pseudomonadati > Pseudomonadota > Gammaproteobacteria > Chromatiales > Sedimenticolaceae > Candidatus Thiodiazotropha > Candidatus Thiodiazotropha sp. CDECU1. The sequence continues at coordinate 4,200,144 of NZ_OY734020.1, forward strand.
ATACGCAAGGGATCGGCCTCGATCCTGGCGTGGTTGGCTGACAGGTCGATCTCAAATCCCACCCCGCGAGTACCCCGGTAGAGGTCGACAATCTCCCCGATCAGGGTATCCGGTTTGATCGGCTTCAACTCCATCTGCGGCGGACGGGCATACTCGGAGAAGTCGTTGACCATGCTCTTCATGGCCTCCACTTGCTGCACGATGGTATGGGTCGCGCGATCGAGCACCTCGGCATCACGTTTCGGCATGTCATTCAGATATTTGTGTCGCAAACGCTCCGCCGAAAGCTGAATAGGCGTCAGCGGATTTTTTATCTCATGGGCCAGACGCCGCGCCACCTCGCCCCAGGCGGCATCCCGCTGGGCGCGGATCAGTGCCGTCACGTCATCGAACAAGACGATATGACCTTTGCGCCCGTTGGGCTGGGCAAATGGGGTGGTCCTGCAGATCAACACCTTGCGTCCTTCACCACCAAACAGGGTCAACTCACCGCGCCACTCCTCGTCGATCTGGCGTAACGGCGCCTCCAAACCTTCGGCGAACTGCCTCAGAATGGGGGATTCAAGGGCCAAGGCCTGAACCGGCATATCGATTCTGCGGTTCAGGTTGATACCGAGAATCTTTTCCGCGGCCGGATTGGCGGTGCGCATCTTGCGCTGGGCATCGAAGGTCAGCACCCCGGACGAGAGTCGGGCCAACACGGTTTCCAGGTAGGCCCGCTGTCCCTCCACCTCCCGCTGGCTCTCCGCGGCTTGATCCCTGGCCTGGCGGATACGCCGGGTCATGGTGTTGAATGAGGATACCAGGAAGGCAAGCTCATCCGCCCGTCTCGGTACGGGCAGACGGCGATCGTAGTCCCCCTCGGCAACCGCCTTGGTGCCTGCAGCGATGTTCGCAATCGGCGCCACCAAGCGCCTGGCGGAAAAGAACGCGGCCCAGACAGCCGACAGCATCGCGAACATCAGTACCAGAAACAGGGTCAGGGAGAAGTTGCGCTTCAGTGATTGACGCAGAAACGAGAGTTCATTGTAGCGGTTATAGGCCACTTCCAGCTTTTCCGAGAGGACGCTGACCCTCTCCGACGCGGGGTAGAGCCCCTGAATGATGAAGGGTCGGCCGAGGGGATCCGCCACGGCAACACGAATCATCAGCTCATCCTTCTCCCTGGCCAATCCAACGTAGCTGTTACCCTCACGCAGACGCTGCATGATGTAATCGTCCGGTTTGGCCGGCACCAACTCATCCGCCACGGCATTTGAATAGGCGATGATCTGCCCCGACGGATCGCTCAGTGAGAGCTCCAACGCACCCGATTGTTGACGCAGCTTGGCTATAGTCAGAGAGAGCGCCGATTCAGAGGTATCCGCGATACTGAGCAGCTGCTGCTCCGTATACTTCAGCCACACCCGCTGATTGAGGGAGAGAGAGGCCTGGGCCAGATCCCGAGCATCCTGCATGGCCTGGTCGATCTGCACATCGAACCAGCTATCGATACCCCCCTGCAGAAAACTGAACGAATAATAATAGACCACGCCTACGGGAAGCAGTGAGATCAGGGTGAAGATCATCACCATGCGCAGGGTCAGCCGCGAACCGGCGCTGTGTCGCAGATATTGGCGTATCAGACGTATCGAGTTGTAGGTGATCATGACGATCAGGACGAACATACCCGCCAGGTTGAAGATCAGCAGCGGGACAAAATAGCGGCTCAACTCGGTTGAATTCTGCACCGCACTGCTCATCAGGTGCAGGCTCACCAGCAACAGTATCAGCAATAGGCCGACGGAGAGCCCTCCCAGGCGTAATCGACTCAAGGTTGAAGGGGCCATTGGGACCATCCTGTCGTCAGCTTCCAGCCCCGGCCCAGGTAGGCCAAGGGCTGCAGCGGTAAGGGAAGTGATTCGATATCGAGGTCGGCGCGTAGACGCAGTTGATAGGCCTCGCCAGGGGTCAGTTTTGTCATGCTGACCATAGGCAGATTGGTGATCTCACCCAATGCATGCAGGGCCGCTTCCTGGGTGACGAAATTCTCTTCATCCCCGGTCTGTCTATCCACGATTCGATAGAGTTCCGTCAAGGCATGGTAGCGAATCTGAAAACTCAAGGTGGTGGCAAATGGGCTCGGTTCCCAGAATCCACGCCATACCTTCTCCACAAAAAGCTGTACTTTCAAGGTCAGCGGCACCCCGTTGCTCAGCGCTTCATGGGCCTGTTCACTCAATTGATAATCTATGCGGGCATTCAACTGGTACACGTTGTCGACTTGATTGATCTGAACATCCTTGATGTTAAAGGCCGCTGCCTGCGCCAGTGGCAGCAACAGCAGAATCGACAACAGCCATGATGATCCCCTCCTCATGAGGCCAGTTTTACTAAACGAGCATAGTAAAAACCGTCCAAACCATCCTCACCAGGGGCGATCTGGCGTCCTGACGATCTGGCCTCTCCCCAAGTCTCATCCATCATATCCTCCCTGGCATCGGCCTGGCGGGAGAGAAATTGCTGTAACTGCAGTTCATTCTCCTGCGGCAGGATTGAGCAGGTTGCATAGAGCATCACACCACCCGGTTTCAATAACTGCCAGACAGCGTCCAGAATTTTGGCCTGAAGTTTCACAAGATTGACGATATCTGTCTCCCTGCGCAGGTACTTGATATCAGGATGGCGCCGGATCACACCTGTCGCTGAACAGGGCAGATCCAGCAATATCCGATCATAACACTGCCTCGCCCAGGATCCACTGGGGTTGGCCGCATCTCCCAGCTGCAGGGTCGCCTGAAGTCCCAGGCGTGACAGATTCTCCCCCACCCGTTGCAGACGGTCGGCGTCGTTGTCCAGGGCGGTCAACTCGATCTTTGGCTCCAGCTCCAACATATGGCAGCTCTTGCCCCCCGGCGCCGCACAGGCATCCAGTACCTGCTGCCCAGGCTGCAATCTCATAAGACCTGCCGCCAACTGGGCTGCCCCATCCTGTACCGAGACACGCCCCTCGGCAAAACCGGGCAGTCTCTCCACGTCCATGGCCTGGGCCAGGTTGATGCCGCTTTCGATGATTGGCATGGGACTGGCCTCGATAGCACTCTCCTGCAGCAGTTGCAGGTAATCCTGGCGCGAATTGATTTGCCGGTTAATCCTGAGACTCATGGGTGGATGGGCATTGAGCGCCTCTACCCGTTGACGCCAACTCTCGGGCCATTGGGTCTGCAGCGCTTGCAGTAACCAACCGGGCATGGCATGCAGCGCCTCCGCTTCATCCGCCAGATCAGCGAGCAGCTTCTCCTTCCGGCGCAGGAAGTTGCGTAGCACACCATTGATCAGACCCACGGCCCAACGCTTGCCGAGTTTATTCGCCGCACCGGCCGTTTCATGCACCGCGGCATGATCGCCAACTCTGAGTTCGAGCAGCTGATAGAACCCAACCAGAATCAGGGCCTCCACATCCCGGTCCTTCGACTTCAACGGTTTTGCCAATAATTGGCGTTGCAGATATTGCAGCTTGAGATAAAACCGCATCACACCGAAGCAGATCGCCTGGACCAATCCCCGGTCGCGACTATCGTCAAGTTGATCGAGATAGTGGGGCAGCAACTCGGAAAGCGAACGACCCGCCAATACCTGCTGGATGACGAGCGCGGAAACAAGGCGCGGATCACCGGAGTTTACTCTCCTTGCGCCAGCCGGCATCAGCCTAGGACCTGTTAACACTAATCCAATGCACTCTGCTGGGACTGTTTTTGCACCCAGCAAGGCAGAATGAGCGTAGTGTAGCCCGGCTACATGAGCGAATGATAACGCCGCTGGGTGCAAAAACAGCCCCAGCCCTTCGGGGTGCGCCTGAAAAAGCGCCACTCAGCGTTGCTCGTCGTTCATTTGGAGTGACCAAACTTCTCTCCTCGCGCCTTGATTGGCGCTTTTTCAGGCACAACAGTGTGCATTGGATTAGTGTTAACAGGCCCTAGCACCACGCCTTGCATGGAATGGGCATTCAGGAAATCGGCTGCGGACATGGCGCGTTTACCCGGCATCTGCAACTGAGTGATGCGTAACACGCCATCAGCCGTAGCAACGTCGATGCCCGATTTACCGCTGCGCAATACCTCTCCCGGCTCGGCGGCACACCCCTGCTTAAGCGGTTCTGCCTGCCAGATGCGCATTACCTTTTCCCCAAAGCGGCATTGGGCCACCGGCCATGGATTGAAGGCCCGTACCTTGCGGTCGATCTCTGCTGCACTCTGCGACCAGTCTATCAGGCCCTCCTGTTTATCCAGTTTACTGGCATAGTTGGCCAGTTGGTCATCCTGGGTTTCGGCCTGTAGCCGACCTGCAGCCAAATCGGGCAGACAGGCCAACAGCGCCTGTGCACCCATCTCCGCCAGGCGATCGTGTAGCGAGCCACCGGTATCCTGGTCATGAATAGGGGTCTTCAATGTATATAGCATCGGCCCCGTATCCAGACCCGCCTCCATCTGCATGATGGTGACGCCCGTCTCCTTGTCCCCCGCCAACAGCGCCCGCTGAATCGGTGCGGCCCCCCGCCAGCGCGGTAACAGGGATGCATGGATATTGATGCAACCCAGTCTGGGTATATCCAAAACAGCCTGAGGTAACAGCAGTCCGTAGGCCACCACCACCATCAAATCCGCTTTCAGATCGGCCAGTGCCTGCAGTGCACCCTCATCCTTGAGTGTCTGAGGCTGCCTCACCTCGATACCTCTCTCCAGGGCTAACGCCTTCACCGGACTGATGTGGACTTTTCTGCCGCGGCCGGCAGGTCGATCGGGCTGCGTATAGACAGCCACCACCCGGTGTTGGGTAGTCAGGAGGGACTCGAGCGCAGTAGCGGCGAACTCCGGGGTCCCGGCAAAGACGATATTCAGTGGCTCAGACATGGGTTGTTGACCTGCTTTGATCAATATCGAAGGGTAGATTTGATAGCTTTGGGAACGGTGTCTCAGACAAACCCGCATTCACGGATGAAGATTGGATCAAGATGGGACTCCAGAGAAGGCTCAGATGGCCTGGTGGGCATTATCGCCAGGGGCAACTTGCTGTCGATTCTCCTTTTCCAGCTTCTTGCGGATCCGTTGTCGCTTGAGGCTGGATAGATAGTCCACAAACAATTTACCTTCCAGGTGATCCAGTTCGTGTTGAATACAGACCGCCAACAACTCTTCGGCCTCCATCTCAAAGGGAGCACCGTCGCGATCGAGGGCTCTCACCCGGATCTTGTTGGCCCTTATCACCATTTCGTAGATGCCGGGGACCGAGAGACAACCCTCTTCCATCTGCTCCTCGCCATCCTTCTCGATTATCTCCGGATTGACCAGACAAAGGGGCTCATTTTTCTCTTCGGAGAGGTCGATAACGACCACACGCTTGGCCACATTGACCTGGGTTGCAGCGAGTCCGATCCCCGGGGCCTGATACATTGTCTCAAGCATATCGTCAATCAGCCGACGTATAGAGTCGTCAACCTGAGCCACAGGTTTGGCCTTGTTGCGCAGTCGTGGATCGGGAAAGTGGAGTATGTCAAGAATCGCCATCTGTTTTTCCAAAATCTATAGTACAAATGCAAGAAATTGCGCTAACATTATGATCATACTGGAAACTGGTGTAGTGTCACAGACTGTTTTTTCACCAAAATCGTCATCGAGTATAGAACACAGCTCATGGGAGATATCCGCAGTTGATCGCTAGCCAAGCCGAAGAATTTCCGCTTCGTACCCAAGGGAATAGTTATGTCATATCTTAACAACAAACTCATCGGAGTCATCAGCGGCCTGCTGCTCTCCTTTTCCTTAATTGCGGCTGAGCATGTCGCTCTCAATCCCTCTCACCCGGAACGTTACACCGTGGTCAAAGGCGATACACTCTGGGACATCTCATCGATGTTTCTGCGGGACCCCTGGCTGTGGCCGGAGGTCTGGTATGTGAATCCGCAGATCGAAAACCCACATCTGATCTATCCCGGCGATGAGATCCTGCTCACCTATCGGGACGGTCGTCCGGTACTTCAGCTGAATCGCAAAAACGCGCTTGGGCCCAGAATTCGGGCAACTCCCCTGGATCAGGCCATTCCAACCATCCCCATTGACGCCATAGCCCCATTCCTCACCAGACCTTACGTGGTCGACGAGAATGAGCTGGAGAAGGCACCCTATATCGTCCATTTTCTGGATGACCACATTGTAGGGGGTGCGGGGATCAGCTACTACGCACGCAGTATCATGGAGACAAGTCCCATCCAATACGCCGTGGTTAGACCGGAAAAGCCCTACAAAGATCCTGATACCGGTGAGATTCTGGGTTATGAAGCCCTGTATGTGGGCACTTCGGAGCTGAAACGAACCGGCGACCCCGCCAAACTGCTGCTTACCTCCACCGACATGGAAGCGATCATCGGGGATCGCCTGATCAAGGAACAGCAGGATGAACCACTGATCGATTTTCAACCCAGGGTGCCTGATTCGGCCATTGAAGGACGTATCATATCAGTGCTCAACGGTGTCACCCAGATCGGACAGTACAACGTGGTGGTGCTGAACAAAGGTGCCAACGCGGGACTGGAAGCCGGCCATGTAATGAAGATCCTGCAGGGTGGTGACGAGGTGCGCGATATCGTCAAAGGCCGCGGTGAAACCGTCACCCTGCCCCTGGAAGAGGCCGGCCATCTGATGGTCTTTCGCACCTTCGAGAAGGTCAGCTTCGCCCTGGTGATGGATGCCACCAAACCCCTGCATGTTCTGGACTGGGTGCGCACACCAGGCTCCTAAACCAATCTGAAGAGGCCGTGTAGCATGGATGGTACACCTGGCACATCAGCTTCCGAGATGGAGGCCTGGCTGCTTGTCAGCCTGGCCTCCGGTATCGGCAGCCGCTACTTTCAGCGTCTCTTGAATCACTATGGTGATCCGCAAGCCATCCTGGGCGCCAAGGGTGACGAGCTTAAACAACTTGGCTTACCACAACCGGCTATAGACGCCCTCTTGAGCCAAGACCGGAGCAGGATAGAGCCCTCCCTCGAGTGGTTGACACATCCTGACCATCAACTCCTCACCCTGAAGGACGAGGGCTATCCCTCCCTGTTACGGCAGATAGACGCCCCACCCCCCTTGCTCTTTCTGGTGGGTGACGAACAGCTGCTGCAACAACCTCAGCTGGCCATAGTCGGCAGCCGCAACCCGACCACCACGGGCCTCGATAATGCCCGCGAGTTTGCCAGCTACCTGGCCGCGGCCGGCTTCTGCATCACCAGTGGCCTGGCCCAGGGCATTGATGGGGCAGCCCACCAGGGCGCGCTCAAGAGCGGTTCAACCATTGCCGTCATGGGTACAGGGCCTGATCGTATCTATCCGGGCAGTCATAAAGACCTCGCCCACCAGATTGCCGATCAGTCACTCTTGATCACCGAGTTTCCGCCAGGCACCCAGGCAAGGGCGGAAAACTTCCCGCGTCGAAACCGGATCATCAGCGGCCTCTCCCTCGGCACCCTGGTGGTGGAGGCCACCCTGCAGAGCGGTTCACTGATCACCGCAAGACTCTCCTCGGAGCAGGGCCGAGAGGTGTTTGCCATTCCGGGATCGATTCACAATCCCCAGGCCCGCGGCTGTCATGCCCTGATCAGGCAGGGGGCCAAACTGGTGGAGTCGGCCCAGGATATCATCGAGGAATTGGGTTCCCTGTTCGCAACACTTGAAAATCCAGTGGAAACACAGATACCTGGACAGACTTTAGAGATCGTAGAACGCGATGCCGACTATCAGCTGTTGGATCAGGCCCTGGGTTATGATCCGGTATCGGTTGACGAATTAATCACCCGAACGGGTTTGACCGCGGAGGCAGTTTCGTCCATGCTGCTGTTGCTCGAGCTAGAAGGTCATGTATCATCGGCTCCCGGCGGCTACTACTGCCGCACAGACAGACTGACATCCCGCCACAGCGGGAGAGAGAGCATATGAACGAGAACGTGGTCGATATTCTGATCTACCTCTATGAAAACTATATGGACGGCGAGCAGGCCCCACCATCCGATCAACACGAGCTTCGTGACGAGTTGATTCAAGCAGGCTTCCCCGCGGTAGAGATTACCAAGGCCTTTGATTGGCTGGATGAACTTGCCAACCACGATCAGTCTCAACATGGCGATACGAACCAATCCCACTCTCTGAGGGTCTTTACCGAAGAGGAGACCACCCGGCTGGATGTGGATTCCCGCGGTCTGCTGCTGTTTCTGGAGCAGAATGACATACTCACGCTAAACGCCCGCGAGCTTGTCATCGATCGGGCCCTGGCGCTCGATACCGCGATCATCACGGAAGAGGAGTTGAAATGGATAATACTACTGGTATTGATGAATCAGCCCGGTCAGGAAGCTGCCTTCGCGCGGATGGAGGATATGGTCTATAACGAAGTCCCGGTATTCCTGCATTAGTAGCAGCAAACATTAAAAAAACTTGATTTCTTTCGCGCGGGGCGGTTCACTGTGCCGCGTTTTTCCCTTGAAACGACCCTAATATCGATGAATCTGGTTATTGTTGAATCGCCAGCAAAGGCAAAAACCATCAAGAAGTACCTCGGTGGCAACTTCGAGGTAATGGCCTCCTATGGGCATGTAAGAGACCTTATACCCAAAGAGGGGGCAGTCGATCCTGACAAGGGTTTTGCCATGAAATACCAGGTGATCGAACGCAACGATCGCCATGTTCAGGCAATAACCAAGGCCCTGAAAAAATCTGAAGCCCTCTATCTGGCAACCGATCCCGACCGCGAGGGCGAGGCGATATCCTGGCATCTCTCCGAGCTGCTCCAGCAACGTGGCAAGCTCAAGGACAAGCCGGTCTACCGGGTCGTGTTCAACGAGATCACAAAGAAGGCGGTGAATGACGCCATTGCCAATCCCCGCGAACTTTCCCATGAACTCGTGGATGCCCAGCAGGCGCGCAGGGCGCTTGATTATCTAGTCGGTTTCAACCTCTCGCCCCTGCTGTGGAAAAAGGTACGCAGAGGCCTCTCGGCAGGTCGCGTGCAGAGCCCGGCGCTGCGCATGATCGTGGAGAGGGAGCTGGAGATCGAGGCCTTCAAGGCGGAAGAGTTCTGGAGCATCGAGGCGGACTCGGAAAAGGAGAAACAGGGTTTCTCTGCACGCCTTACCCACTACCAGGGTGAAAAACTGGCGAAGTTCAGCATCACCGACGAGACAAGCGCCAAGGCTGCCGAGAATCAGCTGCTGGAGGCTGGCCGTAGCGGTCTGCAGGTGGTCAAGGTTGAGAAGAAACAGCGCAAACGTAATCCCGCGCCGCCCTTCACCACCTCCACCCTGCAGCAGGAAGCGGCACGCAAGCTGGGCTTCACCACCCAACGCACCATGCGCACCGCGCAGCAACTTTATGAAGGGGTGGACGTGGGTCAGGGCACCGTGGGCCTGATCACCTACATGCGTACCGACTCCGTTCACCTGGCGGATGAGGCATTGGATGAGATCCGTGACCTCATCAGCAAACGCTATGGCGCCGATCAGCTGCCTGCATCGGTACGTCACTTCAAGACAAAAGCCAAGAATGCCCAGGAGGCCCATGAGGCGGTCAGACCCACCTCTGTGCTGCGCATCCCCGAAGAGATCAAGGGTCACCTGAGCAAGGATCAGGCAAAGCTGTACGAGCTGATCTGGAAAAGATCGGTGGCCTGCCAGATGATCCACGCCACGATTCATACCGTCGCCGCCGATCTAGCGTGTGGCGAGGGCAACCTGTTTCGGGCCAACGGCTCGGTTATCGCCAAGCCGGGTTTCATCACGGTCTACCAGGAAGGACTCGACGATGGGGCCAAGAGCGACAGCGATGAGAAACTATTACCACCGCTGATCGAAGGCGAGACCCTACCGCTGAAGGCGATCCGCCCCGAGCAACACTTTACCGAGCCACCCCCCCGCTACAGTGAGGCGAGCCTGGTGAAGGCATTGGAGGAGTACGGCATCGGCCGCCCCTCCACCTACGCCTCCATCATCTCCACCCTGCAGGACCGGGAATACGTGGTGCTGGAGAAGAAGCGCTTCCAGCCTACCGATGTGGGCAGGGTGGTGAATAAGTTTCTCACCGAATATTTCACCCGTTACGTGGACTACGACTTCACCGCCAATCTGGAGGATGAGTTGGACGCCGTCTCCCGCGGGGAGGAGGACTGGATCCCGCTGTTGAGTAAATTCTGGGGCCCGTTCAAGGAACGGATCGATCATACCCAGGAGAATGTGAAACGCAGCGACGTCACCCATGAGGCACTGGACGAGGCCTGTCCCCATTGCGGCAAGCAGCTCTCCATCCGCCTCGGCCGTCACGGCCGCTTTATCGGTTGTACCAACTATCCCGAGTGCGACTACACCCGGGATCTGAATGCGGACACCGCGGAGAAGGAGGAACCGGAGGTCGTGGAGGGGCGTAACTGTCCCGACTGTGGCTCCGAACTGGTGATCAAGCGGGGCCGCTACGGCAAGTTCATCGGCTGCTCCAGCTATCCGACCTGTAAATTCATCGAACCCCTGGAAAAGCCGGAGGATACCGGCGTCAGCTGCCCCAAGTGTAACAAGGGCAAATTGCTGAAACGAAAATCCCGGCGCGGCAAGATCTTCTACTCCTGCTCAACCTACCCAGATTGCGACTACGCGGTGTGGAACGAGCCGGTGGCCGAACCCTGCCCCAACTGCGGCTGGCCGGTACTGACCATCAAGACCACCAAGCGCAAAGGCACCGAGAAGGTCTGCCCGCAGAAGGATTGCTCCTTCAGCGAGCCTGTGGTCGACGGCTGACATCAGCACGCAAATAAACACGAATAAACGTAAATATTACGTAGGGTGCGGCTGGCCGCACCATTAAACCATCCGGAAACACCTTGCCACTCTGATGTTTGTGTATCGGTGCGGCAAGCCGCACCCTACGCAAGAAAGAACATTTCAAATTACCAAGCTCCAACGTGGAAACTCATACCTCTCTTTGCTGTTCTACATGCCGTTGCAAGCCACCACTATCAGAACGGAGGTGGCTGGCGTAGCTCTTTCGTAGCAGCGGCAGGGATGCCGCGATAGCCCCGTCAGCACACGGACGTGCTGTTGGGGCGGCGTAGAAAGAGCTACGCCAGCCACCGTGACTCCTTCTAATTCATACCAAGAACACGGAATGAGAAATGCAACAATTGCGTTCATTCGCGTTGATTTGCGGAATCAATCTTCTCCGCCACTCTCTGGTGAATCTCAGCAACTATCCCCACCGCCTCCTCCATGTGATCGAAGGTGTGGCTCCCCCCCTCGAAACAGTGAATGTCACCGATCCCCCGATAGATCCCCTCGGCGATGCGGTAGTCGATCAGCTCATCCCCCTTGTCGAGCAGCAGGGTCGTGGGCACCCCATCGGCACTCGGTTCCACGGCAAATCCACGGGTAGCGGCCACCATCTCCGAGGATAGATAGTAGCGCTCGTCCTGGGCCTGGTTGTACTGCCAACCCACCACCTGCAGCAGCAGCTCCCAGGGTCGCAGGGCGGGGTTGATCATTACCAGGTGGTGAATCCCCAAGCGTTGCGCCAGACAGGCGCCGTAGAAGCCCCCCATGGAGCTTCCCACCATGACGCGGGGCTCATCGGCATTGCGCTCCTCTTGCAGCAGGGGCTGCAGACTATGGGTGAGTGTCGCCACCGCCTTCGCCGCGGTATGGGCGGGATAGGTGGGGGCGATGATCTTAAGTTCGGGTAGCGACTCCCTCAATACCGCCGCCTTACCGGAACTGCCGGCGCTGTTGAGCCCATGGAGATAGATAATCACAATATATCGATAACAGCTGGTTGCAACAGTAATGCCGGACATTTAAAGCCAGCACGATGATTAGGATATAATAGAACGAATTACATGGAGTCGCCCAAGCCATATGATCACGACTACGGATAGTTAACAATGAATGCTAGATTGTCAGATCGGATCAAGATGATCCCTAAGCATATACAAGAAGAAGGTGTGGCGAATTTTTTTACCCGTCAAACAGTGGCTGCACTACTCACAATCCTGGCTGTGTTACTGACTCCATTGAAAAAAGGGACAGATAGGGATCCCTTTTATCAGCTCTTCGGTAAGTTTATAGCGTCTGTAAACGAGTCACCGAAACCGGAACTGCTTGAGATAGGTTCAAGAAATGTTACTGGCGTGGTTTGGCGAGATGCGTTTCATTCCTCTGTTTCATATACTGGACTGGATATTCATCAAGGCGATAACGTTGATGTGGTTGGAGACGTTCACGCACTCTCCTCACATCTTCCTACTGAACATTACGATGCCGTCTTTTCGATATCTGTATTTGAGCACCTGGCGATGCCATGGAAGGCGGTGATAGAAATCAATAAGACCCTGAAACCCGGGGGACTACTATATGTATCCACTCATCCAGCCATACCACCCCACGAAATGCCCTGGGACTTTTGGCGCTACTCCATCGAAACTTTCAAAACATTGCTAAATGAAAGAACCGGATTCCAAATAATTGAGTCCATTGAAGGGACACCAGGCCGAATCATCTCATTGTCCCGCGATCGCACCACATCCAAAGTACATCTGGCACCTATTAACCAGAGTATCGCTGTACTGGCACGAAAAACAGCATTACCAGATCCCGGATTATCCTGGGATATCCCTATCACTAACATACTCCAGACAGACTATCCGAGGCATCAGACGATTTAATAACCCTTACAGCTTGCTCTCTCAGCAACATCGCCGCCTTGGCCGAACTGCCTGCGCTATTCAGACCGTGTAAGTAGACAATTATTTCTAACACTCGAATCGAAGTCCGCTCACCAGAATCGAACCAGTATAGCAACTCACTAGGCAAGGATCGCTTGACCCATAGCCCCAATCTCTGTAAGTTTTGCCGCCTGCCTCAGGTGCCCGGCGCAAGCCGGGTTAAACGGGAAGCAGGTGAGATGCCTGCACTGCCCCCGCAACGGTAAACAGATGAGGTGTCACAACAAGCCACTGTGGCTAAGACCATGGGAAGGCGTGACATCGGTTTAATCCAATCTGTGAGTCCGGAGACCGGCCTGGGCGATTCGATGTGTTGCGGCGGGCGGCATGGGGATCGCCGACCACATCGGCTCCACCCGGCTCCCAACGCACGCGCTTTTTCATCCAAAGACGCGGGTGTGCGTCATCGGGAGCTTACGATGTATTTTTCAAAAAGAAGCCGGTTGATAACCACCGGTCTGTTACTCCTTCCCAGTCTACCGCTGTTTGCGGCCTCTGATCTGCCGACCATTGCCGTCAGTGCATCGCGCCACGACCAGGCGAGTATCGATACTCCGGCCAACATCACCGTCATCGATCGGGAGGAGATCGAACAGAGCGGTTCGCAAACAATACAACAGCTGCTGCAGTCCCGCAGCGGCATCCAGATCGACAGCCTCTACGGCGACGGCAGTAAAGCGGTCATCGACATGCGTGGCTTTGGTGCCACGGCCCAATCCAACACCCTGGTGCTGGTGGATGGCCGGCGCCTGAACAACACCGGCGACACCGCCGCCCCCGATCTCAACAGCATCGATATGCGGCGGGTGGAAAGAATCGAGATCGTCCAGGGCAGCGCCGGTGTGCTCTACGGCAACCAAGCGGTGGGGGGGATGGTGAATATCATCACCAGGCTAGCGAACACCTTCTCCACCAATGTCTCGCTGGGCGTTGGCAGCTACCAGGGCCGGGAAGGCTATGTCGACATCGAAGACCGCCTGGATAACGGCCTGGCCTACCGCTTCTCCGCCAAGCACCACGAGAGCGACAACTACAGGGACAACAACGAAACCGAGCGCAAGGACTACAATCTGCGACTCGACTACGACTACGCCAGCGGTGGCATCTTCTTCGAGCAACAGCGAACCGAAGAGTACCAACAGCTGCCTGGTGCGCTCTTCGCCGATGAGATGGCACTGGACCGCACCCAATCGGTCTCAGCCTACGACGGCGACTTCGCCGATGCCGAGACCGACGTCAGCCGCATCGGCCTGCAACAGAGTCTGGGCAGCCACTGGACCTTCGATGGAGAACTCACCTATCGCAAAGACGACCGGGAGTTCCAGACCAGCTTCCGCACCTTACCCGGCTCAATCAACACCCAGGATAGAACGGTGAAAGGCTTCAACCCACGCGTCATCGGGCAGTTTCCCATCGCCTCCGGCGAGATGCAGTTGACCGCGGGTGCCGATCTTGAGCGGACCGATTACAAGCTGATCACCAGCTTCGCCCCCACCATCCTGGATCAATCGGTGGACGCGATCTACGCCCAAATCACTATCCCCGCCAGCGAGAAACTCTCCATCACCGGCGGCCTGCGTCACTCGTCCATCGACAACCACATCGAGAGCTATCTCGGTATCGATCAGTTGGATGACAGTCAAACAGTTGGCTCCCTTGGTGCCAGCTTTCGCGCGACCGACGCCCTGCGCCTGTTTCTACGTGCAGACGAAAACTTCCGCTACGCCACGGTAGAAGAGCACACCAATCCCATCTTCGGCAATCCAACAGGATTGGAAAACCAGACCGGTATCTCCTATGAGGCCGGGGCCGAGTGGAACCGGGATGGCTTCAGCACCAAGCTGGCCCTCTTCCGCCTCGACCTGGAGAACGAGATCAGCTTCGACGCCAGTGGCTATAGCAACATCAACCTGGAGGACACCAGTCGCAAAGGGATCACCATGGAAGCCAACTGGAAAGTCGCCCCCGATTTCTCCCTGGGCGGCTCCCTCAGCTACACCGACCCCCGTATCAGCGACGGTCCCTACGACGGCAACCGCATCCCCCTGGTGGCGGCGAGGACCGGCAAACTTACCGGCGACTGGCGCATCTCATCCCAGTGGAACCTCTTTGCCGAAGGGATCTTCAGCAGCGAACGGGTGCTGGGGGGGGATTTCAGCAACAGCCATGAAGAACTGCCCGGCTATGGCATGTTGAATCTCGGCTCCCAATTCACCAGCGGACCCTGGCACATCGGCCTGCGGATCGATAATCTCCTGGACAGGGAGTACTCGAACTCGGGCTCGGTGGGGATGGACGCCAGTTTCGCCAACCGGGCCGCCTTCTTCCCGGCACCGGAGAGAAACCTGTGGCTGACCCTCAACTACCACTTCGGCTAGCCCATGCGGACTAGCGCGATCGCCATAATCCTGATGCTCTGCTCAGGCATGGCCATCGCCGCCGAGCCACCCCGGCGGGTGGTCTCGGTGAATCTCTGCAGTGATCAGTTGCTTTTGATGCTAGCCGACCCCCAACAGGTGGCGTCGGTCAGTTTTCTCTCCCGGGATCCCGACAGCTCCTTTGTTGCAGAGAAAGCCAAGGCCTATCCGATCAACCACGCCCGGGCGGAAGAGATCATCCGATTAAAACCCGATCTGATATTGATCACCCCCCATGACAATCCACGCCTGCGTACGACTCTCAAGCAACTGGGGTACCCGCTGCATCAACTCTCTATCGGCAACCGGCTCGACACTATCCATACAGACATCCGCCAACTGGCCGCCCGGCTCGGGCAGGTCTCCCGGGGCGAGTTGCTTATAAGAGAGATGCAACAACGTTTACACACCGGAGAAGACAAAAACCCTCAACCACCCGGCGCCCTCTTCCTGCAACCCCGCGGCTACACCAGCGGCACCGACACCCTGCAGGACGAAGCACTACGACTCGCCGGCTGGCACAACCTGGCCGCACAACATGGTGTGAAGGGTTACACCCCTGTCCCGCTGGAAGAGATCCTCCGCTGGCAACCCGGCACCCTCTTCACCTCTAGCTTCAGCGAGTCGGGGGACTCCCTGGCGGAGCGACAACTGCGCCACCCTGCCCTGAAGCGCCTGCTGGCGAAGCGGCCGATGGTGGAGATCCCCTTCAAGTACTGGATCTGCCCCGGCCCGATGCTGGCCGATGCGGTGGCCTTGTTGCGTCAGGCAAGAGAGGGCGTAGATCAATGAAGCCCAACAACCTCTCATTGTTATTGTTATCTCTATCCCCACTACCCCGTCATCCCGGCGAAGGCCGGGATCCAGAGGCTACCGGTACAGACTGGATCCCGGCATCCGCCGGGATGACGATGAGAAGGTGTTGGCAATGAACACCGCCATACAACAACACCGCCTGATCCACTCCCTCACCATCGGCAACCAGCCCCTGACGCAGGCGCTGCAAGAGAGCTTCAGCGACAAACCCGCCGTATCCAAAAAGCCCAACAACCCAGGCAAATACCCTGGACTGAACTTGTCACGGCACCCCGATCAGGTAAATAACCTTCTCGTATCCCTACCACCCCGTCATCCCGGCGGAGGCCGGGATCCAGAGGCTACTGGCACGGACTGGATCCCGGCCTCCGCCGGGATGACGATGAGAGGATGTTGGCAATGATCACCGCCTTCCCCTCCCTCACCACCGGCAGTCAACCCCTGCCTCTGATGCAGACACTGCTGGAGAGCTTCAGCGACAAGCCCACCGTATCCAGAGAGCCCAACAACCTCGGCAAATACCCTGGACTGAACTTGATACGGTACCCCGATCAGACAAACAACCTTCTCGCTACCCTACTACCCCGTCATCCCGGCGAAGGCCGGGATCCAGAGGCTACCGGCACTGACTGGATCCCGGCATGCGCCGGGATGACGATGAGAGGGTGTCGGATATGGACGATGAGCGGGAGTGGGCAATGATCGCCGCCGTGCGACAACACCGTCTGATCCTCTCCCTCGCGGTGGCCATCCTGATCACCGCCCTGTTCTCCCTCACCATCGGCAGCCAACCCCTGCCCCTGTTGCAGGCATTGCAGGAGAGCTTCGGCGACACGCCCGGCGTCTACAGCCTGATCCTCACAGAGCTGCGCATCCCGAGAACCCTGGTGGCCCTGCTGGCCGGGGCCTCCCTCGGTCTCTGCGGCGCGGTGATGCAGGCCCTGCTGCGCAATCCCCTGGCCAGCCCCGGCCTGGTGGGCAGCGCCAGCGGCGCCGCCCTGGGGGCGGTGATCACCCTCTACTTCGGCGTCGCCGGCCTGTTCGCATACGCACTCCCTTTAGGCGGAATGGCGGGGGCCCTGCTGGCGACCCTCACGGCCTATCTCCTGGCCGGGCGCGACGGCGGCACCCTCACCCTGATCCTGGCGGGGGTGGCGGTCAACGCCTTCGCCCTGGCCCTGGTCTCCCTGCTGCTCAACCTGGCCCCCAGCCCCTACGCGGTGCAGGAGATCGCCCTCTGGATGCTCGGCTCCCTGGCCAATGTGAGCCGTAACGAGCTGTGGATCTTGCTCCCCGGCACACTCCTGGGCTGGCTGTTGATCTGGCGCCAGGGCCGCCCCCTGGATCTCCTCACCCTGGGGGAGGAGACCGCCAGCTCCATGGGCGCCGATCTGCCGAATCTGCGAAAGCGTCTCTTTCTCGCCGTCGCCCTGGCGGTGGGCTCGGCCATCTCGGTCACAGGCGCCATCGGCTTTATCGGCCTGGTGGTGCCCCATCTGCTGCGCCCCCTGGTGGGCTACCAGCCGAGCCGGTTGCTGGTCCCCAGCGCCATGGGTGGGGCACTGCTGCTGATGCTGGCCGACATGGGGGTGCGCCTGCTGCCGGTGCAGGGCGAGATCAAGGTCGGCGTGGTCACCTCCCTCATCGGCGCACCCTTCTTCCTCTGGCTGATCCTGCACCACAGAAGGAGGGGGGTATGACACTGCTGAGCGGCAAGGGCCTCTGCGTCACCCGTGGGCAGCGGCCGATCCTCAAGGGGGTGGAGATCTCCCTGCAACAGGGTGAGATGCTGGGCCTGATCGGCCCCAATGGCGCGGGGAAAAGCACCCTGCTCCGCGTTCTCGCCGGGGTGATCGAAGCCGACGCCGGTGAACTCGGCATCGATGGCGAGGCAATCGAATCGATCCCCCAATCACAGCGGGCACAACGTATCGCCTATCTCCCCCAACTCAGCGAAATCGCCTGGCCCATGAGCGTGGAGCGGATCGTCGAGCTGGGACGCATCCCCCACCTTGAACCCTGGCAGGATCCGGGAGAAGAGGATCAAGAGATCATCGAGCGGGTAATCTGCCAGACCGATCTGCTGGCCTTCCGGGATCGCGCCTTCAACACCCTCTCCGGCGGAGAACAGGCCCGTGTCCTCCTCGCCCGCGCCATGGTCACCCAACCCGACATCCTGCTCGCGGACGAACCCGTCTCCGCCCTCGACCCCGCCCATCAACTCGATGTCATGAACCTGCTGCGCCAACACTGCGACAGCGGCCACTCGGTGATTGTCGTTCTGCATGATCTCAGTCTGGCGGCGCACTACTGCCATCGGTTGCAGCTTCTGCATCAGGGCACCACCCTGGTAGAGGGATCGGCGGAAGCGGTACTTAATGAGAAAAATCTGGCGGATGCCTATGACATTGCCCTGACCGAGGCCAATGGGAATGCGTTGAAGCCTGCCAGTTTGCCTTGGCGGCGGTTGCACAGACCAGATTAACGGATAGCCCCCCAGACCATTACCACACCAAAGGTATAGAGACCCTGTAGAACTGGAATTTTCTTCCTCTCGTTTTCAGTTTTGGCAGCTAACCGTGATAACCTGTGAACAACCATGGGAATCCTCTCTGGCAGGACGCTATTTCCAGCAAACCTGATCCGCGACTGCCATTTATCTCACGATTCCCTGACGGGGAAAGAGACGAGAATATTTTTCCACATAACACATTATTTGTGCCGTCCACATAATCCACTGTTATAAACAATTAATCGATAATGAATAACAAATTGATAGGAAGGTGGCGAATATTAAAGTCCGAAGAATGGGCTCCGGATATGATGGATATGGATCAACCCGCAAAGATAGAAATAGAGAATAATGGGTTTGGTTTTGTAAATTTCTGTGCTGTAGAAGCGGATATCGACTATCGAATATCAGATAATGAAAAAGATAAAATAGAGTTTTCCTTCAGTGGGCAAGACGATCGAGATCCAATTAGCGGAAGGGGCTGGGCAAAATTAGAAGGTGATAAACTAAAATTTCAACTATATTTTCACCGTGGCATGGAGTCGTGGTTTGAAGCTAAGAAAATTTAATCAGGTTATAACAAGCAAATCATGTCGCTCACTATCGTTCGCTCGGACGCTGTCGCTACCGCTCCAGCGCCGCATATCTAGTCGTTAACTTTTCAAAAGAGAGTGTCTATGGAATGCATTAACCACGAAGTACAAGCGAAAGGTATTTGTAATAATTGCGGCAAAGGTTTGTGTTCGGATTGCATTCAATTCACACCAAGTAATAAATTAAGTTGCTCTGAAGAATGCACCAGTGAAATTACAATTAGGGAAACTGTTGTTAGCCAAACATTGAATAAAACTAAAAATTCTGCTTTGTCTGGGGCATATGGATCTTATGTCTTAGGAGCAATATTTATTTGGTTTGGCTTTTATACAAAAATCAGTGAATTGCAATTATTTACAATAACGGTTGGTGTTGGAATGCTTGCTATGGGTGCTTTTTTTCACTATGCAGCAAAGTCTAAAAGCAAACAAAGTTAACCAGCTGCTTCAGTGGATGCTAGCTATCGCTCGCCCCACTGAGCCAGGTCGTTATGAGAAATAAGCATGAAGTTTCATCGTATCGGCGTAGCCAAGAGACTGATACTTGCTAAGAAATATGAGCAGGCTAAATTGCTACTGCGCTCACTTGCAACTAATAATGCTGAAGCTCAATTGATTCTTGGGTACTTGTATTATGGTGGTGATACAAAGACCACGGCAAAAGAATCTCATTACTGGCTCAAGAAAAGCGCACAAAATGGAAATGCTGAGGCTATAGCACTGCTCGCATCAACCAATTTCAAAAAAGGATTCTGGAGTAATGAGCCGCAAAGCCAAACGTCTTTATCAATGACCCTAAAAGCAGCCAATATGGGGTCGGCAGAAGCACAAAGAAGTCTAGCATGCGCTTACGCGCATGGTGATGTAGTACCGCAAGATGACATTAAAACCATGTACTGGGATGAAAAGGCAGCAAAACAAGGATTGGCTGAGTCCCAAAACGATCTAGCGCTAATGCTGCTACACGGCATGGGAGGTGTGGTTGATAAGGAAAATGCGATATATTGGTATAAAAAGTCGGCTAGCGAAGATCACAATGTTCCCTACGCTCAATGGGCCGCAGAAGCATTAGAACGAATATATAGAGGGGCGCCATATAAAGAACTGATTAACCTTAAGGAAGCCGAGTATTGGCGAAGTCGCGCACAGTATTTAAGCACCTTGGAATTTAGAGGGTACCCAGATTGGTTCTACAAATGAAATCACATAAAAAATAGTAACGTATATGGACTCCTCCTATTCAGCAATATATTTTCAGGAAAAACGAAATAGTTTAGTTCACGTATATCCGGTCTTTATTAATGGGAGCTACCCCTGACCTTAACGGCATCATTCACCGTTTGCCAGATACCTTATCGAGACAGTGGCTTCAAGAGCCTTCGTTACTACCAGGTTTTATCTGGCTGACTATTTTGTCAGTTTCCGTTCATACATTACCAAATCTAGGCCTACAACTGTGACCTCTTGAGATGAATGGGTGCTACTGCGCTACAGGCGCCTTATATTCATCACCGGTGATTAAAATAGACCAAGCCATTCTGACTATCTTATTAGCCAATGCCACAGCCGTATTGTTTACATGCTTTGTGGTGAGTTGCTGTCGTACCCAAGCACTCAGTCCATCTTCCTTACCCTGAACTCTATGCAGGGTAGACCGCGCCCCATGCACCAGCAAACAGCGAAGATACTTGTCGCCCCGTTTAGTGATTTTTCCTAATCGGTTTTTTCCACCACTACCGGAATGGGATGGTACCAAACCCAGGCTCGCGCTGGCATCTCGGCCTCGCCGGAAGGCACTACCATTACCTAATCGTGCATAGAGCATACTCGCAACTAGCCAGCCTACACCGGGTATTTTTTCGAGTCGCACACAAGCATCAATTTGTTTGGCATGACTAACCAGAATGGTCGTCGCCTGCTCAATGATTTTATCTAGGGCCAATAACTGGTTGTATAAATCCCACAAGCATGTTCTTGCAACTGATGTTAATTCATTCTCTGCATCTTCCAGGGCGGAAGGAATCTGATGGCGCAATCGATGTATGCCACGTGAGAAGTTAACCCCATATTCCATTGCGAATCCACGGATACGGTTACCTAACTGCGTTCTTTGTTTGATATACCCACTTCGCAATTTATGTTGCGTTGCCAGATCCTGTTGCTCCAGGGTACGTATTGAAACGAAGTAAACATGAGGATTTTTGGATACTTCATAAATAGCCACAGCATCGTTTTTGTCGCTCTTGTTGCCGGTACGATATTTAGCAACCAAATGGGGCGGAATCAATTGAGCCTTGTAGCCTAATTGCGTGAATCGTCTTCCCCAGTAATGGGCTGACCCACAGGCTTCCATGTAAATGCAGGCTCCTGGAAGTTGCATAACCAGTTTCACCAACTGCTTTGAATTCACGTCCTTATTGACTAATTGTTTACCAAATTTATTAAAAACAGCAACTTGGAATACATCTTTGGCGAGGTCTATGGTGATTGTGGTAGTATTTTTCATGGTATGGGCTCCGTTGGTTTTGGTCGACCTGTCACTTTAACGAGATTTCGACTTAAGGTGGAGGAGTCCATACCATTGAGACAGGGGGGCTTGTTAACGCAACTGTTGAGGCTGTCGGAAAACCCCATAATCCGATAAAATCACATAGACAATAACGGTGCATGGAGAAAGGAAGATGGCACGTTATAAGGATTACAACTACGATCAGATGAAAATGCTGCCCGTGTCCTATGAGAAACAAATCCTGCCGGGCAGTTTCGAATACTCCCTCTCCTACCTGATCGATAACGAGCTTGATATAAGCGCATTTGACCAACAGTATCAAAACGACAGCACAGGCCGGCCTGCCTATGATCCCAAACTGCTGTTAAAGATCATCATTCTTGCCTATTCCAAGGGCATTACCAGCAGCCGTCAGATCGAACGCCTATGTCGCGAGAATATCGTGTTCATGGCGCTGTCGGCAGACCTGCAACCCGACCACAGTACAGTAGCAGATTTCATCTCCCGCGCCCCTGATACGATAGCCGACCTGTTTGGACAAGTCGTATTGGTGTGTGATCGGTTAGGCCTGATCGGTAAAGAGATGTTCGCCGTTGATGGCTGCAAGCTGCCCTCAAACGCGTCCAAGAGCTGGAGCGGCACACATGCTGAACTGAAGAAGAAACGACAGAAGATCGATCGCGCGGTGCGACGCATGCTGCAACGCCATCGTGAGCAGGATACAGCGGAACAACAACCGGATATCTACGAGCGAGAGCAAGAGCAGATCAAAAAGCTGCGAGCAGCCTCACGTAAGATCAAACAGCACCTGGACACCGAGCCCGAGCGCAAGGGCACAAGCGGGAAGAGGGTCAAAAGCAACATCACCGACAACGAAAGCGCCAAGATGAAGACCAGCCACGGGGTTATCCAGGGCTACACCGGCGTTGCCGCCGCCGACAGTCTACACCAGGTGGTCGTGCACGCCGAAGCCTTTGGGCAAGGCCAGGAACATGGTCTGCTCAAGCCCGTAATAGAAGGGATCAGGGAGACCTTCAAAGAGAGCAGCCCCAAAGAAGAGAGGAAACTGCAAAAGACCAAGATCACTGCCGACTCGGGATACCACAACCGGGATACCCTGGAATACCTGGAAGCCGAAGGCATAGACGGCTATCTGGCGGACACCGGCTTTCGCGCCCGCGACCCCCGGTTCAAGGATCACAAGGCATCGAAAGAGAGAAACAAGCGTAAAGAGAAGGAACGGTTCAGCCAGAGCGAGTTTAAGGTTGACCGCAATAACGAGACTTGCCGGTGTCCTGCCGGAAAGGCAATGTGGCTAAAAGCCCGTCGGGCAAGAATCGGCCATCACCTGTTCATGCAGTTCCAGGGCTACGAACAAGACTGCGACAACTGCGGCTTGAGGAAACGCTGCCTGAGAAACGAGGCCCAGCATACACCAAGGCAGATCAATGTCACACTGGATATCACGCAGGAACAGAAGGCGGGAATCCTCGAACGGATGAAGCGTAAGATCGATAGCCCAAGAGGCCGCCATATCTACAGTCAACGATTAGGTACGGTTGAACCGGTGTTTGGCCATCTCACTGATGCCATTGGGATCAATCGGTTCAGCTATAGAGGCAAAAGGAAAGTTGACGGTCAATGGAAATTGATGATGATGTTACACAATATCCTGAAGATCCACCGGTATGGATGGGAATGGACTTAGAATCGAGAATGAAACAAAGTTTGGTGCAACAATTAAAGAAGTTGATTAATCAGTAAAACAATGAAAAAGCTTTGTCAAAAATTGATCATAGGGAAATCTATTTTCCGAAATCAGGTTTTTCGACAGGCTCGTTATGTGTCAAAAGGAATATAGAAAAATATGGAAGTAGGATTAAAGGTTAAGTTAAAAACATTCAACGGTGATAGCGACGCGCCAGAAAAGTGTAACCCATCAGAGAATTATTGGGCATTAATTGGCAAAACCGGAACAATAGTCAAACCAGAAAATGATCGTTCTAGGGTTCTTATGCAGTTCGATGACCAGGTTAGTGATTTTGGGTTACATTGTCACAACGACATACCAAATAGTCTGCTCATATTAACAAGCGACGTTGAAGTTATTTAAATGCAAACCAACATGACACATAACCAGGCCTTCCAGCGGTTTCAGACGCTAACGCGCCTGCTCCGCTGAAGGCAACGTTTTGTGTCTTCAGTTGCCAAATATAGTCTCATTCCAAACGCAGATGATGTGACACATGAACAAATCACCTTTAAGTAGTATATTGAAACTTGGCATGTCCATTCGTTATCTTTATATGGTGAAGGAAGGCGAGCCCATGTACGAAAAGAACGTAATACCTAATATAGATAAGGTGATCGATCTTTTAGAGAGTCTTGGTTTCGTAGAGAATAAGAGAGTCAAAACCTTATATGAAAAAATCAATACTCTAAAACAGGAGCTCAATAGTTCCCAAACAAACAATATAACAAGCGAACAGTCAAAAAATATTAATGACCTATTTGGGAGCTTAAGGGACACGGTATATTCGCACGGTGACAATATTGAAGTCTGTGCATGTGATCTCGCGATACCAGATAAAATAACTCTGCAATGGTTATTCTCTGCTTTGCGTACATTGTCTGTTGGTCAGGTCGTTGGGGCAGTGGGTTCTTTGGCCGCTATTGCAGGTGCCATCTTTGCTGCGGGTCATGAATGGAACGCGCTACCAAAGTGTGATGAGGTACAAGGCGCAAATGAAGCATACGAATGTGTAGTCATGCGCGACCCGCCGAATCCGCTTACAATTACGCCGCCAGCATCACTCCCAAAACCGGCACCAGCACTAGGTGGAGGCCCCGGCTCTCAAGATGAGGGTAATAACGGCAGTAATCCCCAACGTGGTAATTAAAAGATCAAAACATGTGCGAGTGGTGCATACACATAACAATGGGCTCCAAGGGAAGTCGGCGCTGCTTTTTGCTTCCGGTGAATTTGGCGTTATGCGTGAAAATAATGAAGCATAAAGCTACTCTATTCTCAATAATTTTTTGCATTTCCCCATGCTATAGCATTGAAATGCTGGAAGATTTCAATATTCATATGGCTAAAGATATGAGCAAGCTATACTGCACTGACATTAAATTCTCTCAATGTCTAGGGACCAATGAGCAGGACTGTTCTGTCCGCATGGAAAAATCAGTGGCTAAGTGTGATTACTCACCTCTTTAGCAGGAATTCAACCGTAAGGAAGAAGCAGGAGACGATTACGTTATTGACAGAAAAATACAATATAAGATAGGCGAGTGTGTAAATAGTGAGTTCCGAAAACATTTTAATGTTTCAGATTCACAATATGACCAATGCTTAGTTGATCATACTTTCCGGTTTAATGAAAAAATAAGGGCTGAGCGAGCGGTACTGGAAGAATGAAATTGCATAGCAAGCACATCATGTCGTTCGCTGCCGCTCACTGGGACGCTCCACTTCGTTGCGCGCCCCATATATAAACGTTATGCGCTTAATATTGGATGACACAGAGATAGAAAAATGGGTAAAAGCTTATATTGAAGCCCAGCTAGCTCATGGCCTAAATACAGATCACACAAAATGGTGGGCAGTTGAAAAGTTTATGGGTATTGGAGGCGGAGAAACAACTCCCGGAGATAGTTTAAAAGCAATTTTGAAAATTTTGGAACTTGATCCACCAGATAAATTAATAGGTGTTCTTGCAGCAGGCCCATTAGAAGATCTAATCGAAAATGCTGGTACAGAAGTCATTGATGAAATAGAAATATTAGCTAGGCAAAATCCAAGTTTCCGCTTTTTACTGGGTGGTGTTTGGGAGAGTGGCACAACTGAAGTGTGGAAGAGAATATTGGAATGTCGAGGTGAAGCATGGTGAAAGCGCATAACAATTCGTTCTTGTCGTCCCTTCGGGGCCGGGACGTCCGGTAAGCGCCTGCCCCAAAACTCGGCCGTTGGGCGTCATAAACAAGAATATGAATACATTCGTTATTTTACTAAGAGGCATTACACCTACTGGAAAAAACAAGGTTCTGATGGCACCGCTGCGTGCGGCTCTTACAAAAGCAGGACTAAAAGACGTGCAGACATATATACAAAGCGGCAATATTATCGCCCTATCCAGTCTCACTTTTAATCAGATTGAAAATCTTGTGTATGACGTTATCCACAAAAGTTTTGGCGGAGACATCGCCGTTCTAGCAAGATCACCAGGTCAGTTTTCTGAAATCTTGAAGTGCAATCCGTTCAAAGAAGAGGATGGAAAGAGACTTTATTTTTCGCTGCTTGCAACAGAGCCGGACAAGAAGCTTTTAAAAGAATTTCTATCTACAAATTTTTCGCCTGACCAGGTGCGGTATGTGGGAAACACGATATACACTTTATATGCAACCAAACATAGTGATTCAAAGTTCAACAATAATTATTTCGAGCGTAAACTGAAAGTCACTGCGACCACCAGGAATCTTAATACTATGACCAAACTCGTCTCCATAGCGTCTGCCCAACGAGGCGCTACAACCGACGCCAATAAACGGCGCGACTGAGCTTGGTCATTACAACCTGAAAAGGCAATGCTGAACCACACAACCAAGCAGATCATTTTGCTCATTTTTCTTTTGCTATCGAGCAATGTGTTGGCAAATGGCGTCGAAAGAAAATTCATAGCTGCAGATCTTATCGATGTGAACACCATCGATAGCTCAATCAAGGTAGATCTTGTTAACTCGGATCCCAGGAAAAACTTCTTTGAAGAAGATTTCTACGGCGGGCTGAATAAAGCTTATCTTAGAAGAAGCATTGCTGTTATGCTATCCAAGGCGCAAGACATACTAAAGAAAGCTCAACCAACTTATTCTCTTCAGGTGCTTGATGCTGCACGCCCAAGATCGGTCTCTCGTGCAATGTATGAAAAAATGCAAGGTACAGGTTTTGAAAGGTATGTTGCAAACCCGGATAAAGGCTCAATGCATAATTATGGTATCGCTGTAGATATCACAATCATTGATGAGAGAGGCAATCAACTGGATATGGGGCCCAGCCCTTTTTATAGGAGTCACGCCAAGATTTATTGGCAGTATTTTCTGAAACAGATAGGCATGGGTGTATCTGTAGATCAACAAGAGAATCGCCATCTATTGAAGCAAACAATGGTAAAGGCGGGCTTTTATCCACTATCTCATGAATGGTGGCATTTCAACGGTATGACGAAGAAAGATGCCAGAAGCACATATTCAATTATCGAGTAAGGCTATAACAAGCAAGGCAACTCGGACTCCAGTCCTGAGACGCCCAAGTGAACCAGCACCACCTTGCTATACGCGAGTATATGGTACGTAGGTAACAATGAGAATCGGGCGAATACCTGGCCCGTAACAGGAATCAGGAACAAGCGCTAGGAACCGCCACGGACCCGACCTCGCCGTTTATCAGGCCAGAGGCAGCCATGAGCGGCACTTTCACCGCGCCTGCCTACTTCGATAAATTGACACCCTCTATTCCTGGATGCGATTGGCCGACCACCTGGTAACAATCGTTATCATGTTTTTACGCCAGAAGATTGAGGGAAGTTCACCCTGAGTATTACCCTCGGTTTGGTTATTGAGCTAGCGTCTAATTTCAGGCTTACATGCCAATGAGAAGGGGTACCAGATTCGGTACCCTTTCACTCAACTCGTCTGTCTTTCCATTAATGCAGCGAGCCCGGAAACCCTAATCCCCGGATGCTCAACAATCGGCGCAGTCTTCGTAACCCTGAACCCCAGTGACTCGTAGAACTCAATCAACCACTGCTTCTCACACATCGCCACCAAGCTACAATTATCATACCCATTGACTTTTCCCTGGGCCATGGACTGCTTCATCAACTGGGTGGCGATCCCAAACTTTCTATATTCCGGCCTGACGGCAACCCCGCAGATATACCAGCTATCTTTCGCCTCCAGATATTTGAAGGGCGCTAGATAGTCACCTGGCTCAAATGGCGGCGGCATGGCGTCCACACACATATTCTCTTCTGTGAGAGGAAAAGACAACAGCATGCCTACAGGCCCATCGATCTCTGCAATACGACAGTTGCGATAGCTGTAGTCTCCTTCGCTGGAGGAATAGAGCTGGCTGCCGAAATCCAAAGGTGTGACATCTTCTTGTCGCTCACTCGCTTCCTGCCACTCAAGGCTCGCCACGCCGTCAGAAGAGAGCTCAATCATCTGCGCAATAAACGGACCGTCATCAGCCGTTGCTGATCGAATATTCAAAATCATTGGTTCTCTTCCTATGAGACATGGATTGTTTAATACCTGCTTTAACCGGGATCGCTTTGCGAGCTTTGATCCTGTTTATTTCATTGCCGTCAGACCTTGCAACTGCACGACATGCCTTACTGATGCTCTTGATGTGCCGGTGATCTGTCCCACAACAGCCACCCAGGATATTTAACTGTGGGTGCAACTTGATCAGATCACGATATTGCATACCAAGCTCCTCGGGATTACCTATATCCAGATCTGGGGCTTCGTCAAGCTCCTTATGGCTTCTGCAGGAGGCGTTGGCACGTATACCATGAATGCGCTCCACCCACGCCTCACCCTGAGGCAGGATAAAGTCAAAATGGGTGGGATGGGCACAATTGATCATATAGTACGCCGGTGCGCACCCGGTTTCCTTATCGATCTCCGTCAAGGTTTGTTTCAGACCCGTACCGCTCGGCAGACGACCGTCTGTTTCCAACGTAAACGAGATAGCCACTGGGATATCGTGCTTCATTGCAGATTTGACGATCCCGAGTGCCTCATTCATATGCGTCATGGTAATCGCCGTTACCTGGTCCGCTCCCGCTCTTTTAAATGCCTCAATCTGGAGATCGTGATAGCTTTCTGCTGCTTCAACTGTCAACTTATCGCCGGCGTCATAACCGTCACCTCTCGGACCAATGCATCCGCTAATCACCAGAGGATCGATAGAGTTTCTATTCTCCTCGGCCAACTGGCGCATCAAATAGACCGCATCTTCATTGACTGCCTTGATATCATCTTCTGTGTAGCCAATTTTCTCTCCCCAGTCAACACTGGCCCGCCAAGTAGGTGTTTCGAGAATAAACCCGAGTTGTTCTTCTATGGCGATTGAGAGATAGCGTTTGTAGTAGTCGGTCAGGGCCTGGCGACCTTTTGTGTTACGTAGCAAATCAAATGCTGCAAAATGGGGCAGATCAAAGCCATCGTGAAAAATTAGCGTCGTCTCTATGCCACCATCGGTCAAAAACAGACCCGATGCCAGTTGCGGTAGTCGAGCGTTTGTTCTGTTCATGGTTGGTCATCCTCTTTTAGTCTTGTAATATATTGTTGCAACAGATAATAGTTCTGCACTACTCCTGAGTATCAGACTAATGGAGACCATGCGCGGCGTGAATGACAGTTCGACCTGAATCATTAACCCATCGACCAGAATCCTGGAGGGACCATGCAGGACCCACTGTCGGATGTTATCCACGCAGCCAGCATCACAGGCGCTGTGTTCCTCAAAGCCAACTTTACTGCACCTTGGGCGATCTATTCCCAGGTGACACCGGAGGATTGCGCCCCTTTCCTTGACATCCCCGCCCATGTCATCGCCTATCACCTGGTCATAGAGGGCAGCCTGTTTGTGGAGATAGAGGGAAACTCACCCATCGAGGTCAGCACTGGAGAGATCATACTTCTACCCAAGAACAGCATGCATATTTTGTCCAGCAAACCAGGCGTATCGCCTACAGAAGCTGACGAGCTGATCATCCCAGCAGAAGGGGATCAATTGGCACAAATCAACTATGGTGGTGGAGGCGAGGCAACAACCATCTACTGTGGTTTTTTGGCCAGCGATATCTCCCGAAATCCCCTCTTCGACTCATTACCCGATTTTATAAAACTTGATATCACCCAAGATATAACCAAAGACTGGATAGAGGCTTCGGTTCAGCTTGCGGCTAAACAACTCATAAAGGGTGAACTTGCTTCATCTTCAATGATGTCACGCCTCTCGGAATTGCTGCTGACAGAAGCGGTCCGTACATATTCACAGCAGCGGTCTGACATAGATGGTTGGATCATGGGTTTAACCGACAAAAAAATTGGCAGAGCACTGGCCCTCATACACGGTCAGCTCAATGAGCCATGGAGCAACGATCTATTGGCAAATGAGGTCGCTATGTCCCGCAGCGCCTTTGTCGACAAATTCACCTCTCTTGTCGGCACACCACCGATACGCTATCTCATGCTCTCAAGACTCCAATCTGCAAAATCCCTGTTACAGGAAACCAACCAGACACTTGCCGAGATCTCACATCAGATTGGCTACGAATCGGCTGTCGCATTCAATCGCGCATTCAAACGGGAGGTCGGTATTCCACCCGCGCAGTGGCGAAGCCGTCATCGGCAACACACGCAATCCGGGTCGGAATAAAGAAACTCGAGTTAAATAGTTAGGGCCAGAGAACGACACCCTCTAAAAATAGAACTGACCGCTCTCTAACCCTCTATAGTTTGCTCGTTCACTATCTCTTTTTGAATGAATCCAAAATAGCTTTGATCTCACTGTACTGTTTGTCTGTAGGCGGAATATTCGAAGTGATGGTCAATTTTAAGGAATTGTCGTCTTTGAAGTGCCCTGCATATTCATGCGTGCCGATCATCGGGTTGGTGAAACGCGTACTCTCGAATCTGCTGCTGAGCTCATGCTTGGCACGCTTGCAACCAGGAATGACAGAGCAGCTGGTCTTTCCCTGATTCTTACCCAAGGATACATTCAATTTGTTTCCATAGGCATAGAGTGTCACATCCTGGGGGTTAGCCCCCATCTTGCGGCATTTCCAACCTTTTGGAATCGCAACGCTGAAAGCGCTTGTGGAGCAGTCGGCGGCATCCGCCGACCCACCGGCAGCTGCGGGCATGCCGGGCATACCCATTTTGGAGCCACCCTTCGAGCCCATCCCTGCGACACAATCGTGCTGATACCTATTCATAACCTGATCCTGCAACTCTATACTCTTATCCATTTCCGGATATTTCTTCGCCAACGCATCCATACAGGCCGATCTGGGGGGAACGCCGCATTTACACATGGCGTCTGCCACTTCATCAACAATATCCGAGCTGGCAATGCCGGGCAGTAATAGTGCACATAGGCTGAGCGTTATTGTCCTAATCATGACAGTTTCCCCTTAAAATGGATATTGAAGCGATAGTTATCTGTATCTGAGAGGCTAGGGCCTGTTAACACTAATTCAATGTTGTTGACCGCGCCAGTAATATTATCATGCGAGTTATTGATTATGCCATTCACTTGGTTAGCGTGACGGTTCGATCCATATAGAAAACAGGAGCACCCAATAGCATATACAAGACCAGGAACGAGTCTGGGTTGATCACACAAGGCAACTCTGTTTCAGCCTCAGGGTCTTTATCTGTCTATACTTTCCTGCTCTTGAATTGCTCGCACAACCCCAGGTATTCCTTAGTGCTATTCGGCATTGAAGTTCTCGCCCTGGTGATGTCTGCAATCAGCTCGACACCCTGTTCGAGCATGTAACGGGTATCGAATTCATCGAGGATTCCCTTGCCGGTTTCAACTTCCACTTGTTCGCCCGTATAACTGGTAATCGCCTCCCCCGCCACGACAAACTCAACCCAGGCGTCGAAGATGTCAGGGTCGGTTCTGAGGGTTTCACACTTGCGCCGCGCCATGCAGGCGTAGTGCCTGATCAGTGCCTCCATCTCCCCAGACCCCTGGTTGTTCCGCGCGCATCCGATCATGTGCTCGGCAACCTCATCGATATTACGCATGGTGAGGGCAATCTTGACGTAGCGTGACTGATAGAAATCCTCGATCGACATGACGAAAGCTTTGAATGGTTCTCCCCAAAGTTCGTTGATTCCGGCGCTACCATTACGGTGACGGACCAACTTGCCCAGCTCCAGCGCCTCCTGCAAGCACTCTCCGCAGGTGCGCATCAGGTCATTGTCGGTTTTTATATGCACACCGCTGGCTTCCAGCTCAACCAGCTGGTTGAAGATATCCGCCGCGCGATTGAACAACGCGCCTGCCAACATCGCGCCCCTGACCCGCTTTTTGGCGGGATCGCTTTCAGCCTGGTACTCCGCCCGGACCTTGTCCAGTAGGCGCCCAGGGATATTGATGCCGTGCTCCATGTGGTTGAACAGGCGGCGGGTGAGGGATTGGATCAGCAGTTTTTTATCAGTCAGGCTGTCCACCGGCGCATGGTAGCGCTTGATCCAGTAGCCGTCGTAGTAAATGCGCTCCACGCCGTTTATGACGCTCAGGCTGCCGTTTTGCGGAGTTTCGTCATTCATGCTGGTTATAAAAATAATCTTCTACAATAAAAATATAATAACGCAGGGGTGTAAAAATAATAGAATATTTCAATAGCATTTGTTGACCCGATGGAAATAAACAGGGCACAGACACCATTTATCTTCTACATAGCACATTGCCACTAACGCGCTGAAGCCAAGGGAGGCATGAACCATTACAATCGTTGCTAACATCACTATAGCCTTGGTGGCGGCGCTCCATTTATGCTTTCTTGTGCTCGAGATGTTCTTGTGGGATAGACCTGTAGGCCTGAAGATCTTCAATCAAACACTCAAGCAAGCTCAAACCTCTAAGGTACTGGCGGCAAATATGGGTCTGTACAATGGATTTCTTGCCGCGGGGCTAGTCTGGGGGCTTTCCCTAGGCAGCGCCGGCTTCGGAGTCCTGACTTTCTTTTTGTGCTGTGCGCTTACAGCCGGACTTTTCGGGGCGTTTACTGCCAGTCGAAAGATTCTCTATGTTCAGGCTTTGCCTGCGGCAGTGGGCTTGGTGCTGCTGTGGTTTCAGTAGTTATGCGCGAACAGAATCTGCTCTCTGACGAAAATTGTGGGATAGGATAAGGAGCAATTGGGGACACCAATTTTAACATTTAGAGTATGAGTCATTGCTTTTGAGATTCGGTAATATTATGTTCGATTCTATCTGATGTACGCCCCCCAGGAATAATCATGAAAAGAGTGCTCATTCTCCTGCTGTTCTTCAGCGCAAACCTCAACGCCACCAATGGCTATTTTTCCCACGGCATCGGCACTAAAAGCAAGAGCATGGCAGGGGCAGGGGTATCCCTTGGGGAGGATGCGGCGAGCGGCGCGTTGAATCCCGCCAATCTGGTATTGGTGGGTGGGCGATTGGAGTTGGGTGGTTCCTTGTTTCTGCCAGACCGGGGCTTTCGTGCCAATAACGACGCGACGGGACCTGTACAGATCGCCCCCATGACTTACGACAGCGAAAACAGTCTCTTTCTCATTCCCCAGTTCGCCTATAGCCGGCAGTTGGATGAAGACAGGGCGATCGGTGTCGCGCTTGTGATGAATGGACTGAATACGGAATATGATGACGAGATATTCAGATATTTCCAACGACCCGGCTGGGAGGCGACGTCCCCCACCGGCGTCGACCTCTATCAAATGGTACTGCATCTACCCTATTCCCACCGGGTCTCTGACAGACTGGCGCTTGGCATAGCACCGATCCTTGCGTTGCAGGCCTTCAGGGCGAAAGGATTGAACCCTTTTGGCGCGGTCTCCCTCTATCCGGACGACGTGACCAACAACGGTTTTGACTACTCTCGCGGCCTCGGACTCAGTCTCGGCGTCAACTTCCGGCCTGTGGATAGGATTGCCCTGGGGCTGAGTGTTCAGTCCAGACTGAGGATGAGTGAGTTCGATGACTACCGCGGGCTGTTCGCGGAACATGGCGATTTCGATATACCGGCAACATTCCAGGTGGGCGCGTCGTTTCGCCTCAGCGACGGTCTTGAGCTGGCGCTTGATTACCAGCGCATCTACTACAGCAACATCGCCTCAGTCGGTAATCCAAACGATATCCCATTGATGACCCCGATCCTGGGTGCCGATGACGGAATCGGTGGTGGTTGGCGGGATGCGAGGGTGTTCAAGGCCGGCATCCGCTGGCAGTACGACCCCCAAACCGTGCTGCGGGCAGGTTACAGCCACGGCAACCAGATCATTCCCCCAAACCAAGCGTTGCTTAATATCCTGGCGCCAGCCGTGGGACGGGATCACTACACCGTCGGTTTCTCCCGACAGCTCTCGAAGGAGCATGAGGTGAGTCTGTCGCTGATGTATTCACCCAGGGAAGAGCTCAAGGGCACCAATCCGAATACCAGCGGTCAGACAGGCACGCTCTATATGGAGCAGACAGAGCTTGAGATAAGCTATGCATGGATATTCTGAGAGGCAGCGACGGGTAACTGGCAGAAGATCATTCTGATGGAAAGAGACATCAGGGATATAGGTTGATCATCCAACTCTGTCCCACTTGATTTTTGAAGGATCATGAATCATGAAAATTGCGCATAGTTGGATTCTATTATCGGCAATATTATCCATTGCGATCATCCTATTAGGGCCTGTTGATTGGACCATCAAACAAGATGATCTCAGCTGATCCCGAGACTGATGACAATCATTCGGGCGACCGAGCAATCACCCCGGCAACCTCCAAAACATGTTTTTATTACTTTTATACGGCTTTCTCGTTAACCATCCTGACCGGTATAGTTCTACTGCTCTTGGGCTATACCTTTTTCAGCGGGATATTGATCGCAGGCTCGCTGATTTTACTCATATATATCATCGCAAAAAACAGAGTGCCTCATCCAAAGTAATATAGATGTTGGGAGCAGTTGTTTATAAGGTTATCGGTAAGAGCGACCGAAACAGTTTGGTAAATATGAGATCGAGCCTGACCGCGAGGTCAGGATTTTTTATGCAGGAAAGATTTTAGGAATTTAACTCCAGCCGCCTCTATTCACCCGCGATACGCGTCACGTTTTACTCAATGGGTACCTCGTCTCACTCTTCCGATACTCAAACGTAACTGATAGCCTCTGGATGTCGATGAGCACGCGCGTGCAAGGATTCCGATCATGATCAAGCTGCAAACACGCCGACAATTCATTCGCAAAACTGGGTACGTCGCCATGGGCATAGCCTTCATGGGCTGTGGCTCCGAGGATACCAGTCCACCCAGCGACGACGGATCGTCTGATAATGGAACTAC
This sequence comes from Candidatus Thiodiazotropha sp. CDECU1, assembly GCF_963455295.1. Taxonomy (NCBI): domain Bacteria; kingdom Pseudomonadati; phylum Pseudomonadota; class Gammaproteobacteria; order Chromatiales; family Sedimenticolaceae; genus Candidatus Thiodiazotropha; species Candidatus Thiodiazotropha sp. CDECU1. The sequence goes on from NZ_OY734020.1 coordinate 4,234,888, forward strand.
CGATGATGGAACGACCAATAACGAGGCGCCCGTGTGGAGCACGATTCCGGCCCAGGCCTGGACCGTGGGCGTTGCCGTCTATCTCGATCTCAACGACTATGTCACCGATGCGGATGGGGACGCGCTGACCATTTCCCTCGACAGTGCACTGCCGGACGGCGTCACCCTCAACGACGGCGTGATCAGTGGAACCCCCACCGCTGAGACCGCGTCGGCGTCATACATGGCTACCGCCGATGACGGCAATGCCTAGAGGTGAGCCGAATAGTATCCACTCTATTTAACCCCTTCCGCTTAAACATAGTGTCTTCGCACCCTCTACTCTGTGACACAGACCCATCACAGACAACGAGTTCAGTTGCCAATAAACGATAGATGTCACATTTTGCCGCCCCTACCCTTTGTACACTCGGGGGTAACTGATAGCCTCAAACAATCGATGATCACACGAGTACAAGGATGACGATCATGAGTAAGCTGCAAACCCGCCGAGAATTCATTCGCAACACCGGGTACGTCGCCATGGGCATTGTCTTCTCGGGCTGTGAACCCGGAGCGCCCGTATGGAGCACGATTCCACCGCAGACCTGGACCGTGGGCGATCCCGTCCATCTCGATCTCAACGACTATGTCACCGATCCGGAAGGCGATGCATTGACGTTTTCCCTCGACAGACCCCTGCCAGACGGTGTCACCCTCAACGGTAGCGTGATCAGTGGAACCCCCACCACAGCGACCGCATCGACCTCGTATGCGGCGACCGCCGATGACGGGACCGGCTAGAGGACGATCGATAGAGCATACAGGAGTACACGATGGCAAGTTCAACACAAAGCTTCACAATTAACGTCATGCCCGCAGATGGCGACCAGAACGAGGCGCCCGTGTGGAGCACGATTCCGGCGCAGACCTGGACCGTGGGCGTTGCCGTCCACATCGATCTCAACGACTATGTCACCGATCCGGATGGCGACACACTGACGATTTCCCTCGACCAGGCACTGCCAGACGGCGTCACCCTCAACGACGGTGTGATCAGTGGAACCCCCACCGCAGAGGCCGACGCGGCTTCCTATGTGGCTACCGCCGATGACGGGAATGCATAGCGGACGATCCATAGAGCATACAGGAGTAACACCATGGCAAGTTCAACACAGCGCTTCACGATTCGCGTCTTACCCGCCCTTGGTGACCAGCTGGATCTACCGCTCTACGACACCTCGAAGATTGAATACCTGGGAGGCTTTGCACTGCCCAGCGGCGGCGGAACCATCGGCGGGCAGGCCCACGATGGCTTCCAGGGCTCACCGGACCAGGGCGGTGGCGGCATTGCCTACAACCCGGCGAACAACTCCCTGTTCCTCACTGGATCGACCACCAACAATGATCGTGTGAACACCATACTTGCGGAGATATCCATCCCCACACCCAGCCTCTCGGCCCCGTACAATACGGCCGGCATGCTGCAGAGTTTCACCTTGGCCTGCGGATTGAACCGTCAGGCCCAAGTCAACGACGGGCAATACGGCAACGGCGCCCCTGTAACGGGCATGCTGGTCTCCAACGGCCGGTTGCTGATCACCGTGGCGGGCCTCTACATCAACGATCCCACATCCTCCTGCATGTTCGTTCGGCCGAGCCTCAACCTTTCAGACGACACCGTGCTGGGGCCCTATCGGGTCACGAATGTGAACCAGCGCATCGTCGGCAACGGCATGGGCTGTGAACTCCCGCCTGAGTGGCAGAGCGTGTTCGGCGGCTACCAGGCCATCGTCGGTGGCGGCGGCAACCTCTCCCTGATGAACAACGCCGGCTACGGCCCCGGCTTCCACTTTTTCAACCCCGACGATGTCCAAGGGAGTACCAGCCAGACGGTCCCGGGTGTGAATGCCTGCTACTACACGGATATCGCCGGCAGCGGCTACCCCTTCACCCCCGGTTACGAGACCGACGTGTGGAACAGCATGAGCACCCATCGTGGCACCATCGTGCTGCCCGAGACACGCACCTTCATGGCTTACGGCTGTGGCGGCAGTGACGCCTTCTATGACACGGGTGGCGCGATCACAGGCAGCTGGCAGGGCACCTACGCAACCGGCGGCACCATGAATGACAGGTTCTATCTCTACGACGCCCGTGACCTCAAGCAGGCCTTCGACGGCAATCAGAGTCCTTTAAACAACATCCGCCCCTATGCGACCTTCGATATGGACTTCTGCCTGCGCAATACAGACATTACCTGGATCGGTGAACTGGACCAGGTGCGGACGCTCGGGTTCGATTCCGTCAATCGCTTGGCATATGTTCACGAAAGGGGCGAAGGGATTCACGTCCTTAGGTTCAACACCTGAACAGCACGGAGTCATAACTCAGCGCAGTTACCAAAGTAAGGCACCTACTTACATTTATTATCCTCGAAACCCGGAATAACTCCGGCCCTCCCTTGCCCCCATAAAAAAGCCCTCCGCAAGGTACGGAGGGCAAGGTGGAGGACAACTTTTTCGCCAGGTCTATTTCACGACCTGGATCTTTTCAAACACCGCATTGCCAGCCCCATCCTCTACCGAGTAGTAGAGTTCACCCTCGGTGAGCGCACTATAAGGCAAAGTGATCAAACCCTTCTCATCGGTGTAACCGTTGACCCAGGTCTCACCCTCCATGTTGGGCAGATCCCGCTGTGAGGGCTTCCACAATCCCACCAGGGCGTTGGGTAGCGGATTCCCGACTTCGTCCAAGACCTGGATCGGCAGTTCGCAGAACTTACAGATCTCGATCAGCTCCGGGATCTTAATCGTAATGGTGTAAGGGTTCTTGGTGCGGATCTTCATATCCGGGTCCCCAAGCAACAGATACATCCACGCATTGCGTGCACCTATGAGCGCCGCCATTTGTGCCTCTCCCCGCTCAATGGCGTGGGATTGGGTCAGCAATCCCTCGTCGTACACGGCGCGGAACATCCACTCATCCAACACATGGTTCTGATCGGTGTAGGAGGTGCGAGTGGCACCGTAGTAAGACGAGGATCCGGCATCAGCCAGCTCCATCCATTTCTCAGCGATGGAGTCGTTCTCGTCTAGCTTGGAGTTGGTGCAGGCAAAAGACCAGACTACCGGCGAGCGGGACAACGGGTTGGAAAGGGTTGAGACATCGAGGCCGTTGAAGTACTCACTGGTCTGGTTCCAACTTGTGGCGGTGGAGCCGGAACTGCCGTGGCCGCGATAGGCCATCACCCCAACCCCATTGCTAACCCGGTTAGCCACGTCCGAATCGGTAACCCCGGTCTGTGAGCCGTAAAAGGTCTCGAATATCGGCGCGTCAGCATAGGCGAAGGTGCGTACCGTTTCGTGAGCCCCTTCGTATTTCCCCGGCGCATTCTCTTTGTGAGCCCAAAGCCCTGCCCGGTTGTAGCAACAAAAGGGGCTGGGATGATCCTCATAAGTGAGGATCTTGCTCACCTGGTTAGCCAGATCGGCCTCGCTGTCCACTGAGAGGCGTCCTAGATAGATCTCCTCATTCAGATCGTCGCCGTCGGTGGAGGCATAGCTATCATCGGTCTGATCCCCGTCCGGCGAGGTACAATGGGGAATCACATCCGTATCCCCAACCAACAGGGCGTAGGCATCACGGGAGAAAGGAATGGCTGCTTCCCAGGTCTGGATGGCGGTGCGGATTGTATTACAGGTGGAGGCACCGATATCGTCGGCCACGTTCATCTCGGTAACCTTGAATCCACGGGCCTTTTTCTGATCCACCAGCGGCTTGATCTCATCGGCATAACTGCTGTCGGGATAGATGAAGAGATAGTCGGCGGTGTAGAACCATAAGTTAGGGCCGAAGACCGGTTCCAGTATCTCCCAGTTGATGAAAGTCAGTTCAGCTAGTTTGAAACGCTCCTGGGTGATGGGCTCGAACTGTTCCTCATCGCCGTCGTGGTCCAGGATGTAGGTGATCTTGCCAGCCACCTGCAGTTCTCGACTGGAGGGATCCCACTGCACCGGCCAGGCCTCGCCATGGATGGCGGGGATCCCTCGCAGGGCCTTGCCGATCTCATAGCTCTCGGGAGAGAACGTGCCAGGCCAGCTCCCTTTACCGGCGTAGGTTTCACGATCGAGAACGAATTGCTCCGGGGTACCAGTATCCTTTTCCCCATCCAGCTCCGGCACCGACTGGGGCCAGACCAGGATATCCTGAAAGCGTCGTAACTCCTGCACCTCGCCGCGCATGCTCACCTTGCCCTTGCTGAAAGGCAGGGCCAGATGGAACTTGTAACGGGGCAGATCGGGCTGGCCCAACTCGTCATGGCTACCAAGACCCGGGATCTCGATCTGTTGATAGATCTGGCCGTCATCACCCTTCTTGCCGGTCATCCAGAAACCGGGAATGGTGATATCGAATACGCTGCGACGTTTGTTGGAGGCCTTGCGGTTCAACTCCACCCTCGCCTCGCTACCAGGCTCCTGGTCCTGATCCAGTGCGACCCATTTGCGCGCTTCCACCGCAACGCGAACGTCAGCCACATTGGTCGTGTTGATTGAAGTCAGGGCCACCGCCGGTGACAAATCGACCTGGGCAGCCTGCAGCCCGCCTGACAACATCGTCGATACACCAAGTCCCAGTGTTATGAACAAACGTTTTCTGAGCATCTACTCTCTCCTTTGTGCGTGAATCGCTGAGCCTCATTGCTCAGCACGACTCAGGCTAAGGTGATACGGGAGAGGAGTCTGTTAAATATTCACACCCGGAGTGTGACGCATTAAAGTCAATGAAAAAAATCAGATCAGAGAGTTTATTGCTCTCTGACTCGAATTAAATAAACGTTAATTCATTTCCGGCATTGATAGCATATCCATCAATCGCTATCGTGGGCAGGCAGATTGTATAACCGCCATCGCAGGATCGCCTTGGCGCAAAGACTATGAAAGGACTCACACATGGACATCAAGCAGATGCTTGCCCTCGCCCTCGTTTCTATCCTGACACTCGGCACCCTCGCCCATGCCAGAAACTGTATCAAAGGGAAGCCCTGTGGGAAGGGTTGTATCGCACTCAACAAGACCTGCCGTATCGACGCAAGCCCCAGCAGCAGAAGTAGTGCCTTGAGATACAGCTCCACTCAACAAACCGGCAGAATCATCCACCGAATGAAGCATCGCCTGCCCAAGGTGCACAAGATTACAGCCACATCCATAACGGCAGTCGAGGCACCCAACTCCAACCGGACCAGCCGCGAATACAAGGAGGGGCAGCGGGTATTTGTTTATGAAACCTATGACACTTGGGCGCGTGTCAGTAATATGCAACCCGAGGAGTGGCTTGAGCTAAAATATCTTAAACGTATTGGAGATTGATCGATCCTTGTGACAGTCAGCAGCAATTCTATTGACAGATTTGAGATAACCGCCGGGGATGAGTCTCACTACGACGCTATTGTGGCGCTGTTCACATCCCAGGAGGAGTTCTACCTCATAAACCCCTCTGGCAGCTGGCCCTTTGACAGATCACAGCTGCAACGACTCGCAACACAGCGCAGAGATTTCACCGTGGTGCTGGATAACAGGCAAGTGATCGGATTTGCCAATCTCTATACCAACACCGCCGGTGACAGGTTTTTCATCGGCAATGTGGTTATATCAGAGGCCTACCGGGGCCAGGGTATCGGTCGGCGTTTGATCTACCATATGTGTGACATCATCTTCGAACACTACGCCTCGACCGTCTATATTTCGGTTTTCAATTTCAATACCCCGGCATTGCTGCTTTACACATCGCTGGGATTCAAACCCTATGAAATTGAACAGCGTAGCATGCCAAATGGCGACAGCGTTGCGCTGATCCATATGCGTCTGGACGCAAGGAATCGGTGATTTATGTCTGGTACTCAGCCAGGGACATCAGCATCTATTTTGCAATGACACGATTCCGCCCGGACTCCTTTGCCTGATACAGCAGCTTGTCCGCCCGCGAAATAAGATCGCTAAAGTATTCCCCAGTGGCATTAAGCGTCACTCCGAAACTTGCGGTTATATATATTGGCTGTACCCGGCCATCGACGGTGCTCTTATCGGCGATTTCTCTTCGAATGCTTTCAGCCTTCGAGGTCGCTTCCTCAAGGGAGCATTTTGGAAGAATAATGATGAACTCTTCGCCGCCCCAGCGACATACCAAGTCCTCTTTTCTGACACTTTTCTGGAGATGGAGGGCAAAGGCTTGAAGTACTATATCGCCAATCTCATGCCCATATTGATCATTGATAGCCTTAAAGTGATCAACATCGGTCATTATCAAGGCATAAGCTCGTCTATTAGGCTGATCCTGTTGTTCATGACGACTGATATATTCAGTGAGATAATGCCTATTATACAGACCCGTCAATTCATCCCTGCGCGCCAACTCGGTCAATTGCTTGCTATGCCTCTCCACTAAAATACGCGCGCTGACGATACCAAAAATGAATGCAATGCCTGCAATTACAGCATTTACCCGCAGCATCATAGCGAGCGTTTCAACGGATACTGGGACATCTTCAACATGACTCCAGTAAACACGCCCAAACACCCATAAAATGATACTTGCTGAGCCGGCAACCAGTGCAAATTTATGATTTATGTTTGGGTTATACGCCAACCATGCAGCCAACGGCCATAGATAGAGATCGAATCCTGAGTCCTGCCCCAAAATCGACATTGCGAATACAGCGTGAAGCAATATTTCGATAGTGCCTAAATAGACAGATCGATAAGTATAACCACGCAGAATTTCAGCAATCGCCCAGGCCCACAGCAAGGAGCTGAAAACATTGAAATAGGAGAGTGACGGAACGCCCCAGTAGTCAAACAAAAATATGAAGGAGAAATGCGCAAGAAAACCAATCAGACAGATAACCAAGCTAACCGGAAAGGTATCGGAAACTCTGAATCGGGACCGCAATGAATTCTTGATCAGTTGCGGCAACCTCAGCATTGATCTCGTCTCAAGCAGCACCTAATTGATTTCATATGTGCAAGATTAGCTCAGAACCCAAGCCAAAGAAAACTTGCCAACTCATTAACATCCGGAAACGATGAGCAAACAGCGAGCCCAGACCAAGCCGGCCATCCTGAATCGGAAGGCCGGCTATGTTGCTTCAATGGTTAGTCGTCGGCACGGATGAACTCAACCCGGTTGCGCATCGCCGCATAATAGACCACCGGGATCACCACCAGGGTCAGCACCGTGGAGACGAAGAGACCGAAAATCAGGGAGACCGCCAGGCCGCTGAAGATCGGATCGTCGAGGATGAAAAAGCCACCCGCCATGGCCGCGATGGCAGTTAATGCAATCGGCTTGGCACGCACCGCCGCCGAGTTGATCACCGCTTTCTCCAGCGCCATGCCCTCTCTCACCTGTTGGTTGACGAAATCCACCAGCAGGATTGAGTTACGCACGATGATACCCGCCAGGGCGATCATGCCGATCATGGAGGTGGCTGTGAACTGGGCCCCCAGCATGGCATGCCCAGGCATGATGCCGATCACGGTCAGCGGGATCGGCGCCATGATCACCAGGGGTACCAGGTAGGAGCGGAACTGAGCCACCACCAGCAGGTAGATCATCAGCAGCCCCACCGAGTAGGCGATGCCCATGTCGCGGAAGGTCTCGTAGGTGATCTGCCACTCCCCGTCCCACTTCAGGCTGTAGGCGTAGGGGTTCTCCGGCTGTTGCAGGAACCACTGTTCGATGCCGCCGTCACCCAGCTGGCCCGAGATGTCGAACAGGCCGTAGAGGGGACTGTCGGTCTCTCCGGCCATGTCACCGGTAACATAGACCACCGGCAGCAGGTCCTTGTGGTAGATGGAGTACTCGCGCACCCGTGGGATCACCTGCACGATCTCCGACAGGGGCACCAGCTCGCCTCCCAGCGAACGCACCCGCAGTGAGAGCACCTGGTCGAGATCGGCCTTGTCCGCCTCGGCATATTCGATGCGGATCGGCACTGCATACTTCAGGTTCTCCCCATGCAGATAACTGGCGTCTTCGCCATGCAACACCGTCGACAGGGCCTCGGCCACCGTGCTCTGGGCCACCCCCAGCCTCGCCGCCTTTGCCCGATCGACCCTCACCACGAACTTTGCCGAGGGGAACTCCACACTGTCATCCACGTCGATGATGTCCGGGGTATTCTCAAATACCTTGCGCACCTCCCACGCGGCCTCTGTCTGTCCCTCATAGTCGAGACCATAGACCTCCGCCACCAGGGGTGACATCACCGGTGGTCCCGGCGGCACCTCCACGACCTTCACGTTACCCTTGTACTCTCTCGCGATCGCCTGCAGGGGTTTACGTACCGAGAGGGCGATCTCATGGCTTTTACGATCCCTGTGGTGTTTGTCCACCAGATTGACCTGGATGTCACCCAGATGGGCCCCCTCGCGGAGGTAGTACTGCCGCACCAGGCCGTTGAAGCCGATCGGCGAGGCGGTCCCGGCGTAGACCTGGTAGTCGGTCACCTCCGCCACCCTGCCCAGGTAGTCACCCAGCTCGTCGAGCACCCGGGTGGTCTGCTCCAGGCTGGTCCCTTCCGGCATGTCGAGTACCACCTGGAACTCCGACTTGTTGTCGAAGGGGAGCATCTTCATCACCACCGATTTGGTCGCCACCAGAGAGATTGAGGCGGCAATCAGCAGCATGATCGAGCCCAACAGCACCCAGCGCATGCGATTCCCCCGACTGCCGGCAAGGAAGGGGGTCATCACCCGGGTGAAGAATCGACTCAGCGCCGTATCCTCATTTTCGGCATGGGCGTGGCTGGCTATTTTTTCCGCCTGGCTGGCCAATATCCGGTTGGTCAACCAGGGGGTGAAGACAAAAGCCACGATCAGGGAGATCAACATACCGGTACTGGCGTTGATCGGGATCGGACTCATGTAGGGCCCCATCAGGCCGGTGACGAAGGCCATCGGCAGCAGCGCGGCGATGACAGTGAAGGTGGCCAGGATGGTGGGACCGCCCACCTCATCCACTGCCCTGGGAATCGCCTCCAACAGGTGCTTGGCCCCCATTTGCAGATGGCGATGGATATTCTCCACCACCACGATGGCGTCATCCACCAGGATGCCGATGGAGAAGATCAGGGCGAACAGGGAGACCCGGTTCAGGGTAAAGCCCCAGGCCCAGGAGGCGAACAGGGTGATAGCCAGGGTCACCACCACCGCGGCGCCGACGATGAAGGCCTCGCGCCAACCGATGGTTAAGAGCACCAGCACCACCACCGAGAGAGTGGCGAAGACGAGTTTGGTGATCAGCTTGTTGGCCTTGTTCTCTGCCGTCTCCCCATAGTTACGGGTAATGGTTGCGTGTACCCCTTCGGGAATAAACACCCCCTGGAGCTGCTGGAAGCGGTCGATCACCGCCTTGGAGATATCCACCGCGTTGGTGCCCGCCTTCTTCGCCACGGCGATGGTCACCGCCGGAAACTTGCCCCCCGGGGGCAGATCCTTGGCCTCACCCCGGGGACCCACCCCCATCCAGACATAGTGCTGGGGGATATCGGGCTGATGGCTCACCCTGGCCACGTCGCGCAGATAGACCGCCTTACCCTCATGCACACCCACCACCAGGGCTTCGATCTCCTCCGCGGAGGTGAGGAAGGTGCCGGCCTGCACCAGCAACTCCCGGTTGTCGGCGGTGACGCTGATATTGTCACGGATATGGTTGCCTGCCTGCAGGGCATTGCGCAGATCACTCAGGTCGATGCCGTGACCAGACAACGCCTGGGGATCGAGCAGCACATGCACCACCCGATCGGGGTTACCGATGGTGTAGATGTCACGGGTACCCGGTACCCGTTTCAGTTCGGATTCGATGGCATGTGCCACCTGGCCGAGTTCAAAGGCACCCACCTCGGGGTTTTCCGACCAAAGGGTGGCGGTGACAATTGGCACATCGTCGATGCCCTTCGGCTTGATGATCGGTTGCCCCACACCCAGGCCCTGGGGCAGCCAGTCCTGATTCGCGTAGACCTTGCTGAACAGGCGCACGATGGCGTCCTCACGATCCTCACCCACCAGGAACTGCACCGTCAGCACCGCCATACCGGGACGCGAGGTGGAGTAGACATGCTTGATGCCGTCGATCTCCGACAACACCTGCTCCGCCGGTGTCGCCACCAGATTCTCGATCTCGGTGGCGGTGGCGCCGGGAAAGGGGATGAAGACATTGGCGAAGGTGACGTTGATCTGCGGCTCCTCTTCGCGGGGGGTCACCAACACAGCGAATACACCCAGCAGCAGACCCACCAGGGCCAGCAGCGGGGTGATTTCAGTGATCAGGAAGCGTTTTGCAACAGCGCCGGAGAGGCCCAACTTATCCATCCTGGCCCTCCGCCAACTGCTGTTTCAATAACTTGGCAGCAGCTACCGGGTCGATTGCCACCCGCTCTCCCTCCGACAGACCCGCGATCACCGCAAGCATCTCCCCCGCCACCGGATGCCCGGCGCGAATATGCCGGAAATGGACCCGCCCCTGCTTACCCACGACATACACGGCTGTCACCTCGGAACGATAGACAACCGCCCCTGTCGGGACCACCAGCTCCTTTTTAACCCCGGTGACAAAGGCCGTTTTAACAAACATCCCCGGAAACAGGTCGGCGATGCCTTGTGGCAGATCGACGCGAACCTTGAAGGTATTGCTGCTTTGATCGGCAAAGGGAAAGATGGTGAGTCCCTGACCTTCGATGGCCTCGCCGGTAGACAGCAGCACCCGTGCCTTACCCTGCTTGCGTATCACCGGGATCAGGCTCTGTGGCAACTCAACGGTGACCCGCAGCTGATCCAGGGAGATGCCGCTCATCAGCTTTTGACCGGGAGAGGCGATCTCCCCCACCTCCACGTGACGATGGGTCACTATGCCGCTGTAGGGGGCCTTGACACGGGTATATTCAAACTGCTCATTGGCCTGTGCCAGGCGCGCATCTGCAGCCTCCCTGCGCGCCTTCGCGGATTTCAGCGCCGCCGTGGATTTATCCAGTTGCGACTGGGACGCAAGCTTGCGCCCGAACAGATCCTTGCTGCGCTTGAAATTGTCCTGGGACTCCTGGAGTCGGGCCACGGCCTCCTTCAGGTCCGCCCTGGCCTGATCCAATCCGGCCTGCTGCTCGGTGGCTTTCAGTCTCACCACCACCTGACCCTGCTCCACGTAGTCATCCACGTCGAACAGTATCTCCTCCACCTGCCCCCGGGTCTGGGCAGATAGGGTGGTCTGGTTGATCGCCTCGACCACCCCGTCGAGCCAGAACTCCCTGGCCGTCTCCCGCTTCACCACGGTAACGGTTTCGAGCTCTCCGGTTTCCGCCATCGATAGGGTGGGCAGCAACCCAAGGCTGAGGATAAATGGAACCAGCAAACGCCTCATTGTCAAGGACTCCGATAAGTATATTAGATTTCTCTTATATTACTGGCTCAATTTATTTTTTCAACCACATCCCTCAATAACCGCGATTGAACTCGACGACGGTCACAACATTTCAGGGTAGCGCCAAATCCTGTTAGCCACCTGTTCAGCAAAGCTCAGTATGGCAGGTAACAGAAGGGGAAGGACTGGTTATAAGTCTGACACCTTTCTCATGGATGGGTCATCAGGGCTTGTGAAACCCGTATGAAATCGACCGCCCTGCCGCCACAGCTTACGCTCAGCCGCCTCATTTATTCCGGGGTTGATGGGCAGACGTATCTCGAAGGCCGTACCTTCCTCGGAGCTGTGCAGTAAAGCGATCTCACCAGCGTGTTTAATCACAATCGCCAGGTAAGCGACCGTAAGCCCCTGTCCCTTACCCTGACCCACATCCCGGGTGGTGAAGAATGGGTCGAAGATTTTGGATTGGATCTCCCGGGGAATACCGCGACCGGTATCGCTGATTTCGATGACCACCCAATCGCCACTTTTACGGGTGATAATCTTTATCCTGCCCTTGTCCCTGGAGTTTGTACGCTCCTCGCACTCCTTAATCGCCGCTGCAGCATTGACAATTACATTCAGCAGGGCCTGATTGATTTCACTCGGCACCACGGGAACCAGGGGCAGTTCCGGGTCGAGCTCGGTCTCTATCTCCGCATGGTACTTCCATTCATTGGCAGAGACCTGGAGGGTACTGACCACAGCCCCATTTAGGTCGGTATCGATCTTGTCATTGGTGCCCGGCCTGGCAAAATCCTTCATCGCCGTAACAATGCTGGAGACCTTCGCCACCCCATCCAGGGATTGTTTTACCGCCACCGGGATCTCGTCAAAAAGATAGTCAAGCTCGGCCTCCTCCACCTGGCTGCGCGCTTGGGCCAGCAGATCCCGGGAGACACTGCCCCCCTCCACGGCAGAGAGCAGATTCAGGTGCTGCTTGGCTGTGTCGATCAGATCCCCAAAGGCCTCCTGCATGAACTGGATATTCTCACCGATATATTGGATCGGAGTATTGATCTCGTGGGCCACACCCGATGCCAGCTGACCGATGGCGGCCATCTTTTCTGACTGTACCAGGTGTTGTCTTGTGCTGTTCAGATCCTCGATCAGCTGCTTCTGTTCACGGTTGATCTCTGCCAGCTGCGCACCCCACTGAATGGTCTCGGTGATGTCATTGAAGAGTATGGTGTAACCGGCAAACTTGTGACTCACATCGAGCATCCGTTCGATTCGAACCCCATAGGTCCTATCACCTTCAGGCGTTGTGTAGCTTTTTTCCAGCTCCCAGTGATCCAATCCCTTGTGCTTCATTATCCCGAGTTCATGATGCAAGCCGGGTGGCTCCAGGTCATTACGCTGTTCCGCATAATAGCGACTTCCAGGAGTATCGCAGCCCAACAACAGGCGTCCGGCAGCGTTGTTATAGTTGTCCACCTTACCGTCCTCGTCACACAGAATCACCGGTGATGAGAGACTCTCGAACATGGTGAGGTATTTATTCTTCTCAGTGGCCAGCTGCAGATTGTTGCGGCTCAGCTGCTTGATCTGCGCCTCGGCATCTGTCCCAGCCCACTCGTCGCAATAGGCCAGCTCTGTACGATCGAAGAACCGCCTGACCAGCAGGTCCACTGACTTGGGATAATCGAATCCACCTGACTCGGTCAGCAGGTCGACATAGGATTGCCGGTAATATTTCATCAATCCCAGAAACATCGAGAGATTGACGCCTCTGCCACGGTGACGTTGCGCCTCTATGACACCAAACTGAGTAGCAGGGTCTTTAGCGTAGTCCTCCTCCGGACTCAGCTCAGGCACCATGTCGGACCTTTCCACAACCTCGATAATCGCCTTGCTCAGGCCCTCTATGGAGAGCTTCCAGGCCTCTTTCAAGGTCGAGGTGTAGCTAGTGTAGCCTTCTTGATTGGTATAGTAGATTATGAGTTCGATGAGTCTGTCTTCACTGCTCTGCAACAGATCTATCAGGACGTCCCTGTCATGCCGGTTGATTCGCATGACGCTAGGTCTCCTGTTCGTGACATAGATAAATACACTAAATATTAGCGACTGCCATCTGGGTCTCTTTAACCCCTGGAAGTTCTGATCGTTGATATTTGTGATTCCATCGCCAAGCTCAACATACCGCTCAGGTCGGGTATTACTTGACCTCAATGCTGCCTCTGGTAATGTCACCGAGAGACAAATAAACGCTGCAAGGCCATGAAGTACAAAGATCTACGTGATTTCATCCAACAGCTTGAATCCCGGGGTGACCTGAAACGCATTCACACCGAAGTGGATCCCAAGCTGGAGATCACGGAGATTTGCGATCGCACCCTGCGCCGCGGCGGCCCCGCACTACTGTTCGAGCAGGTCAAGGGTTCCCCCTATCCGCTGCTCGGCAATCTCTTCGGCACCCCCGATCGGGTCGCCATGGGGATGGGTGAGGAGTCGGTAGAGGCCCTGCGTGAGGTGGGCAGGCTGCTCGCCTTTCTCAAGGAGCCCGATCCCCCCAAGGGGATGAAGGATGCCTGGGACAAGCTGCCGGTATTCCGCAAGGTGCTCGACATGGCTCCCAAAGAGTTGCGCAATGCCCCCTGCCAGGCGGTCTCGCAACAGGGGGATGAGGTCGATCTGACCCGGCTGCCTATTCAAACCTGCTGGCCGGAGGATGCCGCACCCCTGATAACCTGGGGGCTGGTGATCACCCGTGGCCCCAGCAAATCACGCCAGAATCTCGGCATCTACCGCATGCAGCTGCTCGGGCCCAACCGCCTGATCATGCGCTGGTTGGCCCATCGCGGTGGGGCCCTCGACTATCGAGAGTGGCAGACAGCCCATCCTGGTGAACCCTTTCCGGTCTGTGTCGCCTTGGGTGCCGATCCGGCCACCATTCTCGGCGCTGTTACCCCGGTGCCGGATACACTCTCGGAATATGCCTTCGCCGGGCTGCTTCGCGGCAGCCGTACAGAGGTGGTCAAATGCTTGGAATCCGATCTCCAGGTACCCGCCTCCGCAGAGTTCGTGCTTGAGGGGCACATCCATCCCGATGACATGGCACAGGAGGGTCCCTATGGCGACCACACCGGCTACTACAACGAGGTCGAGCGCTTTCCCGTTTTCACCGTCACCCGCATAACCCATCGCGAGGAGCCGATCTATCACAGTACCTATACCGGCCGTCCTCCGGACGAACCGGCGGTGCTCGGTATGGCGTTGAATGAGGTCTTCGTACCGATCCTGCAGAAACAGTTCCCGGAAATCATCGATTTCTATCTCCCGCCTGAAGGCTGCTCCTACCGGCTTGCAATTGTGAGTATGAAGAAGCAGTATCCTGGTCATGCCAAGCGGGTGATGATGGGGGTCTGGTCTTTCCTACGCCAGTTTATGTACACCAAGTTCGTGATCGTAGTCGACGATGATGTCAATACACGGGATTGGCAGGATGTCATTTGGGCCATGACCACCCGCATGGATCCAGCACGGGATACCACCATCGTGGAGAACACACCCATCGACTATCTCGACTTCGCCTCGCCGGTATCTGGCCTCGGCTCGAAAATCGGTCTTGACGCGACCAACAAGATGCCTGGCGAGACGGAAAGAGAGTGGGGAAAGCCGATCACCATGACAGCGAGCGTCAAGCAACGCATCGATGAAATTTGGGATCAGCTCGGGATCGACTAAAGTAGGGCCTGCTAACACTAACCCAGCCGGCTTTGTACAAACCACTAAGAGGATAGGGAATAGCAATGCGCACAATCATGTTGATGAATGCTAAGGGGGGTTGTGGCAAAACAACCATCGCTACCAACCTGGCCACCTGGTACGCCGATGAGGGCAAGCGTGTCGCCTTGGCGGACTTTGATCCACAGCAGTCCACTATGGACTGGCTGGAAGCAAGAAAAGACTACGAAGGGATACCCGATATCCAGGCCATCAATGCGGCAAGTGAACCGGTCAGACCCGCCAAAGGGACCGACCTGTTGATCATGGATGCTCCAGCCGGGGTACACGGCAAGGCCATCAATAAAATGTTGCTGCGAGTCGACACATTGATCCTGCCGGTGCTTCCCTCGCCAATCGATATGCGCGCCTGCAGCCGTTTCCTGACTGAACTACTGGCCAGCGGCCGGGTCTCCAAAAACCAGACCCGGATCGGGATTGTCGCCAACCGGGCCAAGGAGCAGACCCGCATCTACCACGACCTGGAGACCTACCTGGGTCATCTCAAGGTCCCCTTCATCACCCATCTGCGGGAGAGTCAAAACTATATCCGCTCTGCGGAGAAAGGCCTGGCGATCTTTGAGCTGGCCCCGTCACAGGTCTATAAGGATGTGGTTCTCTGGGATCCGCTGTTCAAGTGGTTGAAGGTTTAGCACGATTTTCTAAACAGAAGCCGGTAGACCCTGCTGCAGATCTGGGTAGTCCAGCTCGATCTCCAGCTCATCAAGCAGCTTACGATTACTGAGTCTGCGTGATTCCCGCAGATAGGAGAGCATCCCCGGCGATAGCTGTTGCTGTGCCTCCTCCAGACTGATCACAGGCGGCCGTGGCAATCCCAGGAAATCGGCCACCCGGTTGAAATAGCGGGTCATCGGCTCCGGCGCACCATCGCAGACGTTGTAGACCTCCCCCGAGACACCTCGCTGCATGGCGATTCGCGCTGTCTTTACCAGATCGAGGCTGTGGATATGGTTGGTGATCGGCGCTTCCGCCTCGGCCACCATGGGTTGACCGCTACGCAACCGCTCCACAGGCAGCTTCCCCGGTCCATAGATCCCCGCCACTCGCAATATCACCAGTGCACAACCGGTTTGCTCACTCCAGGCCCGCCAGCGTTGCTCACCATCCAGGCGCCGTTTCGCCCGATCCGCCATCGGGGCCGGCGGCCGGGATTCATCCACCCACTCCCCCCGGCAATCACCATACACACCGCTGGTGCTCAAATAGACCACCTTCTGCGGTAGAGGCCGATTCTTCAACTGCGCGATAAACTGGGCAACCCGGCTCTCCTGCTGACCCTGTGGTGGTGGCGGTGCGAAATAGTAAAGCCGCTGTGATCCAATCTCACTGGCTGGTATCACAGGCCGATCCAGATCGATCTGAACCGCTTCGATAGCAACATCCCGCAGCTTCTCTGCACTCTGTTGCGTGCGCACCCACCCGGCAACATCGACCCCCTCGTCTCTATATGCCAACGCCACCCGCGTGCCGATATCGCCACAACCAACTATGGTCACACCCATAACCCAATGGACTCCCGGTTTAATTCCTGACAAGAATAGGAGAGAATTCCCCACCAAACCTATAATATATGCAGGTCGATTGAGGATAACGTATTGTTACGCCGATTGTATCGACTCATGAATGAGAAGCTATCCCATGAGTTATAAAGTACAGGTTGAGCCCAGTGGTCATGAATTTTCGGTCGAATCGGGTGAGACCATACTCGATGCCGCCATCAGACAGGGTATCAATCTCCCCTACGGCTGCCGTAACGGCTTCTGTGGCGACTGTCTGGCTACCCTTGCAACCGGCCAGGTCGACTACCCCAACGGAATACCACCGGTGATGGTCGATGACCAGAACGGCGAATGCTATATATGCCAGGCAACCCCCACTACGCATGTCACCATCGAAGTTAAAGAGATCGCCCAGTCGAAGGATATCCCGATCCGTACCATGCCCTGTAAGATCGACCGCATTGAACGTCTCAACGATGACGTCATCCGGCTCTACCTGAAATTGCCGGAGGGGGAGCGACTGCAGTTTCTTGCCGGCCAATATCTTAATTTTGTCCTCCAGGATGGAACCAAACGCGCCTTCTCGATAGCCAATGCGCCCCATGATGACGACTTTATCGAATTGCATATCCGTCATGTCAGCGGCGGCCTTTTCACCGATGTACTCTTCAGTGGCATGGAGGAGAAGACCATCATGCGCATCGAGGCACCCCTCGGCAGCTACTATCTGCGGGAAGAGTCATCTAAACCGATTATCCTGATGGGTGGCGGTACCGGCTTTGCGCCCCTCAAGGGTATCATCGAGCACGCCTTTCAAATCGGGATTCAACGCCCCATGCATCTCTATTGGGGGGTACGCGCCAAGAGCGACCTCTACCTGCCTGAACTGCCACAGCAATGGGCAAGCAAGTATAGTAATTTCACCTATACGCCTGTGCTCTCCGAACCCGATGCCGGCTGGTCCGGCAAGACCGGCTGGGTACACGAGGCCGTCATCGAGGATCATCCCGATCTCAGCGGCCATGAAGTATACATGAGCGGTCCGCCACCGATGATCGAGGCCGGCAAAGAGGCCTTTCTCAGCCATGGCCTGGCCGGGGAAGAGCTCTATTCCGACTCGTTTGAATATGGGGCCGCCGCAACCAAGCAAAAGACCGGGACCTAAAAAACCATCAATCCTGGTCAGGCACTACCCGAGGGGCACAAAAAGGGCCTGCTGTTGGGCGAAGAGGCGGTTTAATCTTTATTAATTAAACCGGTTTGGTTTGACAGATACAACCGATTTGGTTTAATATCTTCATAAACAACCAAAGAGGTTGACGCATGTCTTACCTTGTTCTGATCGGCGATCTCGTCGCCTCGCGGCACTCCCCCGATCGCAAAGGTCTCCAGCATCGACTCAGCGCGCTACTGAAGACGCTGAATGAGCGAACGCCAAGACCGGTGTCGCCCTACACCCTGACCCTTGGTGATGAGTTCCAGGCCGTCTTCGACCAGGCAGAGCGTGTTTTCATCGACATCATTCAGATCATGGTGGCCCTGCACCCCGACCAAGTGCGATTTTCCTTGGGGCTCGGAGAGATCGCTACCGACCTGAATCCAGATCAGGCCATGGGAATGGATGGCCCGGCTTTCTACCGAGCCCGGGATGGTATCAACCGGCTTAAGGATAGCGGCGACCTGTTTCACCTTGATGGACCACCTGAAAACTGGGCCCCGCTGGCTGAGGGAACCTTGCGCCTGCTTAGCCAGCGGATGCAAAAATGGGAGACCAACCGCCTGGCCATCCTGCATGGATTGCTGGTTGGTCATTCAGTAAAAGCTATCGCTGAAAGTCTGCATGTTTCAGAGCAGGCGGTATACAAGAACATCCGTAGCGGAGGACTGGAGGTGGTGATCCAGGTACTGTCCGCCTTGGCCGAACTTCTGAATAACTGTTTGACCGGGGATGCGTCAACTGCATAAACAGGGAGCCAACGCATGGAAGAATTGCTGTTTCTAAACGGCCTATTGCTCAGCCGACTGGTCTACATTTTCAACGACGGGCGCCTCTCCAGCCGCACATTGATTATATTTAGCCTGGTCCAGGTGGTGCTTTGTCTCCTGGTCTTTGCTGTTGGTTGGCTGCCCTCGATGTTTGCTGTGTTGGTGCTGCTTATCCTCTTGGCACCTGAGCGCTGGTTAGCCAAGGATTGGCTGAATGAAAGTCGCTTTATCGGACTTCTGATGATCCTGATCGCGACTGCACTCCTCCGGGACAAGCTGATATTAGCACCCTGGCTTGAGACCGCACTCAGCGAAGCAGTGGACATGCTTTGGCACGAGGGGGCGAACATGGACGCGCTTCTGAGCCCGGGTCTCTGGTTCCTGTTGGGATTTCTGCTTGTAGCGAATGAGGCCAATCTCCTGATCCGCAGTCTATTCCACCGGTTCGGCCTGGAACCACAGCTGAAAGCAGATGATGTTAATCAACCCAATACTAATCAACTCGACGAGCAGGAGTTCAATGCCGGCCGCGTCATCGGCATATTGGAACGTTGGTTGATGTATAGCGTTCTATTGGTAAGCCAAAACTTCAACGTGATTGCCTTGATCATAGCGGCCAAGGGATTCGCACGTTTTCGCCAAATGGAAGAACGCGCCTTCGCAGAGTACGTCCTGATCGGCACCCTCTCCTCAATGCTCCTGACTATTCTGGTTGCCCAGATCATAGGTCGCTTGATTTGAGTGGCCGGTTAATTCTCCTCGGGAGAATCCTCAAGTTTGGCTGAGCCAACGGCGCGGGCGTGGGCCTCGAAACCACCTTTGGCCTGCCATTCACGGATTCCACCCTGGAGGATTCTCACATTCTCGTGTCCCGCCAGACGCAGGGCAAAACCCGCCTGGGCTGACAGTGAGCCGGTATTACAGTAGACCAGCACCGGTTTGTCCCGCGGCAGTTCCGAACGCCGTGCCAGGATCTGGCGCCATTCGATATTCACCGCACCGGGGATATGTGCCTTCCCATATTGGGCTGCGCTACGAGTATCGACGATGAAAAAACTGCCCCAATCCTCGGCGGGTATCTGTTGCGCAAAGATGGTTGCACCACCATAGTCGACGAATTCGAAATACTCCTCCATCGCCTCGACGGCTTCACCCTCTTCCTCTGCGAACGCGTTGTAGGCGTAAAAACAGAGGCAGATTGTCAGGACTAATATGTGTTGGTTCATGAGGTAAGCTTACAGGATAAGGTGGGTAGACATTAATCTAAGATACACTATACAGATAATTGTTCGTGCAATAAGCAGACGCCACTACTGACATTATGATGACAGCCGACGAAATCAATACGATCAGGGAGAGATTGTTGCATCTGCAAGCGGAGCTGCAGGCCGTCGATGAGACATCGCAAGCGGCGGGAGAGACTGTCGAACTGGACCAGAGCCGGGTCGGACGTCTGAGTCGTATGGACGCCATGCAGGCCCAACAAATGGCCCAGGAGACCGCCAGGAGACGTCTACAACAGCTATCAAAAATCGAGGGAGCCCTGCGGCGTATCGATGCAGATGAGTATGGTTATTGCTTTATCTGTAAAGAGGCTATCGATGTGCGCCGGCTGAATGCCGATCCTACCATCACGCGATGTATCGATTGTGCCGAGGTGTAAACTCAGCATAGGCTGCAGGGTGGGGCAGGGCCCCACCCATCACAACTAAAATGCTGAAGTAAGCAGGTCAATTTTTGTGCATGATGTAGAAGTAGTTCTGAAAATCGTGCTCCAACTCCTTCACCTCGACCTGCTTGAAACCGGCCTCGCTCAACATCTGCAGGGCCAGCTCCTTACCCCACACTGTACCCAGCCCGGCACCCTCCTGGGCCAGTGAAACCGTCATGCAGTGCATGGTGGAAAGGGTATAGAGCAAAGGTCCGATAGGGTGATCCAGATTGTTATGCAGATGACTCGATCCCTTGATGTCCTGCATCAGATAGACGCCATCGTCACGCAACGCTTGATGAATGGCGGCTAACACCCGATCCGGTGACTTCTGATCATGGATGGCATCGAAGGTGACGATCCAATCATATTCCTCTGTCTCATCCATGGTGGCCGCATCCTTGACCTCGAACAGCAGGTTGCTCAATCCCTGCCGCTGCGCCTCCTGCCGCGCCCAGTGTATGGCATCGCTGGAAAAGTCGTAACCGGTGAAGTTGCTGTTAGGGAAGGCCTTTGCCAATGAGAGCAGGGCCTGACCCCGGCCGCAGCCCACATCCAGCACATCGATGCCCTGCTCCAGGCGGGATAACTGACCATCGATCAATGGCAGGATATGTTCAAACAGGGCGCTGACCACCGTCTGCCCGCTATCCTCGGCCATCACTTCATGAAAGCGCTTGAAGCGGGTGTAGGGCACGCCGCCACCATTGTAGAAACAGTCGATGATGTCGTCTTCCACCTGGCCAAGCAACGGGACGTATTGGGCGAATACCGCCACATTGTCCGGGCTGGCATCCCTGGTCAGTAATCCGGCATGGGCTTGAGGCAAGCTATAGCTGCCATCCTCTGCCACATACGTGACAATACCGGCGGTCACCATGGCGCCCAACCACTCCCGCACATAACGTTCGTTCAATCCCGCCGACTCGGCGAGCCTATGACTGTCTCCTGGTGGATACTTGGCCATGGTGTCGAACAATCCAGTGCGGTGACCGATGGATATCATCAGCGCTGTCGCTCCATGGTTGAGTATCTGTAATAATTCCTCGGCAAAGAGGGCAGATTGATCATTGGATGCCGTCTGGTCGACAACGGGCAGATTGACTGGTTGACACATAATTATCTCCTCTGATAGTTCGCTGAATAAGTAAAATCACGCTTTAAACGATGCGTTATGTGCTAATTTATTCAGCAGGCGTCACAGCAGCCGACCGGCAAGCGTCAAAATAGCGTCAAAATTCACCTAAAAAAATTTTCTCCGGAGCCTTGCATGGAATTGTCTCTCTTCGGTGGCTTTCAGCTGACTGACGATACAGGTGCTGTAATCGACTTGAGGGCACGCAAAACGAAGGCCCTGCTAGCCTGGCTGGCGTTACATCAGGAGAAACCTCAACCCAGGGACCGGTTGGCACTGCTGCTATGGGAGGAGAGCAACGATACCCAGGCGCGCCACAGTCTGCGTCAGGCACTCAGCGGTTTGCGAAAGGTATTGGCCGGTCACGCCGACGCACTTATCGCCGATCAGGAGAGTGTGCTACTCAGGAGCGGTCATATCGACACCGACACCGGTGCATTTGACGCCCTGTTGAGGGATGGGTGCTCTCCAGAATACCTAACCCAGTTGGTATCCCTGTATGGCGGAGAATTCTTAGAAGGCTTCAATCCCCGCTCCAACAATTATGAGGAGTGGCTGATGACCCAACGCAGCCACTATCGGGAACTCGCCATCAGCAGCATGTCGAAGCTGCTGGATCACTTCCTGGAAAATTCTGAGTTCGAATCGGGAATCCGCCTGGCTATAAAACTACTTGCTAGCGATCCGTTGCAAGAACAGATCCATCGCACCCTGATGCAGCTCTATGTCCGGCTTAAACGACCCGGTGACGCACTGCGTCAATATCGGCAGTGCCGACGCCTGCTGCTGCGTGAACTCGGTATCTCGCCGGAGGCGGAAACCGAGCAACTGTATAGTGAGATTCTTCAACAACGCAGTGCCAATGATAGTGGCGGCAAGGCCGTTGATTCACAGCGTCCCGCAGTACTGAGATCGAAACAGCAGCCACCACCACCCACCCAGCCAGTCCAAACACCACAACAGATGCGTACGGTGACCGTCGTACACCTCCACCTGGGACACTATCTGGAATTGTTGGCCAGGGACGATCCTGAGGATCTGCATAAGCTGAACAAACAGTTGCTTGATCGGTTACAGCCACTGATAACCCGTTACGGCGGCATACTCCATCATCAACATGGGGATGCCATTGTCATACTCTTCGGTCTCGAGAAGGCCCATGGCAATGAGTGTGAAAAGGCACTTCAGTTAATCCTGGAACTGAGGCCGGAAAAAGAGCCGGCAGGAGAATGGTATGTCCAAATGGGGCTTCAGAGCGGTGTCGCTACAGGTGCTGTGATGAGCGATCCCAGCGGTACTGTTTCCGGAGCGGTATTCGCCCAGGCGGAAGAGTTGGCACGTTCAGGAGAACCTGGGGATCTTCTACTCACCGAATCTGCCTATCTGGGACTGCGACTAAATCTCGAGGCAACGAGACGAGATGCATCGGTATGGGCCATCACGGCTATCAGACCGGGGCAGGAGCAACAGGTCAATCTGCCTCCCTTCGTCGGGCGAACCCGGGAGTTAAGGCAATTCAAGACCGCTCTGGAGGCCTGCAGCGAAGACCTGGCAGGTGAAACCTATCTGCTTCGCGGTGAAGCGGGTATAGGAAAAACCCGCCTCTTGGGAGAGATCAGTCAGAGCGCAATTCCGATGGGAGTCAAACCCCATCAGGCATTGGTGCTCGACTTCGGTATGGAAGCAACGGCAGAACCCATCCCTTCCCTGCTGCGCCAGTTGTTGGGACTCGATAGCAATGCATCTGCCCATGAGATAGAAAACTCAGTGAAACAATCAATGGATGTGGAATGGAATCCAGCCACCCACCCGATTGTGCTGCAGCGTCTGTTTCATCTTCAGCTCGAGACAGAAAAGACCTTTTCGATCGACAGCATCAGCGACGAGACACAGCAAAAAGGCATGCAGCAGATCCTGGGATCCATTCTCGCGAGTGCCACCCGGACGGCGCCACGCCTATTGATCGTGGAGGATATTCATTGGGCGGATCAGACGACCCTCGCCCATATCGCCGGGCTTGCCGATGTCGTCAGCCGCTATGCAGCCCTGTTGATCATCACCTCACGGGTCGAAGGTGAACCCCTCGATCCCGCCTGGCGCAGCGCCATGCATGGGGCACCCTTAACCACCCTCGACCTGAGTCCGCTGCCAAGGGAAGATGCGCAGAATCTGGCGCATCAGATCAGCGACCAGGAGCAAAGATTCGTCTCCAGATGCATCGAGCGTTCGGGTGGTAACCCATTCTTTCTCGAACAGCTGCTGCTCGGCAGTAAAGACCCCGGGGAGAACGTACCGGACTCGATCCGCAGTCTGGTAATGTCGAGGCTCGATCTGCTGACCGCAAAGGACAGGCAGGCGGTTCAGGCTGCGGCTGTGCTGGGTCAGCGTTTCAAACTGGATGCCTTGGATCACCTCCTCGACAACCAAGACTATCGACCCGACGCGCTGCTCAAGCAACGCCTGCTGCAACCGGAAGGAGAAGGTTATCTGTTTGTCCATGCCCTGCTGCGGGATGCCATATACGATTCACTCTTGGCTTCTCATAGACGTGCCCTGCATATCAAAGCCGCCGCCTGGTATGAACAGCGTGATGCGGCCCTTTATGCCAGGCATCTGGACCTTGGCGGGAATGAGGCCGCGGCGGAGGCCTATCTCGGGGCAGCTCAATCGGCTATTCAGATGCTTGACTTCGACCAGGCGAAATCACTGGCCAGGCGTGGCGCTGAAATTGCGCAAACAGAGAAGTTGGGCGCTCAACTGAACTGCCTGCAAGGGGATCTATTGATACATGCGGGTGCCATATCGTCCGCCATCCAGGCATTTGCCGCTGCCGCGGATTCAGCAGATGATGCAACTCTCCGTTGTCGCGCAATGATCGGGCAGGCCACCGGCCTGACGGTCCAGGATAATCTGGATCAGGCCCTGGATATCCTGGAGCATGCCACCCCATTGGCGGAGACCAGTGAAGACAGCGCCATACTCACCGAACTACACTATCGACGCGGGGATATCCTGTTCGCCCTGGCACGCACCGATGAGTGCCTGCAAGCACACAGGGTGGCTGAATCCCAATCCAGACAATCCGACAATCCGCTGCTCGAGATTCGCGTCCAGGCAGGATTGGCGGATGCCTACTATGCCAAGGGACAAATAGTCACGGCGCAACGCCATTTCCAACGCTGCCTGGCGCTGGCAAAGGGGGAACAGCGGTTGCCCCAGGAGGTCGGCAACCTCTCCATGTATGGCTTGACCCAGCTATATGCCAGCTCGATCCCGGATGCCCTGCAGACCCTGCATGAAGCAGGCAGGCTCGCCGCAGAATACGGCAACTTGCGGGCCGAGATGGCGGCCTATATGAACCTTGGTCTGGTACTGCTCTTCACAGATGATATCGACGCGGCGGAACGATACGGCCAATTGGGACTGACACTGGCGCAACAACTCAGGGCCAGTCGTTTTTATGGCGATAACCTTGCCACCATCGGTGAGGCCAAGGTGTTGTTGGGAAACCTGGAAGAGGGTATCGACTACCTGCAACGCGCCTATCGGGCTGCCCTCGATTCCGTTCCAACCCACACCGCGCCTTTTATCCTTGGTGTACTGGCACGGGTGACCCGGGACGAGAAACAGCGCCAAGATGCGATCCATGAAGGGCAGCGCTACCTGGATCAAGGCAGCCTCAGCCACAACTACCTGCACTTTTATCAAAACATGATCGAGGTCCATCTTCACAAACGGGAACCTGACAGGATGCTCTTTTACGCAGATGCCTTGGCGGAATACACCCGGGAAGAGCCTCTCCCCTGGAGCGATTTCTATATCGCCCGGGGTCGGCTGTTGGCGCAAAACCTACGAAGTGAAGGTGATCGGGAAGTGTCGCTGCAGGCGAAACAGCTGCTCGATGCCGCCGCCAAGGCAGGCATCCATGCGGGCACGCAAGCGCTAAAGATAATTGCCGGTAACGGAACCGAGCAGCTTACTCGCTGATCATCGCAAGGTGCGAGATAAAAATACCGGCACTACAGATCACTACCTGGTTGCGACCCCTTTTCTTCGCTTCATACAAAGCCTTGTCTGCCCGATACATCAGATCGTCAACATTATCATCACCATCTTCGATGTCGCTGACACCGACACTTATGGTGACTGCAATCACCTGAGTGCCATCCTGATAGGGTTTGACCGCGACCTCATCACAGATCCGCTGGGCCAGAAGAGCTGCATTATTGATCTCCGATTCCGGCAGCAGGATAGTGAACTCCTCGCCTCCGTAACGGGCGAGAAAATCCTGTCCTCGGATCGCGTTTGCGCAGATATCGGCCACATGCTTCAGCACCCAGTCCCCGGTGTTGTGACCATAGTTGTCATTAACCGTTTTGAAATGATCGAGATCTATCATCAATACCGAGAGATGTCTCGAAAAACGGGTTGCGCGCTTATATTCGCGCAGCGCGACCTTGTCCAATTCACGTCTATTTGCGAGACCGGTGAGATCATCGGTGGTGGCGTAGAGTTGAAGCTTGCGAAAGGCTGCTTTTTTCTGCACGCTGTTCTTGGCGAAGAAGACGCTGATCACCGCGGTCACCAAAAACAGCAACAGATAGGTAATTGTGGCAACGATCATTCTTTTGGCGGTGAGATCTTCGATCAGGTTTTTGGAAATATGGGAGAGATAGATCCAGTATCTCATCTCGGCTCTGTTTGGCGAGGGGACAATCGATTCATCAACATTCTCCAGCGTTCCAAGTCTCTGGCGAACTAATGGATAGGCTTTCTTGAATATATAAACACCATCATCGGCAAAGAATGAGCCTTTCTCGCTACTATTGGCAATGGACCAGACATCGGGATTCTGTTTTGCGAAGGTTTCATCATTGCCGTGCATAAAGCCCCACAATTGCTCATCCGGCACACCATGCAGCCAAAATCCCTGGCTGTTAAGCATCACCGCGTCACCACGTAGGCTTGTGAAGATATCGGTGATGCGATCCAACAGCTCAGACGGTGTATAGTTGATAATCACTATACCCTGTTTTTCCCCGTATCCGTCGGCCACCGGCGTGGCAAAGCGTACCGTGGGTTTAAACGGCCGCTCGATTTCGCCCCGCTCCATATTCAGATCCAGAGGCGAGATATAGATTTCACCCACTTCCAACTTGATTGCGTTCTTGAAGTAGTAGCGATCCCCCTTGTTTTGCATCTGACTCTGGGGAGTGATCTCCTGGGACGTGCCATCGCTGTTGATGCGAATCATCTCCATGCCGCTTTTGTCAAGGTATCTTATCTGAAAATACTTGGGTTTCCGTCTTGCAAAGAGGGAAAACTCACGCGCGGCACGTATCCAGTTCTTCAGGTTGGGATCATGGATATAGTTTCTGAGTATCTCCCCCTCCGCGATTACCAGCAGATCGGAGAGCTTCTGCTCTAATAGCAACGAGGTCAATTCGCTGGCACTGTTCAAAGCCGCCTCTTCACGAATCAATGTGGTTTGCAGCTCATATTCTTCGGTCTGGGTGGAGAAGGCATAAAAAATAAATGCCAGTAACAGGGATGCGGGAATGAACACCGCAAGGAAGCTGAGGATCAACTCCTTATGTTCAGAGTATCCGTTTAATTCAACCGCGGCATCGCTCTCGACAGGTATCTTTTGCCTATTCATCTCACCTGCAACTTGCGATCATTCCAGGTATGTTTGGAACGCTTCTCAGCCAGCGGCAGCATTCTGGATACATAATCGGATAACGCTTTGAAGTCTCGCGTATCCATGGCCTCGATGATTTTAACCATCTCCTTGTTACCGTTGCGCCGCTTGCCGTTCTGGATCCAGATCAGCTGACGCAGGAGATAGTTGTAGTGTTGTCCATGGATGGCTGGATAGGCCTTATCGAACTGCCCCTCCCCCTGTTCACCATGGCAGTCGATACAGTGTTTTTTAAACAACGATTCACCACGTTGAAGATCGCTGCCATCACCCTTGCCGGTAGCGGTAGTCATCTTCAACGCTTCGATGTAATAGGCCACATCAGCTATGGCTTGAGCGTCGCCGATCTCTTCGGGCAGGGCGAATGGATACATGGAAGGATTGTCGCGATTCTTGGCTCGGATATCGGCCAGTTGCTTGATCACGACAGAACGGTGTTGACCGGCAATTTGCGGATAGGCGCCGTTTGGCGTTCCCCAACCTTCCGGCATATGACAAACCGCACAGATCTCATATACGGCCTTGCCACGGTCATAGTCCGGATTCAGCCTCATCGCTTCTAAGCGTTCCAATTCAGCGGAATCCCAACCCGCATGAGCAATGGGAGCAGCTAACAATGGGAAAGCGATGATCATTTTTACCCAAAAGGCGTACACGGCTTTGCGAGCCCCCACAATGACCGGTTATGCGTTACTGATTGACAACTCCTTTTGTGCAGATCACACAATGCAAGATTGAATTACCTTACTATATGTATGTGTATATAAGAAAAAGCTTCGGCCTTCAACCATGTATTTTAGTCAATTACAACGCCCTGTTTCTATATTTTTGGGTGAGTTCGCCAATGAAATACGAATCAGGATCTTACAGATGTGATTAAAGTTTCACTACTGGGGGTTTCATCGATGATGGATTTGTTGGCCAATGCCGGTCGGCTGCCGATGCTTGGCAACTCCCGCTGAGGCTCGGTATGCAGCAAGGCCAAACCGGCACGAAAACAGCGTAGCGCTTCATCGTCCTCACCAAGGCGCTGTAACAACAGGCCAAGCTGCTGATAGGACTCCGGGATAGGCGATATGCCGATACTGGCCTCCAGATAGCTGCGCGCCTTACCCCACAATTTGTTCTGCAGGGAGAGCCTGGCGAGCGTCAATAACAGCACTGGATCCTCTTGATGCGCTTTCAGCCAGCCTTCTGCCATCGCCAACTGGTGAGAGGGATTGGCAAGTTCGATCTGTCCATAGAGGGTGACCAGTTCGCTGTTCCATTGCCGTTGCAGCGAGGCTGCAATCAAGGGCTCAACCCGTGAACCCGCCTCCAGGTCCATCATATGTTCACTGTACTGATACAACATTCCCTGCTGCTGTTTAATCCCCTTGGGAATGCCCTGCCAGTAGCGCACGATATCATCGACCGTCGAAGACTCCTGTTTCAGGCGTTTGTGATAGACACGAACCTCCAGCGCCTGGTAGTCGGCTTCACTGATTACCTTGCGGCGCTTCAACTCCGGCAGCATCTCTTCCAGTTTTTTCCATTCACCAAGGTTTTCATAGAGTTTTTTCAACAGGGTCAGCACATATGTATGCTTGGGCGACAAGGATCGCACATGCATCAAGGTCGCAAGCGCTTGTTCGTACTGCTGATGAGCCAACTGCAACTCAGCCTGGGTCAGACCCACGGCCACATCGGCGGAAGGCATACTCTCGTGGGCCAAGTGGAGATAGTCATCTCTCCGGGTATGTTCACCTTGTAGTTGAGCGGCGCGAGCCGCCGCCAGATAGTTGAGCAGGGGGGTCTCCGATTGGCTGACGTTGCGTGTCAGGTGCCGCTCCGCGACCTTCCAGCGCCCTTCGGCGAGTTCCACCAGGCCGCGGGTCAGGGCCTGCCTGGCCTTGAGGTTACGGCGTTTTCGTCGCCACTCGGCCACCCGTTCCGGCATCTGCCAGAGGCGTGAAAGGGTCCTGATTGCCACATAGGCAAGCAGAAACAGCAGCAAGATGGCTAGGCAAAACAGGGCCAGGCTGCCTTCCAGGGTCCAGTTGCCATAACCGATCAGGATATAGCCGTTATCCTGTTTCACCAGGAGGGTGATCGCGACCGCCGTCAACAGCGCAATGAATGCTGCGATCAGGGTTCTCACCGGAGTCCCTCCCGGTTCAATGTTTTACGTCTCTCCTGCAGGGCACGCAGGGAACCTGAGATGTCGGGCAACTCAGGTGCGATGATCCTTGCCGCCAACCCCTCCAATTGTGACTTGAAACCGATCACCTCAGGGGCCGAGGTTTGGAAATAGTGATCTACCCAATCAAGGGCACTGGTCAGGTTGTCCGCATACAGGGCCTGGTTTCGTCCCACCATCGCCGCCTTTGCATTCTCCATTTTGAGGCGTAGATTCTG
The DNA here is from genome assembly GCF_963455295.1 of Candidatus Thiodiazotropha sp. CDECU1. Taxonomy (NCBI): domain Bacteria; kingdom Pseudomonadati; phylum Pseudomonadota; class Gammaproteobacteria; order Chromatiales; family Sedimenticolaceae; genus Candidatus Thiodiazotropha; species Candidatus Thiodiazotropha sp. CDECU1. The sequence goes on from NZ_OY734020.1 coordinate 4,264,494, forward strand.
GATAAGAAAATAGCGTTGCTCGGGTGGCAGCATGGCGCTTACAGGACGCTCGTGATGACGGATCACCATCATCGACTTAAAACCCTGCCAAAAATCGTCTAGCAGTTTATCCAGTTGCAATCCTCCACTGTCGGCAACCTCCCGGGATGTTTCTGGCTGCGCCGATCGGGGCGCCTGGACCATCCCTGAATCCATCAAGGGTAGCGCCTCCACCCGCGCTGCCAGGGCGGTCAACTCGGCGCTGATCCCCGCACTGTCCAGCTTCGGCAGGGCGGTCAATCCAGTTATCTCTGCAGCGATCATCTCGCGTACTCCCGACCAGCCCGGATCACCACTTGCAGTGAGACGCTCATCTGCGGATTTTAACGCCTCCAGGGCAGTGTCCGGATCACCCATGAGGTTCAAACGGTGGTTGGCGACACGCAGCAGATATTCGGCCTCGGCCACCCGCCACTGCCCCTCCTTGCCCCCCATGCGGGTCTGTATCTCGGCCAATGAGTTGTAGAGTTGATCACCCTGCTGTTTGGCTGTCTCACGTGAGCGGCGGATGTTCTCGGCCTGTTCCTCCAAGGCTGCCTTTTGTGCCGCTATCGCCTGTTGCTGTTGCTCGAATTGCTGCCGGGTCTGCTGCAGCTGTTGCGCAAATTGCGACTGCTCCTGATTGGCCTTGTCCAGGACACTATTGAGCGATACCAGGGTCTGCTTCATATCGAGCCAATAGCGATAGCCAAGCACCAGACCGGCGGCCACCGCCAGCAGTGCCACCAGGGCGATGACCATGGGTAGACGGGAAAGTGCGGATTTCCCCCCTTCATCATCGATGCGCTCTACCTCGCCTTCGATGGCCTCTGTGAAGTCCGCCTCGGCCTCTGTCCGGCTATTGCCAGATTCGTTGCTTGTCTCACTCATATACTGTTAGCTCTCAACTACTCCAACATTCGTCCCGAAACGACGACCCTACCACCTTCGACTCGATCGGGCATATCAGGTGGGGCATCCTATCCAGTCCTGAATCGCCGCCAAGATCGCATCATCATCGGCACCTGTGGCAAGCAGAATCGTCTCGAACCCCTCTTTCTTCGCCTCAAGATGCATCCGTTCGCTAATCACCAGGAGCGGGGTATGGCGTAACATTGGCCAGCCTTGTTCTCCCAACATTGTTTTCAGATTATGCATCACCTCGACACTGGTGACAGTCACCAGATCGACCTGCTCCTGCCATTGCGCCAGCAATGGGGTAGGATCGACTGAGGGCTTGATCCGCCGATAGACCTCAGCATAACCTACTTCAGCACCTCTCGCCTGGAGGCTCTCCCCCAACAGGGTGCGCCCCCCTTCCCCGCGAACGATCAATACCCTTTTAGCGGCCATTCTCTGCAACGGGGCCAACTTGAGCAAACCCTCGCTGTCATATCGATCCGCAGGAATCAGATCAATACTATACCCGCACTGACGCAACGCTGCTGCAGTCGCCTGCCCCACCGCCCCCAGGGTAGCGACCAGCCTATGGTCCGATAACAGTTGCATTGCATGGGTGACCGCATTGGGGCTGACGAAAATGATCACATCCCAGGGCTGCCGCAGCAGGTTGCGTGCCTGGTCGGGATGTTGGCTGGGAAGGATTTCCAACGCTGGAAAACCTATGGCTCTGCCCTGACTCTCCCGAATCCGCTGTGCCAGACCTATGGCCTGATGAGCGGCCCGTGTAACCAGGATACCCTTGCCTTTAAAATCAAAATCCGACATGGTCCTCCTATGGGGAAGCCTGGGATGATCACTATCCCTCAGTGAGCGTCATAGAGCGCCTTCAGGATAGCATCCGCCCCCCACTCCAACAGCCGATCCGCCAAACCCTCTCCCATGGCTTGCGCCTCCTGGGTGGTACCCTCGACTTCGCCGCGGATGATACGGCTACCATCGGGCTCACCCACCAGGCCCCGCAACCAGAGATTACCCGATTCCAGCATGGCATAGCCGGCGATGGGGACCTGGCAGCCACCATTCAGACGCTGGTTCATGGCCCGCTCAGCACCCACGCATAAGGCGGTTTGAGGATCGTGCAGGGGTGCAATCAGTTCGTTGACTCGTGGATCATCCACGCGGCATTCAATACCCACCGCGCCCTGTCCAATGGCGGGCAGGCTCTGTTCGGGGCCTATTAAGGCGGTTATCCGATCCTCGAACCCAAGCCGCTTCAAACCGGCAGCGGCCAGGATAATGGCATCGTACTCACCCTCATCGAGTTTACGCAGACGGGTGTTCACATTGCCGCGCAGGGATTTGATCACCAGGTCAGGGCGCTTTTCAGCCAACTGACACTGCCGGCGCAGACTGGAGGTCCCTACGCAGGCCCCTTGGGGTAATGCGTCGATGTTTTGAAAATCCCTGGAGACAAAGGCGTCCCGCGGGTCCTCACGCTGCATAATCACCGGCAGGTGCAACCCCTGAGGCAACTCTACCGGGACATCCTTCATGGAGTGCACCGCGATATCCGCCTCGCCACTGATCAAACCCTGCTCCAGCTCCTTGATAAACAACCCCTTGCCACCGATCTTCGCCAGCGGGGTATCGAGGATCCTGTCTCCCTGGGTGGTCATCCCCATCAACTCCACCCGGAGATCCGGATGGGCCTTTTTCAATTCAGCGGCGACATGCTCGGCCTGCCACATTGCCAGGGGTGATTTTCGGGTGGCGATGGTTATCGTCTGGGACATGAATGGGGGGCCTCAAAATTCGGATAGGGTACAACGCAGCGCTTGTGGGCTGATTCTGGTTCTCATGGATCGGGGCCTATGCTAAAGCCTGCGAGGCAGACACGCAATTATCCGCGACCAGCCATACACCAACTTTCTGCTGGCTGCTGAAAAAAATCACAACTTCCCCTTCCCATAATAATGCAACAGCGCCTCCACACCCTTAGCGCCATGCCTACGCATCAGATGGGATAGCTGATCCGCCATCTCCTCATCCCCCTGATTGATCCCTACCAGGTAGTCCCTGAGGGTCCAGCGCAGATACTCCATCCAGCGCCCATGCAGCCGCGGCACCCCTGTTTCAGCCGGCATCTCAGGGTCACCGTGACAATCTCGACAGTAGTAACGATGCAGGCGTCTGCCAAGATCAACGAGGCGCCAGTCTGTGGTCTGCCTAAGAATGGTAAAGGGCCGCTGACTGAAGTAGTCAGCCATGGTGTTCAAATCATCTTCATCATAGGCCTGGATCAGGCGTCCCATCACTGTGCCGAAACGGCCTCCATGGCGGAAAGCCCGCATCATCTTGAGCAGATAGTCCCGCGGTAATCCTGCCAGAGAAGGAATCGCAGGGGAGCCACTCTGGCCCTGGGGACCGTGGCAGGGAAAACAGGACTGCACTGTCAGTGGCGTGATTTGCGGCTGCTCTGGTTGGTCGACAGCGGCATCATCAGCCAAACACACCGTGCAGAATTGCTGCAGCCAAATCCAGGTTAGCAGCCAGGCTAGCCACTTCCAGGATATATCAGTTCGCTGAGAGCGGCTCTCTGTCACTCCTCTCCCCGCAATACGCGCCTCACTTCAGGGAGATGGCGGCGGCTGACTTCCAGTGTCTCCTCACAACCACGTAGGATCACCCTTGAGATACCGTCAGCTCCTTTCTCCAGCCCGGACAGGTGACGACGTACCACCAAGGCGTTACGGTGGATGCGCAACAGCCAGTCCCCATAGCGCTCGAGCAGGCCTTTCAGGCTCTCCTCGAGCAACAGCTCACCCTCCTCATGCCGGGCCATGACATATTTAGAGTCGGCGCGCAGATAGATCACCTGGTCCAGGGGTACAGTCCTCAATCCACCCCGATAGCTGGCATGCAGCTGGGGTACCTCTCGTTCATCCGGGGGTGTGGAAATAAGCTGACTTCGGGTTAGTCGCTGGCTACGTTGCAGCGCCGTGAGCAACCTCTCGCGGCGTACCGGCTTCAACAGATAGTCCTGAGCAGAGGATTCAAATGCCTGTAGCGCATGCTCCTCATAAGCCGTGGTAAAGACCACCGCCGGTGGCTCATCGCTCTCAGCCAGACGTCGTGCGGCCTCCAGTCCATCCATACCCGGCATGCGTATGTCCATCAACACCAGGTCGGCACCCGTTTCGTCGTAGAGTTGCAGAGCCTCATCCCCATTGGCGGCCTCACCGACCAATTGATAGGGAGTACCAAGCTCTTTGATCAACGCAGCCAGACGCTGCCGGGCAAGGGCTTCGTCATCCACCACCAATATTCTCACACGTCCATCCTCCTAGGCCCTGGCCTGATCACGCTAATCCCACCAAGGATGTGGAATCGCCAGTCTCACCTGATGATCTCCATCGATGTTCGATTCGGTCAGACTCGCCTCCACATCGTACACCCCGGCGAGGCGTGCACGAATATTCTCCATCGCCAATTGATTGCCCTCACGATGGCTTCGCTGATCCGCTTCCGGCAGGGTGTTACGAATACTCAAATTTATCCGATTGCGCCGATAACGGCCTGTAATCGTGATCGTACCTCCCTGGGCGGCGGGTTCAATACCATGGTAGACCGCATTCTCCAGTAACGGTTGTATGATCATGGGCGGGATCCTGGCCTGTTCCGGCAGGTCATCGAGATCCCATACCAGATTCAACCGCTCGCCTAAGCGATAGTGTTCGATACTCAGATACTGGCGCGCCAGATCCAGCTCCTTACCCAGGTTTGAGAGCTGGCTGGCATCGCCAAGGGAGACCCGGAACAGGTCCGCCAGGTCCTCCACCACCTCTTCGGCCATCGCCGGATCACTGCGGGTGAGGCTGGCGATGGTGTTCATGCTGTTGAAGAGGAAATGGGGACGAATGCGGGAGTAGAGGGCCTGCAGTCGCGCACTGTTCTCAGCCTCCTCCTGGCGCCGCCACAGGTATTGCAGATAGAGGTAGTGAAGCACCAGGATAGCGATGATGGCGCTGATACCCATAACCCGCCATATCAGGTCTGTTTGAATCCCCTGAAGCATCCCCAGATCCATGCTGTCATTCATCCATATCACCATTTGGGTCACCAGCCAGGCCACTCCCAGCAACAGAAAAAATACGCTAAAACCGGCCCGCCAATTACCCAGTCTGATGAGTTGCGGACGCAACATACAGGTCAGCACTGCGGTGGCCAGCCCAATCCATTGCACCATCAGCGAGGTCAGGCTCAAGACCGGTAAAAAGTTGCTCAGCCTTTCTGTCATGGCCAAAGAGAGGAGGATGGCGAGCAGTTCGCAAATCACAACCACGGCGAACACAGGCCGCATGGCACAGAGATTGGGGATGAAAATCACCTTTCCATCAGAATCGGCTGGTCGTTTCCGTTCAGGTTGTCTGTCACTCTGCTGCATTCATCCACCGCTCGCTGAAATCCGGCCCGCTCATAAATTCAGGAAAAACCCCACATGCGAAACTGCCAGGCCCAATGAAGCTATCGGCTGTATGGGTAAAAAACTTCACGCTTGTTCAACAGCGCCGAAGGTATGGCGCGTAGTATATGCGATTGCGCAGCGCCACTCGATTTTCCAAGCATGGTCAGTACTGATCCAATCAGCGTTAGGGAAGCGGAATGTCAAGTTGCCACTCCTCGGAAATGAAGTAGCGCGCCATGCCGCAATACTCCCGATCCGCAGCCATCATCTCCTTGAGACTGTTCTCCGCGATTCCCTGGGCGTCACCCGTGGTGATTTCAAACAGTTCCTTGAAGGCCTTGAGCAGGACATATGTCTGATAGCGTTGTGCACGCAGTGCATCCCTGTTGAGTCGGAGTATCTCTATGGTTGGCTCGACAAATGGCTTATCCGCATTGGTTCGATGGGTGATATTCACTTCCTCAAGTCCCTCGATCGCTTCCCACTTGAACAGCTCCCACGGATCCTCCTGGTAGGGATTGGGCAATACCGCCTGCTCGTCCAGGCATGCCTGGTCAAACTGCGCCAACTCCGCATCATCCAAAGGATTGGGGGTCATGCCTTGACTGATCGTGCGCAGCTCTGTGTCTGTCGGGTTGTTCGGTATGTTCGGTGCCGACAGCTGATTGCCCAGCAGCGGGAACTGATCGCTCTTGAAACCGTTGCAGATGCGACAGGAGAAAAGGTAGTTGTCGTAGCAGTAGGCCAACCACCAGTACATCTGACGCTGTTTCGGCCGAAAATGTTCTACGTCGCCAAAGTAGACGGCTGTTGTCGGGGTTTCGCAAAATGCACACTTTCCGTGGGATTCACTCTTCAGGTGATCTTTGGCGAGCTTCCAGAACCCGTCTTTGTAAAACTTGTTTTCCCCGGATAGAAACCCCTTGATAAGATCGACGCCGTTGTCGATCCGAGCCGGATTCCGGTACTTGGCCTTGACTGTGTTTGATGAGCGATCCCGTTTAAGTTGTATCATGCTGTGCTATTGGGTTTTCTTGCGTACCGCCCTGGATTTCTTCTTGGTCGGCGATTTCTTGACCGCCTTTTTCTTAACCACTCGCTTCTTTGTCTTTTTTTTGAGCATCAATTTACCGGACTTCATACCCTCTATCTGAGCAAGAAGATCCTCGATCGTCTTCCGCTGTTTCTGCTGCGACTCGATGATGGCTTCATTTCTGAATGACAGGTCCCGCTCCGGTAGAACGCTGAACTGCTCGGCAAGACGTTGCAGTTCCTGCCTGTCCCGTGTCGTCTTTGACTTCTTACGGTACAACGATCGATATTTGTGCTTGTCGTTACTCAGTCTCACTGAGTCGAGCGTTTCCACATTGAATCCGATTTCAAGCAATTCATGGGCCTGCAGTTCCGCTGGCACACCTGGGAAGGTTCTCGCGGAGACCGCATTGCTCTTCTCGTTGCGGTTTAAAATGACACATTCGTCTGCTTCGAGCTGCTGTGCCGTCAGTACTGAATGAGTGGTTCCAATGATCTGGAACTCAGGCAATTTAGTTTCGATATATTTACGTAACTGCCGTTGCCACTTCGGATGCAGATGGGCGTCGATTTCATCGATCAGCAACAACCCACGGGTCTTCAGCGGATTTTTGTAATCGTCAAAAGATTCAGTGATGCGATACAGCAAATCGCCAATCCAGGCCGCTACATTCTGGTATCCGTCACTCAGCATACTGAGTGGAACATCACCATCCGGGGTAGTGAACAGCAGATCTCCATTGTGGCGATCGATACGGCTAAAGCTCACATCCGGCAGCAGGCCGTTCATCGCATTCTCGATAATCCGTGTACCACGCTTACCGTCCCGGTATTCCAGCCCCATCGCCCAGGACTGCAAGGGGTTCAGGGTAGCGTCCAGATCGAACAGGGTGGCCAGGGATTGTGCCCGTTCCGGATCATTGCCTCGTCGGCTGATATTCATATCATGCATTGCCAGGCGACGTAGCGCGCCGTAGCCAACCACAAAGTAGCTGCGCTGGGTATGGGCAAGCGCCGAATCGAGCTGATCGAGACCTTTGCGATTGTGTTCAATAAACCCGGAACGATCCATCCCCTGCTTGAACTGTATCTCGAGGCACCTCTCCTCGTTGCGCGCCGTCTGCAGGGTTGCCGCGATTGAGGCCTGATCACTGCCGTTGCGTATCCATGAATCGGGTTCACCGAGCAGGAATGGCAAGGCATCACTGCCCGCCAGAACCAAGCCAATCGAGCGCAGGACCGTACTCTTTCCGGTCCCGTTTTCACCCAGGAAGATGGTCCACTTGCGGTTGCCTTGCCTGGATGCAGAATCCCGAAAATCCAATACGATGTGCTCGATTGAGCGGATATGTCGAATTTCTACGGATTTCAGAAACATGCTATTTCAACCTGTTGTAATCCATACATTTTGGCTATACCCGTGATCCAATCCAGAACACCATTGGCTGACACCGATATCATTTAAGAATAAACATGCATCCAACCCAGGTCCAGTGGCGCCCCGGCAACAAAGGTTCATGGTGATGGGGTCAGCTGTTTTGCATAGGGTTGTGTTTCACTCTGCTGTATTCATCCAGCGCCTGTTATAATCCGGCCTGCTTACAAATTCAGGATAGCCTTACATGAGCGACAGTCACGGGACCACGAAACCCTGGTCAGGCCGATTCAATGAACCCACCGATGCCTTTGTGGAGGCATTCACTGCATCTGTGGGCTTTGACCAGCGACTCTACAAATATGACATTCAAGGCTCCATCGCCCACGCCACCATGCTGGCCCGACAGGGCATCCTGAGCGATGCCGAGTGTGACACCATCGTGGACGGCCTGGAACAGATCCGCACCCGCATTGAACAGGGCGATTTCTCATGGTCGGTCTCCCTGGAAGATGTGCATATGAATATCGAATCCGCCCTCACCGAGGCTATCGGGGAGGCGGGTAAAAAACTTCATACCGGCCGCTCCCGCAATGATCAGGTTGCCACTGACATCCGGCTCTGGCTACGTGATGAGATCGAACAGATACGCGACGCCATCCTGGGTTTGCAGACAGCCTTGCTCGACAAGGCCGAACTGGAGGTGGAGACCATACTACCCGGGTTTACCCATCTGCAGACGGCACAGCCGGTCTCCTTCGGTCACCACATGATGGCCTGGTTCGAGATGCTGGAGCGTGACCGGGAGCGCCTGGCCGACTGCAACAAGCGGCTCAATGTCATGCCCCTGGGCGCTGCGGCACTGGCCGGCACCACCTACCCCATCGACCGCCAGCTTACCGCCGAACTGCTGGGTTTCTCACGGCCCTCGGAGAACTCCCTCGACGCCGTCTCGGACCGGGATTTCGCCATCGAATTCAGTGCCGCCGCCAGTATCCTGATGATGCACCTCTCTCGATTCTCCGAGGAGCTGATCATCTGGTCTTCCGCCCAGTTTGGATTCATCGAACTCTCCGACAGCTTCTGCACCGGTTCCTCAATCATGCCGCAGAAGAAGAACCCGGATGTCCCGGAGCTGATCAGGGGCAAGACCGGGCGTATCTTCGGCCACCTCATAGGACTGCTGACCCTGATGAAGAGCCAGCCCCTGGCCTACAACAAGGACAATCAGGAGGACAAGGAGCCGCTCTTCGACAGCGTCGACAATCTGAAAGGGTCATTGAAGGTGTTTGCCGATATGGTGCCCGCCATCGACTGTCGCAAGCAGGCTATGCGCCAGGCCACCATGCAGGGATTCGCCACCGCCACGGATCTGGCCGACTACCTCGTGCGCAAGGGGATTCCCTTTCGCGACGCCCATGAAGTGGTGGGCAAGGCAGTCGCCTTCGGTGTTGCGGAGGGTCGCGATCTCTCGCAAATGAAGCTGCAGGAGCTGCAGGATTTCTCCACTAAGATCGAGGAGGATGTATTCGACATCCTTACCCTCGAAGGCTCACTCGCCGCGCGAGACCATATCGGAGGCACCGCCCCCAACCAGGTACGAAACGCCATTGCCCGCGCCCGCACACGGCTCGGGGTCTGAGATCGGGATGATCCAGCTCCACCATGTCAGCCTGCTGGTCGCCGACACCCGGCGTTCACTGGCATTCTACCGTGATTTATTGGGATTGGAGATCGATCCCAAGCGTCCTGATCTGGGTTTCCCCGGTGCCTGGTTGAAGGTGGGCGATCTGCAGATCCATCTGCTGGAACTCAACAATCCCGATTCCCTCGCCGAGCGTCCGGAACATGGCGGACGTGACCGCCATACCGCATTTATGGTGGATGACCTCGATGGCATACGCAGTAAGCTCGATCAGGCGAGTATTGACTACACCTTGAGCCGTTCCGGGCGACAGGCGCTGTTTTGCCGCGACCCGGATCAAAACACCATTGAGTTGATCGCCGCAAGCTAGTCAGTGGGAAGGCTGGCCAATACCCTGTGGCCACGGATTCTCATAGGTCATATTGGATTGGTTTTCACCATCACCAGTAGCGCGAAATAGGTCAGGCCAACACCCGCGAGCCCGGCATAGAGCATCTTTCCGGCGTATCCTGCCCGGTCCCAATTGCGGGCGCAGTAGATGACACTGAAAAGAGGGATCAACAACACAGCTATCCCCCACCAGACGTTCTGCCCGAAGGCGTACATGATGGCGAACAGATTACCGACGAACACCAGTGTACCGGCCACACTCACCACGAGTATCACCAACATCATCATGTATTCATGATGGCTTAACCAAGTGAGCAATCCATGAATTCCCAGCATCACACTCCACCCGAGCAACAGCTTCATTTAAAACGATAAACCAGAACCATTGATTGTCGCACAGATTGGCAAACCAGACCGCTCAATTGTTTAACTCCCGACAGCGCAGGTTGAGTGATAACCTATACCCATTGATCCAGCATACCTTTTGATCCAGTTTTGGAGCCACATCCAGCAATCTCAACCATGCAACGGGCCATCTATCAACAACACAAGGTAAAAAACAGCCTGCAATCATTGCTGTTGATCATCTGTCTGGGAGGCCTTTGTGCCTGGCTGGCCTGGTTTCTCGGCGGCCTGCCGATGGCTGTTGCAATGGCGCTGGTGATAGTGATTTCATATCAGATCAATCCGGTCGCATCGCCGGAATGGGCAATGCGCCTTTTTCGCGCTCGCAGACTCGCTCCCAGTCAAGCCCCTGACCTCTACCGACTCATGTCACAGCTGACCCAGCGTGCCGGCCTGGAACAGGTACCGGCAATCTATTATCTGCCGTCCGATGTCATGAACGCATTTACCACAGGCGATCGCAACAATGCCGCAATTGCCGTTTCAGATGGGCTGCTGCGTCGCATGCAGTGGCGGGAACTGGCCGGTGTCCTGGCCCATGAGTTGATGCATGTGGTCAACCAGGATACCAGGCTGATGGCATTCGCCGATCTCACCAGCCGCATCACCGGTCTTCTCTCCTTGATCGGACAGTTGCTGTTGCTGATCAACCTGCCACTGATGCTCTTCGGCCAGACGACCCTGCCTTGGATGCCAATTCTAGTGTTGCTGGTTGCACCCACCTTGAGTGCATTGGCACAACTCGCCCTGTCACGGAGTAGGGAATACGAGGCGGACCTGGGCGCGGCCAAACTGACAGGCGACCCAATGGGATTGGCCTCCGCCCTGAATAGACTCGAACCCCCGCGGCATCGTTTACTCGAGCGGCTGCTCCACCCCGGTCCGCGTATCCCCGATCCCTCTCTGTTGCGTACCCACCCACCTACCGATGAGCGCGTGGCGCGCCTGATGGCGCTAACCCATAGGGATGTCGCCATATCGGACAGGGTGATAACAACTCAGGATATACGCGCTCTGCTTGCACTCAATCCCTACCGCCCACGCTGGCACCGCAACGGCATGTGGTATTAAATGTTGCATACCCTAACCTCAGCGAAATAAACAGCATGCCCAAAGACAGCCTGGATGACCTGAACAGCCGCTTAAAGGCCTTCGCCCAAACCCGCAATTGGGAGCAATTCCATAATCCGAAAAATCTCACCATGGCGATGATTGCCGAGTGTGCGGAGTTGGTCGAACATTTCCAGTGGCTGACCCCGGAACAGAGTATGAATCTCCCCCAGGAGAAGCAGGACGAGGTTGCCCTGGAAATGGCGGATATCCTGATCTACCTGATCCGATGCGCAGAACGCCTGGATATTGACCTGATCGATGCGGTTGAGCGAAAAATAGCCATCAACGAGGCACGTTATCCCGTGGACAAGGTGTTTGGCGACGCCCGACGCGCCTCTGAATATGACGATTAGGGGGCATGCTTCACCCCTCATATCTCCTTTCCCCAATCTTTAAAGGGTGGAGTCAGGCTGTTACTGACGCTATCTTTGAGAAAACCATTTACACAACTCAGTTATGGATTGGGAGATGAGATGAAGAAGTATCAATGTATCGTTTGCGGATTTGTCTACGACGAGAGCGAGGGCATGCCTGAGGAGGGCGTTGCCGCCGGCACCCGATGGGGCGACATCCCGGAGGATTGGGAGTGTCCTGAATGCGGGGTGAGTAAGTCCGATTTTGAAATGGTGGAGATGGTCGCCTGACCCTGGGAGTATTCCCACCGACCCTATCCCTCTAATAACGGGTAGGGCATCTCTAAAAACCGACTCAAACCACTAGACGTAAACCGGATAGGAGGAGGCTGTCTGGCTGGTATCTTTTTCTACCTGGAGCTGAATCAAATCAACAGGCTCGGAGCCGGTACCTGGACAAGCCAGGATTATTTAATCCTGATAGCTACAACCTCAAAAAGATTATGGGCTTAGCAGTTCAGACATAGATAACTGTAATACGAATCTCACCTAGTATTGAAAGTCACGATAAAGATTTTTTTCCTGTATTTTTTCTTACCGGACTACATTCTTGAGGTCACCTGCCGATAGATAGGGCTGAATAGAGATAACAATCGCCCGCTATCGGATAGCGATTCAAGTAAAAACCGAGGAAATGTAAATAATGGATATCGTGCCCTATCTGAAGCTTATGGTGCAGAAAAATGGCTCAGATCTCTTTTTCAGCACCGGTGCCGCCCCCCATTTGAAAACCGAGGGTGAAACCCGCCCGATAGGGTCCTCCCCGATGCAAAGCGGACAGGTCAGAAAGCTCGCTTACGGCATCATGAACGACGATCAGATCAAGGAGTACGAAGCCACTTACGAGTGTAATCTGGCTATCTCGGTCAACCAGCTGGGCCGCTTCCGCGTCAATGTCTATAAACAGCGGGGTGATGCGGCGATGGTGATTCGCTATATCAAGGGCGTGATCCCCCCCGTAGAGAAGCTCAATCTGCCGATTATCCTCAAGGACCTGATCATGGAACCCCGCGGATTGATCCTGGTGGTTGGGGCAACCGGTTCAGGTAAATCGACTACCCTGGCAGCGATGATCGAGCACCGCAATCAAAATGTTGCCGGGCATATATTAACCATCGAGGATCCCATCGAATATCTCTACACGCATAAAAAATCCGTGGTCGATCAACGCGAGGTGGGACTCGACACACTCTCCTATGAAAATGCCCTGAAGAATGCCATGCGCGAGGCGCCGGATGTGATACAGATCGGCGAAATCCGTGAAATGCACACCATGCAGCACGCGATCGCCTACGCGGAAACCGGCCATCTGTGCCTATCGACCCTGCATGCCAACAACTCAAACCAGGCCCTTGACCGCATCATCAACTTCTTTCCCGACACAGCCCATCATCAGCTCTACATGGATCTTTCCCTCAACCTCCGTGCAGTCATATCGCAACGTCTGGTAAAGGGTATCAACGGCCAGCGCATCCCCGCGGTCGAGATCATGCTGCTGTCGACCTACATCTCAGAACTGATTCAGAAAGGGGATATTCACACCATAAAAGAGGTCATGGAACAGGGTACCGAACGGGGTATGCAGACCTTCGATCAATCCCTCTACAAACTCTACAAAGAGGGTAAGATCTCCATGGAAGAGGCGCTCTCCCATGCTGACTCGCGCAATAACCTGTCACTCAAGATACGCCTCTCCGACACCGAAGGTGTCGAAGCCCCGGGCAGCCTTGGTGTGGCCGAGGATCAATTCTGATCCTTGTTTGGGTAGAGCCAGCCAGAGAATAGCCGGGTCAAGAGCGGCATCACAGCATAGGTCAGACAGACCACCACCAGTGCTGTCAGGATGAATGTCTGCAGCAGCCTGGGGAACTCGGATATCAGCGGTCCGAGCAGGCCGCTCAGCAATGTCACCAGGCAGAACACACCCAACCAGACCAACAGGGCCATTTTATATTTCGGCGGATGTACATTCATGGCGCAGGTCGGCAGGGTGAACCAGGCCTCGAGTCCGGAAATGGTCTCTACCTGCCTGGGCTCGCTGACCTCTTCGGCTATGGCGCGCCACTCTTCGCGCTCAGTGGAATTTTCCCAGCGTTCAAGATTGCTGCGTCGATCGAATTTAAAGACTATCCGATACTCTCCACCTGGCCTTGATGGGCGAAAGATATTTGCCCCCATGTGCCCTTGATGCTGCAAGGCAGCCTGGGTTATACCAGTGAGATAGTCCTCGAATGCCTGCTCCTTACCCGGTTTTGGCCGACGGGTAACGAGCACCGTCACGGGTGGATCTGGGGTTTTTTCCATCAGAGCGACTCCTCAAGCAAAGATCTGCCAACCTCGGCGCAGCGCTTCACTCACCACGCCCGGCGAAGTATCCAGGAATTCACTCCGCTTGGCCATCCGATCGAACCAATCGGCGAGCAAGGGTGTTTGCGGTGGAGGCATACCATAGGCCATGGCCAGACCGAATCGGCTGGCCAGGACATAATCGGGGATACCGGCATGCGCTACAAAATAATCTGACTCCAACAAGGCCTTCTCCAGCCTTGGCAAGGCCAGATGCCACTCCTGCATGGCCTCGGCTATGATCTCCTGATCCCACTCTCTCGGTTGACGCTGCCGGCGTTCAAAAACCAGCTTGCGCACTGCCCCGCCAACCTGTGTGTCTGCATAGTGAGCAACTCCCCGGGCCAGGGCGCGTTCCCTTGCCGAGGCGGGTAACAGATCGCCATAACTATCGTTCAGGTATTCAAGCATTACCCCTGACTCGGTGATGACGATTTCATCGATCATGAGCACAGGCACAGTGTTAGCGGGGGCAAATTTCCGCCAACTCTGCAGATGCGCCGGATCGTCATATGGGTAAGGTTGATACTCCACACCACAACGTTGCAACGCCATGCGTACCCGCCAGCAGAAGGGGCATTCAGGTTTGTCGTAGAGCCTGACTTCCCCGTTCATATTCGGGACAATCTCCTCTCCTGCAGGTATTCCATGACAAACTCGATACGATCCTGCCCCCAGAAGATCTGATCTTCGCAAATGAAGGTGGGCACTCCAACCGCCCCCTTCTCCTCGGCCTCGCTCCAGTTTTGCGCCAATGTGGCTTGACGCACAGGGTCCTGGGCCGCATCGGCCAACTCATCCCGATCCAATCCGATCTCGCTGCCCACATCGAGTAACACTTCGAGCTCACCGATATCCTTACCCTCGGCCCACTCCTTGCGCATCACCTCGACAATGTACGGGCGCAGCAATCCCTTCTCCTCCGCCAACAGAGAGCCCGCTCCGGCCAGAGTTGGATCAGTGGTTTTCGGCGGGGGATTGACGGGGATACCCAGGCGCCTGGCGAAGCGCGCCATATCCTGGCGCGCGATCGGGAGCCGCTTAACCGCCACCTCCGGTGGCGAACGCCCATCCCAGCCACCCAATGGACGCCATATCAGATTGGTACGATAGCCATCAAAGATACGCCAGATGGTTTTACTTGCCAGATAGCAGTAGGGACTGCGGAAGTTGAAATAGAGATAGACGTCGGCTGGTTCGGTGATCATGCTTCACGCTATGTGTCTGAGATAAAAAATGCCCGGCGCTGATGCGCCGGGCAAGGGCACGGTATCAACGACCGGAAGCTCTGAGATTCTGTACGGTAAATTTATTCGCCGGATTCAATGCAGGATCGACTTGACCCTTGAACTGACCTGTCGTGCAGTGCATGGCCTGCACATCGATCATGGTGAAGGAGTCATCGATAGCCACACCGGTTCCCTTGTTTTTCGGCAGGTGGTGATCCGGATGCGCCTGCCCGATCTGCCAGCTCTTCCACAGATCACCCTTGCGGTCATAGGTCAGGGTACGCGGGATGGTGAAGGTCTGTGCATCGATATAATGCACTCGCTTGCTGATCGGGTGATTGGGATCCCGCGGCTTGTTCTCCAGTTCATAGACCTTGCGCAACTGCCAGGTAATCTGCGGAAAACAGTTACCCTTGTCACCCATCTCGACAAACTGATAGCCGTCTGACTCCTTGTGCTCCTCGGAAAGCTTCAGGCTGTTGTGATTGTAAAAGGGAACCAGGATGTTTTTAGCCCCCTTGAAGTTCCACTCCATATCGTTGATACGGCCGTTGTACCCCTCGAAGTCCTCGATCATCACATCGGATCCGAGAAACGCATCTGTCACCTGCCCCGATGCGAGACGGCGTACCCGCCGTTGAAAGCCGAGATAGAGCCAGGCGTTGTCACGCTTGAGATCATCCTCATAGCGATGGATCAACAACTGGGTATCCTTGACGTCAAACGGTTCCAGCGCCTGCACATAAATGGCGCGGAACAGCTTTGAAGGATTGGGTGAGATCTCCGGTAACGGCTCCTGATTGACACGATGCATATAGTTAAGGAAATGGAAATTGAACTTGATGGTTCTCTCCAACTTGCCGGAGTTCATATCCTTGTATTTCCAGTAAAACGGATAGATCGCGGCATTATCGCCCCAGTTGTAGCCGTACTTGTAGTTCCAGGCGAGCTTCTCTCCCGCCCGCGGGTCGTCCAGCGAGGGTTCTTCGGGAAACGGGCGTCCGGCAATGAAGCCCTCGATCTCACCTGATTTCTCACCCAGCTTCACCTTTCCCAGGCCGTCTCTGGTGGCCTGTACATAGTTGGGATGCAGATCGAACGAAGTGGTCTCACCCACTGTTATCTTTGTCCATCCCTGAGTGACGAACTCGAACATGGCTGGATCGATGACAGCCTTGAACTGCTCCACATTCGACTGATCGATAACCAGACCCGCTTTCAACCCATCATGGGTCGGTACACCACCCTTGTAGGGGTAGAAACTCATCTCCACATCTTCATTGGTCGCGGCCTGCACAGGCAGCGTGGCGGCTAATACCAGTCCCGCCGTCAGCGTTGATTTAAGCAAACGCATGTTTATAACCTCCATAACAATACTTAGAAGCGGTAACGCAGGGTGACTTGAAACTCATCCTCTGCCTGGGCCATTCCGATAGGCCCGGATCGAAAACGACCTAGGGGCTCGTATCCGGCCAGGTTGCGCAGACTCAGATCACCCGGACTGCCGGTTCCGGTAAACGGGGGAAAGGGGTTACAGGCGCGACAATCGTCGAACTCCTGGGCACCATCACCCACCTTGACATTGGCACCGACAGTGAGACGCAGATTGTCACTGATCAACCAGTCGACAGAGGGCGCGATTACGCTGGCGTGGGCCTTGAAATCATGCGCCATAATCACCTGCGGACTCACCCGGTCGTTCTTGAACCAGCCCTTTATCAGGAAGGTGCCAACATGGTTGATCTCCCAATTGGGGATACCCACTTCGATACCGTTGACCGTATCTCGCTCATGATCGACCAGGTATTCACCAAACAGCTGGGCGGAGAGCAGGAAGGCACGTCGCTCGTTAAGAAAGGGAATGAAGGTCGGACGGTCCCAACCGATCACATACCGGAATACGTCAGAATCTGAATAGAGCTCCGGACGCAGGGTATTGGCAAACTCCTCACCCTCGGTATAGGCCGCCTCGACACGAAACACGGACTTGATGTCATCCACATAGAAATCAAGCGATCCGCCGAGAAGATTGACCCGGGGGAAGTGCATATCGAAAGCGATCAGATAATCGTAGCTCTGGGACTCGATATCGGTAGTGAAAGGATTATCCGCCGTGTCCACCACCCCACGCAGGGAGGGTAGTTGGGAACGGTAGGTGAGGGCGTTCAGCGAGAAGCCCAAACCCTGATAGTCACCCTCCAGTTTGACGCCGAACTGGGAATTGCTTATGGACCAGTCGGGCAGGTGCACATCGCGGATACCGATGACGTGCTCGGGAAAATCGGTGGAGAGGGCGCCGCCGGCAAAATTCGCCACCGAGCAGCCGTTATCCCAGCAGTTCTTCATGGCGCGGAAGAAACTACCCGCATCGAGAATCGCATAGGGTGTGCCGCCCTGACCCAGATTGTTGGGACGGAACTTTTCTAAGTTCCAGACAAACTGCATGTTCAGGTCATCAAAAGTTTCGGTGGCACCCATCCGATACTCACCGGTGGCCATCCACATGGGTATGCGGATATCCTCCAGCTCGTCGTAGATGTTGTGGCGTGAATAATCGACAGGATTGATCACATCCAGCACGCGAAACAGATCGGTACGTCCCCAGACCACCTGCTGCCGGCCAAAACGGAAGTTCCAGGTGGCGCCACTATCGGTCGGCATGGTGGCATCGATGTAGGCCTCCCGCAGGAAGTCGAGTCGATCATTGAATTCCGGATACTTCAGATCGCTCTCATCGTAGTCGAGATAGTCATCGATACAGCCTCGGGAATCCACGTCACAGGGCCGTACCGGGACACCCATGCCGACGCCACCCTCTGTATCGTGTATCGCACTGCCAAGATTGTCCAAACCCTGATTGGGATTCTCGGTGGTGTCGAAGCCGAAGCCCAATACCCCCGTTGAGACATCAGAAGCGCCCCATGCACTGGTACCTGAACCACCGATCGATTCCATTCCGATCTCGCCGCCAGCCTCGCTGCCGAACTGATCGTCATTGAGATCGTAGACCGCATCGTAGCTCGCACGAAAGGTACCGACGAAACTGAGGTTGGAAAATGGGCCTTTGGCGCCGTAATCCTTGGAACCCTCGATCTGAACCGTATTGCGCATCTTGCTCAAACCCACATGGCGGCGCGTATAAGTAGCGTTTTCAACAAATCCGTTGATCTGCAGCGTGCCGTCCTCAGAGGTGTAGGCCAGCGCCTGACCACCACTGAAACAGGCGGCAATGACGGCAGGCAACAGGGCTGCTTGAATGACCGGATGCTTCCTTCCCGGTTGTTGTTTCTTGCTATCTAGGAACATCCTAGCCTCCTCCCACAACGTAATTAATGTATGCAGAACTAACTATGCAGCTGGCATGCCAAGTTTTAAGTCATTGAATATATTGATATTTATAAACCACTTAAGAGGCGGGTTACCGATATAGTAAAAATATCGATATTTTCTTTTATCATATGATGATTGGTGATTATTTCGATAATTATTCAAGACCAAAAAAAAGGCCGGAAATGAGTTCCGGCCAATTACCAAGATTCCAGGCAGCTGAGTTCTGATTTATCAGTTTTGAATCCGAATGTTCATGACCACTGATACCCGCATAGCTCAAAACTCAAAACCGCATTTCATGCTGTTGCTTTCTCCGCATACAGCACACCGTCCTCATCGTAGTGGGCGCTGCCGATGAAGCTGGGGCGAAAGATCATCACCCAGGAGGGCACGATAAAGGTTGCCGCCAGGGCGTTGAGGATCAACATCACCACCAGCAACAGGGCTGCATCCGCCTGAAAACGCAGATCCGACAGGAAGACCCACATGATCACACCGCCGATCAGGCAGGCGGCGGTAAAACCGATTGCCTTGCCGGTGGTGGCGATGGCGCGTAACACGGCATGCTGCAGATCGCCGGAGGCCTTGGCGGTCTCCTCCCTGATCCGGTCCATGATGTAGATGGAGTAATCGATGCCGACACCTATGCCCACAGCGATAATCGGCACCGTATTCACATTGATACCGATTGCCGCGAGTCCCATATAGGCATAGGTCGAAACGGTGCAGAACACCATCGCCAGGAACATGATGAACCCGGCATGCAGTGACATATAGAACCAGGTTACGAAGATGAAGATCAGGGCAAGCACCAGGGGAATGATCAGCATATTGCTTTCGTATGCCGACTCGTTCATGGCGGCGGTGACGCCGACCAGACCGCCGGCCAGCTCGATATGCAGTCCCTCCACCTGATTGGCCGGGTCGTTGATCCACTCCTTGGCACGATGGATCGCACGCCGAATGGTCTTCGCCTGATGGTCCTTGTAGAAGAAGACTATGTTCGCCACCCGGTCGTCGGTATCGACAAACTCCTTGAGTGCACCGGGTACCGGGCTGGACGCCATGTAGGCGAACATCAGACCACCCACATAGGCCTCGGTGTCAGGAATAATCGCCCAGCGGGGATCGTCGGAGTGAAAAATCCGGTTCACCTGCTTGACCAGATCGGGTACCGCCTTGGCGCCCCCGAGTTCCGGATCGAGCAACATATGGTTTTGAAAGGCCTCGATGGCCTGCAGCACATCAGGACGTTTCATCCCGCCGTTGTTATCCGTTCTGGCGACGATGTAGAGCTCTTCTGATCCTGGAAAACGCTCGTTGATCGCCTTCGACGACAGATTGTAGTCGTGATCCAGATAGAGAATTGGCGAACCGGGCTCCGACTCGCCGATCTGCACCCGGCTGCTGAGCTGAGCCCCTACCAGCAGGATCAGACCGGCAATGCCCAGCACGATAATACCCCCCTGGCGGTTGGCGACCAGGGCCGCTACCTTGCCAAACAGGGCGTCCTCCGCCGCTGGCCGCTTGGCGGCCTTTTTTGGCTTTGGCAGCAGGGAGAGTATCAACGGCACGGCTATCAGAACAGTGAACACCACGCAGACCGCCCACAGGGATGCATAGATACCCAGTTTCACATTGATCGGTACCGATCCGAGGGCAATCAGCAGCAATCCTATGGCGTCCGACACGATCCCCAGACTGCCAGGCCGGAAGAGTGAATCGAAGGTACGGTGGGCCGCTTCCCGGGAGTCATCCACCTCTTCCAACTCGCCATAAAAGCGCTGCACCAACTGAATGGCATGGGACATGGCCCGCGCCGAGATGAGAAACGGGATCACCAGGGTCAGGGGGTCCAGGTTGTAATCGAGCAGTGACAGGATACCTAGGCCCCAGATTGCCGAGATGGTGATACCGAACATGGGCAGGAGAATGCCGTAGGCCCGACGGAAATAGATGATCAACAGGAACAGCATGATCCCCACCGTGGTGGTGAAGATCAGGAACAGCTGATCCAGGTAACTGTAGACCCAGCCCCAGAGCATGGGTTGTCCGGTGGCATAGATCGCCACGTCCTCGGCCCCTTCAGTCGCCCGAATCTGTTGCAGCTGACCAAAGATTTCAGCATAGTTCAGCTGCCCCTCGTTGAACTGGGCCTTGATCAGCGCCGCCTTGAGATCGGGAGAGACCAGCAGGCCGAAGACCCTGGGGTTGCTCATCACGTCGTCGCGCAGCTTGTTCAGCTCCTCACTCGTCCAGTCGGTCTTGAGTGGATCGTAGTAGGGCTGGGAGTTGACGTCGCCGGTATCGGTGAGCCAGACCTTGCGCGAGGTGCGATGGGTCAGACTCGCCAGCAGGTTGTGATTGATGCCACTCACATTATCCACCGCCTGGGTGATACGGTGGATACGGGCCAGGGTCTCCTGGGTGAAGATGTCGCCCTTTTCCACCACGATCGCCATCACCACGTTGTTGGCGCCACCAAAGGTGTCGCGAATGGAGTTGTGCAGCTTGATGTACTCATGCTCCTGGGGCAACAGATCAGAAAAATCCGAGTACATCTGTACCTTGGGTACCTGGAAGGCGAAAAACAGGGTCAACGCCGCGATAAGCACAAGAAAGACCTTGGGATAGCGGAACACCAGATCGTCGATGTTTTTCAGCCAGTGGGAGAAGGCGTGGATGGTCATTGGGTATCTCCCGCAGATGCTGTTTCTATGGGACTGATGGTTCCGCGTCCCCCCATCACCAGCAGCCGTTCATCGCCCTGGGGTATGGCGGTGATGAGGTAGGAGAAGAGGCGCGGCGCCTCGGGTACCCGCACCCAGCGGTCACCCGCCAGCTGCAGCAGGGTACCGTTGTCGCCGGTGGCGTAGAGCCGGTCACCCTGGGGAATCAGGTTATAGATTGGGGCAGTGCTGACCGATGCCTGACGCTGCCAGGTCTCGCCCCGGTCCCGGGTATGCAGGATGGTGCCGCTGAGTCCCGCGACCCATCCCTGGTCGAGGCTGGGGAACCAGGCCGCCATGGGATAGAACTCGTTGGGGATATCGTTGCCACGCTGCCAACTCTCTCCCCCATCCTCGGTGAAGAAGAGTGATCCGAATTCACCGGTGACCACGGCGCGCTCCCTATCGACCCACTGGATAGAGGTGAACTGCATATCCTCCTGCTGTGATATCTCCTGCCAGTTACCCTGGGTTTCGTCACTGTGGATCAGGGTACTGAAACTGGCGGCAATCCAGAACCTTCCCCGGGGATCGCAACTGATCGCCATGGGACTCTCCATGGTCTCCAGTTGCACCGCCCGCCAGTCGTCGCCCTGGGCATCGGAGAGCCACACCTTGCGTAGCGTATCGATGGCGGCGAAACTGCCATCTTCGCAACTGGCCACAGCGATCAACGAGGATTGGCTGGGGAGTTGGGTACGCTGCCAGGTCTCTCCCTTGTCCAGACTGGTGAGCACGGTACCGTAATCCCCCACCGCTATTATGCGCCGGTGATTCGATGCCGCCGCTTTCAACTGGTCGAAGCGGTAGATCGGTTTTTCGATCTCCCGCTCCACCAGGCTCAGGTCGAGTGGCGCCTCGCAGCCGGCCAGAATGCCGCCAATCACGAGCCAGACAGCGACACCGAGTCTCCTGCCCAGCCTCAATCGACAATCTTTTCTCATCTTCCTCATCCTCCCACCGATCAAAGGGCCAGGCTGGCCCCAGGTACGGTCAGTGGTTCATAGACGCCTCTGGCGTCTTTTCGTTTTCTCCCGGACAGGTCTTCAGCTAGTCCAGGGGTTATGTCTTTTCCCCCCTCTCCCTCCTCAAACAAAGCGCATCCCCACGCTGCCCAGTCCCTGGTAGCGCACGTTGAGGCAATCACCCTTCTCCATGGCCACCGCGGCAGTGATGCCGCCGGTGAGGATCAGGGTGCCGGCGGGAATCTCCTCGTCCCGCTCGCCCAGCATGTTGGCCAGCAGGGCCACGCTGGCAGCCGGATGGCCCAGCACCGCGGCGCCGGCTCCCAGCTCCACCACCTGACCGTTCTTCTCCATCACCACGCCGAGGGTGCGCATGTCGACGTCAGCGGGCGCGGCCATCTGGCCACCCAGCACATAGCGGGAGGAAGAGGCGTTGTCGGCGATGACGCTGGCCAGATCGAAACGAAAGTTCTCGTAGCGGGAATCGATGATCTCCACCGCCGGGATAACGAAGTCAGTCGCCGCCAGCACATTGCCGATGTGACAGCCAGGGCCCTTCAGGGGGGCCTTGGTGACGAAGGCGAGCTCCGCCTCCACCTTGGGATGGATCAGCTGATCGGTCTCGATCTCGCCGCCGTCCGGGCGGTCGAAGTAGTCGGCGAGAAAGCCGTAGATGGGCGTCTCCACTCCCATCTGCTTCATCTTCGCCCGGGAGGTGAGTCCCACCTTGAGGCCGCTGATCAGATTGCCCCGCTCCAGCTTGCGACGACGAATCGCGAACTGGATGTCGTAGGCGTCGTCGAAGTCCATATCGGGGAAGCGATCGGTGATCTTGGTCGCCTCCTTCGCCTGCAGCTCGCAGTCTTCGAGATACTCGGCCAGCTCTTCGATGATCTCGTTGCTCAGGGTACTCATCAGGCAGTCTCCCCCAGCTTGTTCTGGGCCTTGGCCATCTCCATGGCCACGTCTTCGATCATGTCCTCCTGGCCGCCGATCATGCCGCGCTTGCCCAGCTCCACCAGCACGTCCCGGGAGGAGACGCCGTAGCGCTGCTGGGCCCGCTTGGCAAAGAGCAGGAAGGAGGAGTAGACCCCGGCGTAGCCAAGGGTGAGGGCGTCGCGATCGACGCGAATGGGCTGGTCGAGCATGGGCACGATCAGGTCCTCGGCCACGTCCATCAGCTTGAACAGGTCGGCCCCGGTCTCCACGCCCATGCGCTCGGCCACGGCGACAAAAACCTCCAGCGGGGTGTTGCCGGCACCGGCGCCCATACCGGCGGCGGAGCCGTCGATGCGGTTGGCCCCTGCTTCGACAGCGGCGAGAGAATTGATAACGCCGAGGGAGAGGTTGTGGTGACCGTGGAAGCCCAGCTCGGTGGCCGGGTCCAGGGCCTCGCGCACCGCGCTGAGTCGACTGGTGACATCCTCCGGCAGCATGTAGCCGGCGGAGTCGGTGACATAGATGCAGTTGGCGCCGTAGCCCTGCATCAGCCTGGCCTGTTCGATCAGCTTCTCGGGCCCCACCATGTGGGACATCATGAGAAAGCCGACCGTATCCAGCCCCAGCTCACAGGACTTCTTGATGTGCTGCTCCGAGACATCCGCCTCGGTACAGTGGGTGGCGACACGGATGGTATCCACACCGCAGTCGGCGGCCATCTCCAGCTCCGGCACGGTGCCGATACCCGGCAGCAGCAGGGCGGAGATCTTGGCCTTCTTTACATGGGGCCGTACCGCGCGCAGATACTCCTCGTCGGTGTGGGCGGGGAAGCCGTAGTTGACCGAGGCGCCGGCCAGGCCGTCGCCGTGGGTCACTTCGATCATCGGCACCCCGGCATCATCCAGGGCGGAGGCGACGGCGACCATCTGATCCAGGGTTATCTGGTGGCGCTTGGCATGCATGCCGTCACGCAGGCTCATGTCGTGGATGGTGATTTTCTTTCCGTTCAGGTTCATCGCTTGTTACCTCAGGCGGTGGCCTTTTCAGGCGCCAATACCAGGCTGCCGTTAAGAATCTCTTCCGCGAACATCTCCGCGGTACGCAGACCGGCGGCGGTCATGATGTCCAGGTTACCGGCGTACTTGGGCAGGTAGTCGCCCAGGCCCTCCACCTCCATGAAGACCGAGACCCGGTTGCCGTCGAACACCGGGCCGTTCTTCAGCCGGTAGCCGGGCACGTATTTCTGCACCTCGGCGATCATGTCGTGGATCGACTGGGTGATGGCGGCCTGATCCGGCTCGTCCTCGGTGATGCAGTGAACGGTGTCGCGCATCATCAGCGGCGGTTCCGCCGGGTTGAGGATGATGATCGCCTTGCCCTTCCTGGCGCCGCCCACCTTCTCCACCGCGCCGGCGGTGGTCTGGGTAAACTCATCGATGTTCTTGCGGGTGCCGGGACCGGCGGACCGGGAGGAGACGGTGGCGACGATCTCGCCGTAGGCCACAGGCTGCACCCGACTCACCGCCGCCACCATGGGGATGGTGGCCTGGCCGCCGCAGGTGACCATGTTGACGTTCAGCTCGCGCTTGCCCACGTGATCTTTCAGATTCACCGGCGGTACGCAGAAGGGACCGATGGCGGCGGGGGTGAGGTCGATCATGATCGAACCCTGCTCCTGCACCTTGCGGTCGTTCTCTCCGTGCACGTAGGCCGAGGTGGCGTCGAAACAGATCTGCACATTGTCTTCGCGCATATGGGGCACCAGGCCGTCGACACCCTCGTGGGTGGTCTTCAGGCCCAGCTTGCGGGCCCGTTCAAGCCCCTCGGAGTCGGGGTCGATACCGACCATCCAGACCGGGTTGATCCAGTCGCTGCGCAACGCCTTGTAGAGCAGATCGGTACCGATGTTGCCGGAACCGATCAGGGCTGCGTTGATTTTGCTCATAGCTTCAGTCCTCGTTACTTTCAGGGCGAATAGATCGACCTAACTCAAATGTTTACCGGCCTGCCAGCCGCTCTTGGACAGATGTTCCTCTGCCGTCTCCAGGGGCTCCGCCTCCAGCGGCGTGGCCAGGCTGTCGTTCCAGCGGTTGAAGAATCCAAACAGTCCGATCACCGCCAGCATCTCGACGATGGCCTCCTCGCTCCAGTGGGCCTTCAGGGACTGGAACAGCTCGTCAGTTACATCGTTGGGCTGGGAGGCGGCGGCGAGGGCGAAATCGAGGGCCACCCGCTCCGCCTCGCTGTAGTGCTCGCTGCTGCGGTAGTTCCAGACATCCTCCAGCTTCTCCACCGGGATGCCGTGGCGCTTGGCGCTGACCGCGGTGTGGGCCTTGCAGTACTGACAGCCGGCGGCGCTGCTGGCGACATGGGCCACCAGCCGCTTGAAACCCAGGTCCACCTCTCCATCCGGGTCGTAGACCGCGGCGCTGAACTGGATGAAGGCGTCCACCAGCTTCGGCTTGCGCTGCATGGTGAGCAGGCTGTTGGGCACGAAGCCCAGGGTCTTTTCAAAGAACGCGAATCGCTCCGACAATGCGGCATGCAGATCGATGGGCAGTGGATCGAGTCGACTCATGACAGGTCTCCCGGGAATCAGGTGAAGCGAACCGAAGCGGAACCGATACCGCCGATGTCCACACGCATGCTGTCCCCCGCCTGGATCGGCTCCAGGGGTACCAGGGAACCGGAGAGGATCACCTCACCGGCCTTCAAAGGAATACCGAAACGGCCCAGGGTGTTGGCCAGCCAGGCCACGCAGTTGACCGGCGATCCCAGGGCGGCGGCACCGGCGCCGGTGGAGAGCAGCTCGCCGTTCTTCTCCACCACCATGCCGGCGGTGGCCAGGTCGACCTTGCGCGGATCCACCGCGTTGTCACCCAGCACGAAGAGGCCGCAGGAGGCGTTGTCCGCCACCGTGTCCTGGATCTTGATCTTCCAGTCGCGAATGCGGGAGTCGACGATCTCGAAGCAGGGAATCACCGCCTCGGTGGCGCGCAATACATCCGCGTTGCTGACACCGGGACCGAACAGGTCGCGTTTCAGCATGAAGGCGATCTCCCCCTCCGCCCGGGGCTGGATCAGCAGCTCGCTTACCGACATCTCGTCGCCGTTACCGAAGACCATGCTGTCGGTCAGATAACCGAAATCGGGCTGGTGCACGTTGAGCATGTTCTGCACCGCCTTGGAGGTGACACCGATCTTCTTGCCGATGATGCTCTCCCCCGCCTCGACCCGGCGGTTCACCATGCGCAGGGAGATGTGGTAGGCGTCTTCGATGGTGATCCCAGGTTCCCGTTCTGTCAGCGGTTCGACCATGCGGCGTTGGCTGAGGGCATCGAAGAGTTCGTCCCCCAGTGCGTGGATGCGTTGTTCGTTCAGCATCGATGACTCCTCAAAGCTT
Source organism: Candidatus Thiodiazotropha sp. CDECU1 (assembly GCF_963455295.1). Taxonomy (NCBI): domain Bacteria; kingdom Pseudomonadati; phylum Pseudomonadota; class Gammaproteobacteria; order Chromatiales; family Sedimenticolaceae; genus Candidatus Thiodiazotropha; species Candidatus Thiodiazotropha sp. CDECU1. Next base: position 4,291,194 of record NZ_OY734020.1, read on the forward strand.
GATACAAACGTTCTTGAGTTCGGTATAGAACTCGAGGGAGTGGACACCACCCTCGCGACCGATACCCGACTGCTTGGCGCCTCCAAAGGGGGTGCGCAGGTCACGCAGGAACCAGGAGTTGACCCAGGCGATACCCGCATCCGTCTGGGCTGCAACCCGGTGTGCCCGCGAACTGTTCTCGGTCCAGATCGCCGTCGCCAACCCATACTCGGTATCGTTGGCCAGGTCGATCACCTCCTCCTCGCTGTCGAAGGGACGGATGTGACAGCAGGGGCCGAATATCTCTTCTCGAACACAGCTGGCATCGTCGGGCAGATCGGTCCAGATAGTGGGTTGCACCCAGCAGCCGCCGGACAGGCTGTCCGGCATATTGGGTGTGCTGCCACCGGTGATGACAGTAGCGCCCTCCTGCTCCGCTTTACGGTAGTAGGAGAGAACCTTGTCCCGATGCTCCTGACTGATCAGCGGCCCCATGTCTGTCTCAGGATCATCCCATCTACCCAATTTCAAAGACTCGGCACCAGCCTTGAGGCGATTGACGAATTCCTCATAGATTGGACGTTCCACATAGACCCGCTCAGTACCAAGGCACACCTGACCACAATTGGCGAATGCTGAGCGCAGGGTCCCTTCGATGGCCTTCTCCAGATCGCAGTCGGCAAACACCAGGGCCGGGTTCTTGCCTCCAAGTTCGAAGGAGATATCGGTGATATCGTCTGCGGCCGCTTTCATGATCGCAGCACCGGTACCTGTCTCACCGGTGAAGGTGATCCCATCCACCCCTTTGTGCCGGGTGAGAAACTCCCCCGCCGAATTCGGGCCGAAGCCGTGCACCACGTTGTAGACTCCCTTGGGTATTCCAACCTGGTTCATCACCTCCCCCAGCAGGGCGGTGGTGAACGGTGTCTCTTCCGACGGCTTGACCACCACCGTGTTACCGCATGCCAGTGCGGGACCAACCTTCCAGGTCATCAACAGCAAAGGCAGGTTCCAGGGACTGATCACGGCGATCACCCCCTTCGGTTTACGTAACGAGTAATTCAGTGCCCCTTTCCCATCCGGGGTGTCGAGCATGAAGCTCTCTGTGGGCACATTCTTCACCACATCGGCAAACACCTTGAAGTTGGCAGCACCGCGGGGAATATCGATATGACAAGCGAGCTTCTGCGGCTTGCCGGTATCCATACACTCCGCTTCGAGAAATTCATCGAAGCGAGCGCTGATACCATCCGCCAGTTTGTGCAGCAGATCGGTTCGTTCCGCCAGCGGCATTCGGCCCCACTCACCACCTAGTGCATTCCGCGCCGAGTTGACCGCCGCATCCACCTCGGGCGCGCCAGCCTCATGCACTATGCCGATCTTCTGTCCAGTCGCCGGATTGATATTGTCGAACATCTTGCCTGATGCAGAGCCGACAAATTCTCCATTGATGAAGTGTTTGACCTCTTTCATTCTATTCACCGTCATTACGTCAAAACTGATAATTACCTGTTAATCTAATTGGCGATATGTCTTGATCGACTGGTCACGCAGACGGCCATGATCCACATACTCAACTGGCTTTCTTGTCGTAGGCCTGCCGATTACCACTGCATTTATCGAATTCACTCCAGCTCTTCATGAAATGCCGGGAATCATCGGCATGTCCTGTTTCTGTAAAGCCGTCTATGCACAACCTGTCTCTTGAGATGCCTACTTCACCCAGGGTGATACGGATAAACCTGACCCCATGATCGTCAATCGTTACCGCCATGAATTCCTCCTGCCGGGACCCTTCCCGTGTTAGTTGATGTTGTGCCTGTTTTTTGTAGATATGGAACGCTATGCTGCGCTCTCGTTACTCGCCTTCGGTTTTGGTGCCAACCTCAGGGAAAGATTGCTCTTGGGGATAACGCGACACGAGAGCACTATGCCCTTGCGCTCATCCTCTTCTGTCACGTGGTCACGGTTCATCTTGCGGATCTCATACTCTCCCTGGATGATCTGTACACGGCAGATACCACAACCGCCGCCCTTGCAACCAACCGGAATTGGCGCCAATCCCTGGGCCTGCATGGCATGCAGTAGGCGCTGCTCTTCCCTGCATTGAAACTGTGCATCCTTGTCTTCCACGGTGATTTCGAATCGTGCGGACATGATCAGAGTCTCTTGAATACAGGGCTGCGCTTGTTGTTCTCTTCCCCTTTGGTGAGAAAGCGCTCGGTGAAGATATCGTTTTCGAACAGCCGGCCCTGCATCAGGGCACGAATCGAAGCTTCAATCATTACCGGTGGCCCACACAGATAGGCGGTGTTGCCAGAAAATGTATTGTTGAATTGGCGCTGCGCAGCCTCATGTACAAAGCCGGTTTCACCATCCCAGTCATCACCCTCCTCCATTTGCGAAAGCACCGGGATATAGTTGAAATTGGAATGCTGATCAGCCAGCGAGCGGAAGAGCGCTTCGTCGTACAGGTCGCGTTTGGCCCGAACCCCATGCAGCAGGGTAATCGGCATCGTGCAAGCCGGATCCGCTTCCAACAGATCGAGAATCATCGACTTTGGACTGGAAAGCCCTGTACCTCCGGCGATAAAAATCATTGGCTCGGAACGGGATTTGCGCACGAAAAACCGGCCATAGGGACCCGTAATCTTCAGCCTGTCTCCGAGCTTAAGCTGGCTATGGATGATGGGAGTCGCTTCACCATCAGCGACCAAACGGATATGGAGTTCGATTATATTTCGGTCAGAAGGCTTGCTTGCCAGTGAGAAGGCGCGTGGTATCTCAACCCCGGGGACATACAAGTTGATATATTGTCCCGCCTGAAAGTCGATACCTTCGCCATCCAGTTGCAGCCAGACCCCTTTTACATCATGGGTGAGGTTTTCCAGCCTGACGATCTCAGCCCCAAAGTCCTTCACGGGGATGACCCTCGCATCGGGATCTTCATCGATGTCAGCCTCGATCACCGTATCCGATTCAAGGGTGGCGCAACAGGCCAAGACCTTTCCCTCTTCCCGCTCCATATCCATCAGGGCAAAGTTGGAGGCGTCTCCCAGATCCACATCCCCTTCGAGCACCTCGACCTTGCAGCTACCACACAAGCCATGACAACAGGCATGGGGCATCCAAATTCCCGCGCGCAAACATGCATCGAGGATGTTTTGATCCTCTTCTACAACCACCTCGTCGCCGGTCGGCTCGATAGTAAGTTGGTATGCCATATAGATCGCTCCAAAATATCGATAAACACAAGAATAGCGATTTTTTATCGATTTGCAAGAATTTTATCGATATTTTTGCATATTGATGATGTTCGACTAAAATATTGATAATCGTTAGTGTCACGGACACCCATAGCGGGTAGGGTAGATATCAGATATCATTCAGTTCACCGAATGGAAAAACATCGATATGGCAAGAACTTACATCGAACAAACTGAAGCTAACGGGTCCAAGACCCTGTCCGACCAGGCCTATCTGCGACTCCGCTCAGATATCATTCATGGTGATCTACAACCGGATGAGAAACTCCGCATAGAACACCTGCGTACCGTATACGGTGTCGGCGCAAGCCCACTCCGTGAAGCATTGAGCCGCCTCACTGCGGATGGCTTCGTTACCGCGGAAGGTCAGCGCGGTTTTCGCGTTGCCCCAATGTCCGAGGAGGACCTTGCTGACATTACACGACTGCGGATCCTGCTTGAAAAACAGGCCCTCTCTCAGAGCATTGAACAGGGTGACGATGCCTGGGAATCTCGCATCGTTGCCACCTTCTATCAACTGGAGAAGATTGAGGAATCGGAAGAGAGGGACCCTGCCGAATGGGAGCTCCGCAATCACGATTTTCACGAAGCGCTGACCGCCGCCTGCAACTCAAAATGGCTGCGCCGCTTCTACGGCATTCTCTATGATCAGCACAAGCGCTACAGAAACATTGCCCTGAGCACAGAGATTCCCCGTGATCTGCACCAGGAACATGAAGAGCTGCGCAATGCCGCTCTGGCAAGGGACACAAAGCGGGCCTGCAAGGCCATTGAGCAACATATCCTGAGGACGGCTGAAATCACCCAGCGAGTACTGCAGAATGAGGCGCGCAAGGACGAACAGGAGATCGCCTGAAATTATAACCTGTGAATATGTCACAAATCAGGAGTAGAGCATCTCATAGGAAATAACTTCTGCCGGTGAAACACTGAATCAGTGAAGTCTGGAAACCGACAGATTCAGGGTTATACCTATGAAACGGCTCATCACCATTGCGGCTAACCATCCCTGGCTGATTTTCGCAGCCGTTGCTCTCATCTCCCTAGTCGCAGTCTACCAGCTACCTGCACTGCAGATAGAAATCACCGCCGAGGGAATGATGGTGGACAATCCGCAGGCAGTGGCTGACTATGAAGAGAGCCTGCGCACATTCGGCAGTGATGTTATTACAGTAGTCTATCTCGAAGACCCAAACCTGTTACACCCGGACAAACTGAGTGCGATACGGCAAGCACTACGCAGAATCGAGGCAATCCCCCAGGTCTCTCGCACGACAAGCCTTTTTTCCATGAGATATCTGCGCACCGAAAGCGGCTTTGTCCACACCAGCCCCTACCTTGATCCTATTCCGAAGTCCCATGCACAGATTCAAAAACTCGCTAATGCCGCACTGCTGAACCCGTTGATAGAGCGCAACCTGCTATCCCATGATGGCACTGTAATGGCGATCAACCTCTACCTGGACATGTCAGCCTATCAGCGCGGCTTCGATGAAGAGGTCTCCGCAGCCCTTGATGAAGCCATTGCACCGTTACAAAACCAATTGCGTACCGTTTTTCACCTTGGTGATCCCTCAATCCGCTCAGACATCAGCGAACAGATACGCAATGATTTAAAGTTAATACTCCCATTGGCACTCCTCGTTCTCACCCTGACTTTGTGGTTGATTTTCAAACGCTCCTGCACCGCGATGATACCAATTCTGACTGCAGCCTTGAGCGTTGTATGGACACTTGGTGTAATGGCGGTTGTTGGGATACCGATCAATGTAATGACATCCATCATCCCTGCCCTGTTGATCATTATCGGTTCCACGGAAGATATCCACCTCATCTCTGAGTATCAGGCGGGGATTCAGCGTGGACTGAATAGAAATGATGCCACTCAGCTCATGGCCAATCATATGGGTACTGCCATCCTGCTTACTGCCTTCACCACCTGTCTCGGATTTCTCTCCATATCCCTCAACCGGATAGATCTGCTGCAACAGTTCGGCCTCATAACCGCGATCGGCTTAATGTTGAACTTCATCATAACCACGACAATGGTACCGGCCTGCCTACAGTGCATATCCAGACATGGTTACAGTGGAGTACGCACGCAAGAGATCGGCTTTACCAGCCTAGTGGAAAGGATATTCATATTGCTGTCCCGTTACCCACGCCAACTACTTCTAGGCTTGATATCACTCGTGTTGTTGAGTGGTTACTGGGCATCCCGCCTGGAGATCAACAACAGTATCATGGCCTACTTCCCAGCCTCCTCATCGCTGCCCGGACAGGCCGCCTTGATTGATGACAGGCTATCCGGCATACAATCCCTCACCATTCTGATCAACGGCAGTGATGAGGCCTTTCTTAAAACCGCCAATCTTCAGCAACTGCAGAAGTTGCAAGGCTACCTGGAACAGACAGTAGAGTTCGAGAAAAGCTTCTCCTTTGCCGACTTTATCGCTGTCGTGCACAGCGGTATCGATGGCGAGATGGCTGACAGGATCTATCTACCGGAAAGTGATGAACTGATCAGCGGATACATGTCGTTACTCGGCCATTCAGCCGCCAGGCCATTCGTCTCCGCAGACTACAACCAAGCCAGGATTATGGTCAGACACTCCGTGGATTCCTCCAAACAACTCAACCAGGCAGTGCAGAACATCTTGAATTTTGCCCATCAAACCATGCACCCGACTCTCAAGGTCAAGGTGACCGGAAGCAGCTATTTGAACAGCCAGGCCGTTGACTCCCTGGCGGATGGCCAGACCCGGTCACTGATCATGATGCTGGGGATTATCTTTATTCTCATTACACTGATCCTGGCAAATGCCAAGCTGGGATTTGTAGCCGTATTATCCAACCTCTTCCCGATCATCGTTCTGTTCGGGGTTATGGGCTATTTCAACATCACCATGGATACCAGCAGCGTGATGGTCGCCGCCATTGCGTTAGGCATCTGTGTCGACCATAGCATGCACTTCATGGTGCGTTATCAGCGCATAATCAAGCAGGGCAAGCACCAGCAGGAAGCACAGCTACAAACCATGCACCAGGAGTCTTTACCCATTTTCACTACAGCCATGGCGCTCACACTGGGATTCGCCACATTGGCATTTTCCACATTTCCACCGGTGGCCCAGTTTGGGTTGTTGAGTGCAATGGTGATGCTATTGGCATTGATCGGTATTTTCTTTGTCACTCCATTGTTACTGCGATTGACTGCCAACAGGGAATCCAGACCGTTCCTCAGCGACATAATCAAACAACGGCATTTTGCAAAAGCGGACTAGGGCCTGTTAACACTAATCCGATAGGCCCTAATAGGTCTGAGCCCATATGACATCCCCTTAGGGCCTGATGCGGGGCTTGTCAGTAGATGTGAGTGTCCCCCGATCAGGTGACTACGCTGAGGAAACGCTCATTGAGTTTCTGATCGTGATAGAAGATGGCGCCACCCAGCTCATCCGCTGTCCAGGTGATAGGCTCATGATCAGGATACCAGTCATATGAACCGTGAAAGACTTCATTCCGATTCCCCGAGGGATCGAAGAAATAGATAGTTCTGCCTCGGGTAATGCCGTGTCGGGTCGGACCGATATCGATTGAAATCTTATGCTTACCTATGATGTCGGCGGCACGCAACACCTCTTCCCAGGAGCCAAGCAGAAAAGACGCATGATGCAGCTTACCTTTCTCCTCGTGGCGGATGATCGCCAGGTCATGAGCCTTCATACCACAGGTTAGAAAGGAGGCCAGTTGCAGATCACCATCCATCACCTTCTCCGATTCACCAAAACCCAGCACCTCAGTGAACATCCGGACGCTGCCATCCAGATCATCACCATACAGCAGGCAGTGGTCAAAGCGCTGCACCTGCATACCTGTGAGGTTATCGGGCCAGGGCTCCGGATTCACCCTGCCCATATCGGTGCCCTTCACATCCTTTTCCGCATACAGCTCGAACATATGGCCGGTTGGAGAATCGAAGCGTACCCGCTCACCACAATGATTCAACTCATTGGCCGCAATTCTTTCCACGTTGCAGCCGAATGCCCGCAGCTTTTCCTCAAGACTATTCATGGTATCGACACTGTCAACCTTGAAACCCATGAAATCCATGCCGCTGGTATCCGTTTCACGCAGTACCACCGAGAACCAGTCCTGTTCATCCCAGCCCTTCAAGTAGACCCGCCCCTGGTCATCCCGGTCGGTTTCGATCAACCCCATTCGCTCCTTGTAGTGAACCAGGGCCTCATCCAGGTCCAGCACACGCAATGAGACATGCCCTGGACGTAAAACACCGTTTATTGCCATTAGTCTAGCCTCCTCTGGTCACCGTTCTCTACAACGGTATAAAAAATAGTTACGCTCCGCTTCAATCTCGGCGGATCTTTGCTTGGTTACGAACAGGACCCCTTGTAGCCATTCAGACCAGGTGTGTGGAAGCAGATCAGGGTTTTATGATCGACACCGTTATCCGTCAGGCTCTTGGCCATATCCGGCGTTGCCGGCTCACCGTTGATCTTCCACTCCACCCGATCCCAATCGATCAGTCCGAAGTCTGGGTGCATGCCGTAATATTGGGTAATCAGTTGTTCTACAAGCGCCCCGAAAGGCATATCAGGCGGCAACGGAAACGCAGTAGCTGAACAGAAGCTGAGATGCTCTTCCCAATGCAGGTAGACCACCTGGTTGCCGTGAAAATTTTCCTTGCGATCGCGGAACTCCACAGCCTCCGCATAGCCTGGTTTGAGTGAGACTACTGCCATCTGCTGCTCCTCGTTATAAGTTCGGTTTTCATCGTTGTCGTCTCGTTATTCGGTGCGGCAAGCCGCACCCTACCTATTGATCGTGTGTAGGGTGCGGCTTGCCGCACCGTGATTTAGTTTCAGCTGTCAGTTCGCCACCTTCTTACGCGCCGCCTGCCAGGCATCCCACTGCTCCTGATCGGGCGAGCCGGTGTAGTCCATGTTGTCGACGCCGTTATCCATGTGGTACCACTTGAGTACGTCGCTCAGATCGGCGCCGCCGCAGTTGCCCTGGAAGATCTGGTGCACTGGCAGCCAGGCCTGGGCGAACTTCTCTGGCTCATCGTCGAAGATGTCCTTGCAGCCATCGGAACAGAAATGGTAGCGCTCGCCTTTGTAGACGCTGTTGCGAAAACCGATCTTGGTCGGATCTCCCGGCTCTGTGTAGCCCATGGGTATCTGGCAGGTCTGGCAGAGTTGCGGTAAAGCGTTGTTATAGAAACGCTCGCCTTTAGCCTCCATCTCGCGCCACATCTCGAAACGGGGACGGTAGTACTTGTCGAAGGTGTTGGGATACTTCTCCGACAGCCAGTCCATCTCCTCGTCGCTTGGCAACCAGGTATGGAAACCGGCCGCCTGGGTATATTGATAGAAGATGGACCAATTCTGATGCGAGATGTGTTCCGCCTCTTCGGTGGCGATATCGGCATACTTCGGCACCCGTAATCCATAGCGGGAGAGATCCTCGAAGAGAGCGCCACCGGCCTCGGTGAAGTAGATCTCCCAGGCCTCTTTCCAGGACATGATGCGCTTGGGCAGCATGTAATCCATCATCATCGCCACCAGCCCCAGCATCTTGTGACCACGCCAGAACCACTTATCGACCCATTTCTGCACAATCGGCAGATTATCGGGATGCTGTTCCAGCATGAACTTGATCACCTCGATACCCAGGGTCATGTGACGCGCCTCGTCCGACTGGGCGGAAAAGCCAAAGGTCACCGTGGCCAGATCGCCGTTATAAGCGGCCCCGGACATGAAGGGGACAAACAGCAGGTTGGTCAACACATACTCGAAGGCGAAGGAGATCGCCGTGAAGAATTCGAATGGGCCGGCGCTGCAGGCATCGTCGAAGAACGACTTGGGCACCGATAGATACCAAACCCGGTCATGCATATGGGGAAACTCGGCAAATCCATCAAAGTACTTGTTGTAGTGGCTGATGGTATGGATCTGGGTCTGTGCATGTCGCAGCTCATCCAGTGACTGCATCTGTGCCGCCACTCTCGGGCCCACACCTCGTATGTGCCGACCAAGGTGGGCAAAGTGACGATGCGCCTGGTATTCCAGCGGCGTGACACCGGTGAGAAACAGCTTGATGGCATTCACATAGCGGGCATCGGAGATACCGAGCTGACCGTTGTTCTGGGCGAAAGAGTCGAGCACGGCATAGAGTTTGCGCTCCTTCTCGCCCTGGTACTTCCAATAGGCATCCATGGTCAGGCGAAAGGGATCCTCCCACTTCGACCAATCGGTGATCTTGATCCCCTCGAAGGTATCGTAAGGGAAGACGTCATCCATCTTCTGATAACTGGTCTCCCAGTCCAGGCCTCGGGTCATCAGCGCGTAGCGCTGCTTCAGATTCAGCTTCTTTTTGCGTTGCGGTGTCATAACTTTTTACTCCTCCAGTGTTACACGCCCCAGGAGAGGACCAACTCCTCATCATCCTCATCCAGGCTGCCGCCCATGGAGATGATGGTGAGATGGATCTCCTGGGGATCCCAGTCACGGCCGATGCGTTCGGAAACCGAACCCGCCTTCACCACCAACCGCTCCGGACAGTCGATCTTCACCGCACCGGGCATGTAGTTAGCATTGGCACTGGGATTGTCATGCAGAATTGACTCGATCACTGGACGAGCCTCGTCATTGTTTTGCAGGGTAATGGATACGATTCCAGCCATCTCAACCTCCTCTTAAAGACTCAGGCCGAGCTTGCCGGCGCGTGCATCCAGTTGTTCGCGAATGTCGTCGATAGCGGCTTCGGCACCACTATCCAAGACCATTTGTGCCAAAGGCTTCAGGGCATCGATCATGGTGTCTCGCCACTCGCTGTACCACTGTGATAGCAACACCTGATTCTCCGCCGACTCCTTGGCAGCGATCTTGATGACGGCATCCACCCAGCGGTTATGCTCGCTACTCCAGTCGACCATGAACTCACATAACATGGAGAGTGGCGCTGCGTTGTGTTTCTGACCCTCGGTATCGAAGTGGTTGTAGACCAACGGGTAGATCAAACCGTCCATCACCAGAAACTGGGCCAGCAGGGCTTCAAACCAATCCTTCAACACCAGGCTATCCTCAACCGCCTTGCGGACACCCTGCCAGGCATCGGCCTCCATCCACTGCCTTTTGGCCTCATCGAGCAGTTCAGCATCACCATTGCCGAGCACCATGCCGATACGGGAGAGAATCTGCGCCATACCCAGACGGTCACCCGCGGTGAAGATCGCCGCTGAGGTGATGGCGGTACCATAGCCGGCATCGGAGATAGAGCAGGCATTCATATTCGCACCCCACTCATAGTGACGCAGGGGGATCAGATAGTTGACGATCATCTCCCGCCAGGCGGGATCGATATTGGCCAACATGTTGCGCTTCTCTTCGAAGGCGAAGTTACGCTCCGTAGTCTGGTGCATGTTGGCGCGGGCAATAGTGTAGGTGCCGTAGTAGAACTGGCGGGGATCCTTGAACAGATACCAGTCCTGCATCTTGATTGCGGTACGCCCCTCATCGAAGGTCCAATACTCCGGACCCCACAGGGGACGATAGTGGAAGTGCGTCGTTGCCTGGACATCATACATGCCCTCTTCATAACGGGATGCCGGCACATCGGAACCCAAGCGGCGGGCAACATGGGCAAAGGTCTGTCGCCTCGGCTCCACATTCATGGTTTTAATATCGATACTCATCGTCGAACGCTCCTCCAGTAAGTCATCGATTCAGATCAGGATGGGATGGATCTCGATAGAGGCCGGGACGACTGTCACCCCCCTCCACACTGCCGATCTCATCAGGACGTTGTATTAAAGTGGCTTGATGCTTCTCGCAGAAAGCCGTGAACTCTTGGTAGGGGAGGATCAATTCAACCGTCAGGTCTTCGTCGTTGATGGAAAATTCAAATTCAACGAACCTGCGCAACCGTTCACCGGTCACTCGGATATAGGCCTTGCCGATGTCCGGCACATACTCTCCCATCACTTGCTCCTCAATTTCAGCTAAATCACATTGAATGCGTAATTCGCCTGACTGCTGGTCATGAATAGAGGGCAGAATCTGTGCCAATAACACTAAAGCTTTGAATAAACAGTATTTTTAATTTACATGGAGGTCATTTCCAGATTCGCCGTTTCACCAACAGATAAAAAACAGTTCATCAAGTTGATCATTTAACCAAATAAACAATTAGCATCTTGGAAAATGCTGCGCGTGCACAATTTTTTACCCAGAACCCGGCTACTCGTGTTTGATGATTTTATTTACCCCCTATTTATTTTATGATTTGATAAAAATCACGATACAAACTATAAGAATCAGAGAACCCGAACGCATTTTCTCGGCACAAGCCACACACAGCCATTAGGGAGGATGGCCTCAACCAAAAACAGAAACCGGTAGGTAGCTTGCGACCGGCGGGAGGAGATATGTCATCCCAGATCAGCATCGCCGGCTTACCCTCGGAGGACCGAAATCTGCATCTGACATTCGATGCAGGCACAATTCTGCTAAACGATCAGCGCATGGTGCTGATGCATACCCACGCCATGGGGGCATTGCGCAAAGAGCTGATGGATACCCTGGGCATCGAACGGGCCAGGGGCGTCCTAACCCGCCTGGGATATGCTTCCGGCGCCAAGGATGCGGAGCTTGCCCGCAAGCTGCTGCCCGAATCCACGGATGAGGAACTATTGATGATGGGACCACGCCTGCACACCCTGGAGGGGGTGGTCCATGTCAAGCCCATCAAGATTGACATCGATATCCGACAACGCCATTTCTATGGTGAATTTCTGTGGGAGAACTCCCATGAAGCGGAAGAGCACCTGAAACTTTTCGGCATCCATCCCGATCCTGTCTGCTGGACCCAGATCGGTTACGCCTCCGGATATACCAGCGAGGTCATGGGCCGCTTCATTGCCTATCGCGAAGTGGACTGCCGTGCCAAAGGGGATCGACACTGTCGTATCGTCGGCAGGCCCATCGAGGAGTGGGACAACGCCGAAGAGGAGCGTCACTACTACCGTCCAGATCCTATGGCGGAACAACTGCTGGCGCTGCAGGACGAGGTCAATCACCTGCGTGATTCGCTTCAGGAGGATACCGGTATCGGTGACATGGTGGGGGCATCTCAATCCTTTATTCAGGCCTGCGATATGTTACGCAAGGTAGCTGACAGCCATGTCACTGTGTTATTACTCGGTGAAACCGGTGTCGGTAAAGAGATGTTCGCCCGCGCACTGCACAGCATCAGTCCATTGGCAAATAATCAATTCATTGCCATCAACTGCGCGACCATCCCGGACGAGTTGATCGAGGCAGAGCTGTTCGGTGTGGAAAAGGGCGCCTACACCGGCGCACAGCAGTCACGTCCCGGGCGTTTCGAGCGGGCCCATGGCGGCACCCTCTTCCTCGACGAAGTGGGTGAGCTTTCAATGAATGCACAGGCCAAGCTGCTGCGGGTGTTGCAGGAGGGAGAGATCGAGCGAGTCGGTGATACCCGTACCCGAAAGGTCGATGTACGGGTTGTCGCAGCGACAAATGTCGATCTGCAGGAGGCGGTGTCTGCAGGAAGATTTCGCTCCGATCTCTACTATCGATTGAATATCTATCCGGTAATCATCCCGCCCTTGCGTGAACGCAAGGAGGATATCCAACTGCTGGTAAGCCGATTTCTTGAGAAGTACACAGCCAGGCATGGCAAGCGCGTCAACGGCATCACGGAGGAGGCGCTGCAAGCACTGATGGATCACAACTGGCCGGGCAATATCCGGGAGTTGGAAAACATGATCGAGCGAGGCGTTATCATTGTCACCTCGGGAGACGCCATCGATCTCAAGGACCTGTTTCCCTGCCTCAACATGAGCCAGGAAGTCCCATTGCTCAGCAGCTTAAACGAAGCGGGAGGTGGTGACGTGGAATCCCTCGCCAGTCAGGTGATAGACCAATCCACCAGTCTCGAAGAGATGGAGACACTGTTGTTGGAGACAGCGGTCAAAAAGGCCAGTGGCAATCTGAGCCAGGCAGCACGTTTACTGGGCATCACCCGTCCCCAATTGGCCTATCGCTTGAAAAAGCGCGAACAGGAATAGGCAAAGGATTCCACCTCTCTGCATAGCGTCCATTACTGCCCGCAGGCCAGACCATAACTGATACCCATGCATTCAGCGCTATTTCTACAGATCCTACAGGTGACTCTGCCGGTATTCGGCATCGCGCTGCTTGGCTATCTATACGGCCGCCTTTGCGGCTCCGATATCCTCTCGGTGAACCGTATCAATATGCAGTTGTTCGTACCTGCGCTGCTGTTTTATGTCCTATCAGAGAAGATTCCCGACAGCCAGGAGTGGAGGACCATCGCCTGGGGCGCCCTGCTGATCATCATCATTTCGGGTATCGTTTCCCTACCCGCAATCCGCCTCCTGGGGATACGGCCAAGGGTGCTGCTGCCCTCCATGATGTTCAACAACGCCGGTAATCTTGGCCTCCCCTTGGCGGCGCTGGCTTTCGGCGATGCGCTGCTGCCCCTGGCAGTCGTCGCCTTTGTGGTCTCCACAAGTCTCCATTTCAGCCTCGGAATCTGGCTAGTCAGCGGCAGGCTCCACCCCACAGAACTGCTACGCAATCCGGTCTTCCTGGCCACCCTGGCGGGCGTGGTCGCCTACGCTTTCGACTGGCATACACCGAAGATTCTAATGCCAGGCCTGGTTATGCTTTCCGAGGTGGCGATTCCATTGATGCTGGTCTCCCTCGGTGTCCGCCTGATCCATATCGAGCTGCGCTACTGGAAGGCGGGGCTGGCCGGCGCCCTGCTTTGCCCATTGAGCGGATTGATTGGTGCGTGGCTGGCCATCAGCTGGCTGCAACCGAATGAGCAGATGCGGGATATCCTGCTGCTGTTCAGTATTCTCCCCCCCGCGGTGATGAACTATCTGCTTGCCGAGAGCTACCAGCAGTCACCCCATGAGGTCGCGGCAATGGTCGCCTTCGGTAATCTCGCAAGTTTGATTGTGATACCCATTGCCCTCGCCTTTATTTTGTGAACAGGCAGCGCGCAACCGCAGGTTGGCTACTCTGCGCAGCTGTTGTCTGCACCGCCGTCAACACCCTCTGGCCCCAACTCTCCAACAGCTGGGCCGGTCTCTTCACCTGGTGCGCAGGCATTCTCCTCTGGCCAGCATTACCCACCCACACCCGACGCCAGGTGATAATCCTCATTGGTATCGGTTCATTAGGTATTCTCTGGGGTATGTCACAGCATTTCACACCCGACTGGCTGATGATGCTCTCCGGTAACGCCCAACTGTTATCGATGTTGGCCGCCGTCAGTTTTCTACGTCTGGTCGCCCGCCCTGATGACAGCATGGACAGGGTGCTGCCACAAGGCAGGCGGGCGGTCTGGTCAACCCTGTTTGGGGTCCATCTGTTTGGCGCCGTGATCAATCTCTCTTCGGTCTTCATCATGGGGGACCGCCTGCGTCGCAAGGCAGGACTGGATCGCGAACAGAGCATTGTACTGACCCGCGGTTTCTCCGCCGCCGCATTCTGGTCACCCTTCTTTGCCGCAATGGCAGCCGCCATGACCTACGCCCCGGGTGCCCGGCTGGAACGTATCTGGTTGATGGGGATGCCGCTCGCATTAATAGCGCTTTTGATTACCGGCAAAGGCACGCGCAATCCCAAGGCGTTTGTCGGTTACCCCATGCACCCCTCGGCACTGGCGCTTCCTGCTGTGTTGGCATTGGCTGTGCTGGTGTTACATCAAGTGCGTCCCGATTGGCATATCCTGGGTATCATTTGCCTGCTGAGTCCAACACTTGCACTCATCGTTATCAGTGCACGCCGTCAACAGCCACGGCGCCGGCTACAGCGGCACATCAGCCAGGACATGCCCACCATGCACAATGAACTCAGCCTGTTTCTCGCCGCCAATGTCATGGCGGCTGGCCTGAATACGCTTTTTCAGGCACTGGGCGGGTGGCTGCCATTTAGCCATTTCGGTGGTCTGGAGGCCAGCATGACACTGGTGTTTATGCTGGTCACGTCGATTGCAGGTGTCCATCCGGTCATCAATATCGCCGCACTCGGTACCCTGCTGTCACCGCTACACCCCGACGGTACACTACTGGCAATGACCTTCCTTTCAGCCTGGGCGGTTGGCGTTGCATGCAGTCCGTTTTCCGGTATCAATCTTTCTATGCAGGGTCGCTACGGTCAACCCGGCCTGGCAAGCCTGAAATGGCACGGCAAATACAGCTTATTGATGTTTTTGTGCTCCCTGGCAGCACTCAATCTCTATGCCAAACTCGGACTCTAGACAAAACGGATATGAACTGCGTTTTCAGCTAGGGCCTGTTAACACTAATCCGATAGGCTCTGCTGGGGCTGTTTTTCCACCCAGCGGCGTTATCATTCGCTCATGTAGCGCTGCTACACCACGCTCATTCTGCCTTGCTGGACGAAAAAACAGCCCCAGCAGAGCCTATCGGATTAGTGTTAACAGGCCCTAGTATGTGAGGGATTTATGTGGCACATTGTTCGCTGTAACCATACGGCATGGAACAGATATGAAAGAAAAGTATATGGTTCTACCCAGCTCACGTTTTGATGACATTCGGCTAGTCAAGGTCCCCAAGGATCTCGATACCAACGAGGCATACCGTTTCGCAACCGGAATCATTGCTCAAGCAGAAGAGACAAACAGTGACTACCGTTGGGAGGACATCGCGGAGGCCCTCGAGGCACGTGGTTTCGAGCCTGTTGAGGCAATGATCGGACCCGCTCTGGACTGATACCAGGCCTGTTCAAACAGGCCTCTCAATAACTACTCAGTCAAGGTCTTCGTATTCATCCAGATCCATCTGCAGCAGAATGGCCTTGCGTAACAGCTTCTGCTCGTTTCTCAGGGTCTTTTTCAGACTGCTGATCTCCTTTTCCAGGTCCTGTATCCGATACACCAGCTCATCGGCATGTGCCACGGTCTGCGGGGAGGGCTGGGTTGCCGTTGCCTGATTGCCATTGACACCCGCCGCACTTGGGTGAAGCGGGGAGACGGAAGCGAGCTGAGGTGATTGCTCCTCGCCTTGAGTGGTGGGCGGATCAAAGCTGACCTCTTGCTCCAGCTCCTGCATCACCGAGAGTACTGCATCCTTCTCCAGGGTGTGGAGCTCTTCCAGACATCCATACAGCATCATTCTGTCGCACATCGCATTGATCCGGCGTGGCACACCACCAGTGAACTCATAGATCATGGGAAAGACCCCATCCGCAAAAGTGGGATCCTCTTTCCAGCCTACCAGCTGCAGTCGATGCAAGATGTACTTTTCCGTCTCCTCAATGCTTAACGGATCCAGGTGGTAGGAGGCGATGATGCGTTGCCGCACCTGCTCCATTCCCGGGCTCTGCAGGGTCCGTTTGAACTCCTCCTGACCGAGGAGAAAGGTCTGAACCAGGGCCTTGTTGTTGACCTGGAAGTTGGACAACATGCGCAACTCTTCGACCGACCGGGGTGGTAGATTCTGCGCCTCATCCACCACCAGCAACATCTGTTTTCCCTCCGCATGCCGGGCACGCGCTATGGCCTCCAGGTTATGCAATAGGGTTGCCTTGTTTAGCCCCTCGTGGGCCAGACCGAAAGAGGCGCATACCATACGCAACATATCGTCCGGATCAACCTGGGTTGTAACCAACTGAGCCGCCATGACATTCATACTACTCAGTTCATCGAACAGATTGCGCACCAGGGTGGTCTTACCGGTACCAATACCACCAGTAATGACGATAAAACCCTCTCCCTGCTCAAGACCATATCGCAAATAGGCCATGGCCCGATTATGGCCTTTACTATTGAAGAAGAACTTATGATCCGGCGTCAGCTGGAATGGTTTTCCGTCAAGCTTGTAAAAATCATCATACATGTGGATTTGCCTTATCTGATATCTGTGCTTCCTTGCATGTGCCGGCAACCAACCAAACACTTACGAAACAAAAGACCATACAAATCGTGGTCATTTGAATAGCTCAAGGAGTCAAGGGCCATCCCTTATCCAGACATTATGCTATGAATCACCTGTTTTGCCTACCACCGGCCAAAATCGCTATATGACAATTACATTGCAGAATCACACCATTTCAAGCCTAGGATACCGGCGAAATTGCACCGGCATCGCAATGCTGAAGTGGCGCTATCAGCAGGCTTGTGGCGATTACGGCCTTCCATGGACAGTGACTATCCGACATGCAAGATGGAACACCCTCACAGCTGAACGAATAATTGCACAAACAGCAGTTGACCCAGATCCAGGGAGTCTACTATCTTGCCACTATGCCCATCCAGCCTTCACCTTGGCCAGATCGGCTAAGATGCCACTACATAGATAAACGACCGACATAACAATATCGAGGAAAAATAGATGCTCAACCCTGGAGATAAAGCACCATCCTTTGAATTGCCAGACGCTGATATGCACATCATCAAGTCCAGTCAGTTTCTCGGTAACCAGAACCTGGTGATCTATTTCTATCCGAAAGACGATACCACCGGCTGCACCATTGAGGCACTGGAACTCTCTGACCTGATGGATGAGTTTTCAGCCATGGAGACCCAGGTAATAGGTATCAGCCGGGACAACTGTGTCAGCCACGCCGCATTCCGCGACAAACATGGCTTAACTGTACAGTTGCTGGCAGACACCGATGGAGAGGCGTGCAACGATTATGATGTTTGGCGGGAAAAGGAGAAAAATGGCGAAAAAAGAATGGGCATTCTTCGCTCGACGTTCATCATCGACAAAACAGGTATCATAAGAGAGACGTTGTATGATGTAAAACCAAAAGGGCATGCTGCCCAGGTTCTGGAGATGGTTAAAAAGCTCACATGATTAGTGACTAAGCAACCATGATGTACCCGTGAAAATTCGTACTCAGATACTGATTCTGCTGTTTCTCTTCGGTTTCGCGCCTTTGACAGCGATGGTACTGACGAATCTGCCATTTGTTCTGGAACGTCTCGAATTTTTCTATCACAAGGCCTATCTGCAGAACCTGCGTGCTGATTTCCGCGATCTTGATGAACATCTGGCAAGTCGTCACGAGATGTTGCGGCTGCTTGCAAAACTCCCTGAACCGGGTCTTATCCTGGGACAACGTGAACTGGAAGAGGGGCGGGAGCAGATTGACCAATCCAGGGTACGCTACACAAAGTGGATCAACCAGATTCTTCGAGACCATCTGGATATTTTCCAGATCCTATTCCTTGACCTTGAAGGCAATCCCCGATTCTGGTTGGAGTTGAATAGCCGCACTCAACAGTGGGAACCGACGATTAAAAAACCGGACATGCCTTCCAGGGATTTTTTTCAACATAACATCCACCAGGAGTATGGCCGGGTCGCAGTCAGCAAGATCAGTCTTAATCCAAATGCTTCCCAACTCGATCCCCGCCGCTTCATGACCCTGCGCATGATTAGCCCTATCATTGGCCCGGATCGTCAGGAGCGGGTGGCTCCATTGGGTGCGGTAGTGATCAATATCGATGTTGGGGGTATGGCTCGCGCCTACCGCAATACACTCTGGGTTACCAACGATGGGACATACCTGGATGAGCGCCTCAAGGGGAGTGCGAAGCCACGCGCCTTCGAAGAGTTCACCGGCCTACAGGCAATCTTCGAGAAAAAGAGCCTGGCACTCTGGGAAGGAGGACAAGGGAGACAGGTAATCTGGGTTCCGCTCTTCAGCACCGAGGGCTCAGGACCCTTATGGGTCGGACGACCAGTCGATCCCTCACCCCTGCATAAATTTCGCAATGTCCTGATCAGCCGGGTCATGACCATTGTAATCATCGCCTTGGTTATCCTGTTCATCGTCGCCCGCATTATCGCCTTGCGGGCAGAACAGTTCGGAAAAAAGCTGCGGGATGGAGTCGGACGGGTGCTGCGTGAAGACGAACCTGTGGCATTCAACTGGCGTGGGTCGCAGGAGCTACATCAGCTGGGGCAGCAGCTCACAGAACTGGCGGGGCATCATGCAAAGCAGGCCGAGGCACAACGCCAACATGCACGCCAGCTGGAGGAGTCCAATCGCTACAAATCCCAGTTCCTGGCCAATGTCAGCCATGAGCTGCGGACCCCTCTCAACTCCATCCTATTGCTCTCCAAGATGCTCAATGAGGCACCTGAGAATCTCACCACCGAACAGCGGGGGCAGTTGCAGGTGATTCACGAGGCTGGCCGGGATCTACGCGCCCTGATCGATAACATTCTCGATCTGTCGCGCATCGAGGCGGGAAAAGCCAGCATCAGTCTGCAGCAGATCCCGGTCAAACCGCTGGTTGCGGATCTCATTGAAATGGTCAAACCCCAGTTCGATGCCAAGGGCCTGCAGCTGACCCATGAATATGGGGATTCTCTGCCGGAAACCATTCTGTCGGATCAGTACAAGGTTCGTCAGATTCTGAAAAATTTCCTCTCCAATGCCCTCAAATTCACCCATCAAGGGGGCGCCAAGCTGCGCATCTTTATGCATCCCGAGGAGGAGGGGCATCCGCTCTGCTTCGCTGTCGAGGACAGCGGCGTGGGGATTCCCAAGAGTAAGCATGACCTGATCTTCGAGGCATTCAAACAGGCGGATGGCTCCACCAGCCGGCGTTTCGGTGGCACCGGCCTTGGGCTGAGCATCAGCCGCGAACTGGCCCACCTGCTAGGCGGCGAGGTCAGCCTTGATAGTGAGGAGGGGGCCGGCGCCAGATTCACCCTGTGCCTGCCCCTGGAACTCGACCACAGCACCCTCTCATCCCATCAAGTGGAGCTACAGACAGACCAGGAACCGCTACTGATACAGGAGGGGATCCCAACTTTGACCCTCACCTCGCAGCCAGAGCCCCTGATGACACCCTTTGCCGGCAACCGCATTTTGGTGGTGGATGATGATCTGCAGAGCCTGCTGGCACTCACCCCTTTACTGGAGGGCTGGGGGTTTGAGGTAACCGCAGCAGGTGACGGCCAGGAAGCGCTTGATACACTGAAAGATGACCCGGACTTCAACATAGTATTGATGGACATCATGATGCCGGAGCTGGATGGCTATGATACGATCAGACACATACGCAGCAAAATGCAGCTCGACACACTCAAAGTGATAGTCCTGAGCGCCAAGAATGCGGCCGAAGACCGCAAACAGTGCCTGGAGGCGGGAGCAGACGAAGTCTTGACCAAACCGGTCACCCCGGAGAAACTTCAGGCTCTTTTAAGGGTATATTTAGAGTCAGAATGAAGAGATACGCCGGTTTCAAACTCCTGATCGTGGATGACCACGCACACAACCTGTTTACCCTGCGCACACTGGTCGAGCGTTACATGGATGTGGAGATTCTGGAGGCCACCTCGGGTCAGCAGGCCCTAGACACCGCGGTCAAGGAGCCAGGTATCGATCTTATCATTCTGGATGTGCAGATGCCGGAGATGGACGGATTTCAGACCGCATCGATGCTGAAAATCCGCAAAAAGACCAAAGATATCCCGATTATCTTCCTCACTGCGGCGTTCAAAACAGAAGAGTTCCAACTCAAGGGCTATGAGGTCGGTGGCGTCGACTACCTGCTCAAACCCATCGATGACAACCAGCTGCTGAACAAGATCAGCACCTATTTCAGGCTTATCGAAAAAGAGCGTGAACTCAACAAGATCCTGGAACAAAAAGTGGCGGAAAGAACCGCCGAGCTGGCCGCCGCGCACCAGCACCTGGAGAACATCATTACCTATATGGGCGAGGCATTACTGGTGCTCAATCCCGAGGGGGAGATCGAATCGGTCAACCCCGCTGCCTGTAAGATGCTCGACTACAGTGAAGCCGACCTGCTGAAGATGTCCATCGGGGATGTTTTCGAAGAGGAGGCCGAGGAGCAGGCCGGGGCCTTTTTCGGCACCTGGCTGGAGGCGTTGATACGCACCGGGGCCTTGAGCCGAATCGAGGCCAGCTTTATCGCCAAAGATGGACGTCGCGTACCCATCCTTTTCTCCCGCACCGCAGTTAAAGACAACGCGGGAAATATCAGCCATATTATATGTATCGCAAAGGATATGACAGGTTATATCCGCGAAATGGATGCGGTGCAAAACGCATCCGAAGGAGCTTGAAACAATGAACGAGCCAATCGATCCGCGCCTGACTGAAGAAGAAGATACCTCGCTCACCGCCAATGCCCTCAAGGCCATGGCCCATCCGTTGCGTTGGAAGATTCTCTGCTCACTGGGGGAGAGTGAACTCTCAGTTGGCGAAATCGTAGAACGAACCGGTACCTCCCAGAGCAATATCTCACAACACCTCGAGCAGCTGCGAAATAAAAACATCGTGGTATCACGCAAAGAGGCAAACCGCATCTACTACCGGATCCGCAACCACCAACTGCTGGATCTGATCGGCATCATGCGGAATGTACTCTGCCCCGCCAATCTCGATGACCGTTATCCAAGATAGGCAAAGATACTGACAACGATGGACGACCGTATTATCGATCTTGAGAGCCGCTTGGCTTTTCAGGAAGAGGCCATACATACCCTCAGCGAGACCCTGGTGGAACAGCAACAAACGATCGACTCACTGAGCAGGAGCGTGGATACCCTGCGTCAGAAACTGCAGGCATTGGAGCCGTCTCCGCTGCAGTCCGGTGAAACGGAACCGCCCCCACCTCATTACTAAACATGCAACGCCCCATGGACTCTCATCTACTTTGCTAACGATCTGGTTGCAGGCTGATTCGATACGGCTTTTGCAGCAGGGACGACCCTATACATCACACATAAATACACATGAAACACAGCGCACTATTACATACCCTGTTATTGCTGCTGTTGCACGCCTCTTACATCAATGCAGGGACGATGGATAGATTGGCTGAATCGGGCCGTGTGCACCCCGGAAAAAGCGCAGTCTATGTCCTGGAGAAAGGGGAAGAGTCACTTTTGACACGGGCCTGGCTGACCCAAACAGCAGCGCAAGCCATCGATGTGCAGTATTTTATCTGGAGTACCGACATTATCGGCACCTTGGCCAGCGAAAGCCTGCTCAGTGCCGCCGAACGGGGTGTCAGGGTACGGGTGATCGTGGATGACCTGCTGATCGACGCCGAGCCGGAGACCTTGCTTTCGCTGAATGCCCATCCCAATATCCAGATCAAGATCTACAATCCGCTACACTCCGTGGGTCGGGGGTTTCTCTCCCAGCTCTGGCAACTGATCACCGACTTTCGCGGTTCAAATCAACGCATGCATGACAAAGTGGTGATCTATGACCAAACCCTCGCCATCACCGGCGGGCGCAATATGGCGGATGAGTATTACGACTATGATCATACCTATAACTTTCGCGACCGGGATGTGATGGTAGCCGGCGCCGTGTTACCCGAGATACAACAGAGCTTCGATGCCTTTTGGCAAAGCCCGCTCTCGGTTCCCCTCGACAACCTGTTGGCGGATGAGAAGCAAAGGCTGACGCAAGACCAAGTCCACCGCTTCACCGACTGGCTCCATCAATATGCCCAAAATCCAGGGAATTTTGCCCCTGAAGTGCGTGACGCCATCACTGACATGGGCAGGCGTTTCGACAATATTATTACCATGATGCACTGGACCAGCGTGGAATATCTTCGTGATATCCCCGGCAAGAACAGCAGTACCGATGGGCTTGATGGCGGCGGACAAACAACCACTTCATTGATTAATCTGTTATTGGAGGCGCAACATCAGATTCTTATTGAAAGCCCCTACCTGATCATGCCGGAGGGGGGTTTTGAATTTTTTTCCGCATTAGTGGCAAAAGGCATCGATATCGCCATAGTTACCAACTCCCTCGCATCCACTGATAATCTGCAGGCCTATTCGGGCTATGAGAAACAGAAACAGCGACTCCTGGATCTCGGCATCAAGATCTTTGAATTCAAGCCCAGGCCAGGCATCTATCGCCATCTCATCGATCGTCATGAATCGTTGGGGAAGGAGGTACCGATATTCGCCCTGCATGCCAAGTCATTGGTTATCGATGACCAAGTTACCTACATCGGCACGTTCAATTTCGATCCCAGGTCCGCGAACCTCAATACGGAAGTCGGGTTGGTGATACGTGACGAGAGGATTGCACAACAGGTGGCCCAGGCGATTCGCCAGGATATGGCGCCGGAAAACAGCTGGCAGGCAAGTGTCTCTGATCAGCACCAGGAAGTCGGCTTGAGTAAAAAGTTAAAAGTGAATCTCTGGGGCTTGCTGCCCCTCGAGCCCATCCTCTGACACATGCCCTGTTTTAACCGCTATCCTTGCTGGATTCGCTCAACACTTCTCGAGTATCACACTGCCCACCGAGTAACCGGCGCCAAAGGAACTCAGCAGCCCCTTGTCGCCAGATGACAAGTCGTCGCTATAGAGATGAAAAGCGATAATCGATCCAGCAGAACTGGTGTTGGCAAAGCGATCGAGAACGATGGGCAGCTCCTGGTCATCGGGATCACGACCGAGTAATTTTTTAGCTGCAAAAAGGTTCATGGTCAGGTTAGCCTGGTGCAGCCAATAACGCTTTATATCCGACGCCTCCAGTTGCATCTGCTGCAGATGATCATGAATCACGCTGCTGACCAGAGGCAGCAACTCCTTGAATACCTTGCGGCCATTCTGTCTGAATAGCTTGTCGTTGCTGTCCCGGGTCTCCGCATGGCAGTTGTTCAAAAAACCAAAATTATTACGAATGTTGTTGGAGAACTCGGTTTTGAATTGTGTGCCCAGTATACGGAAGGCGCTGTCCGAACGGCAGCCCGCTTCGGCCTCGACCACCACCGCGGTGGCCACATCGCCAAAGATGAAGTGGCTGTCACGATCACGAAAATTGAGATGGGCCGAGGTAATCTCCGGATTGATCACCAACGCGCAACGGGCCGTACCCGAGCGTATTGCATCCGCGGCGGCACCTATGCCGAAAGTGGCCGATGAGCAGGCCACATTCATATCATAGCCATAGCCTGAGCAACCCAGGTGATGCTGGATCTCGATGGCGATTGCCGGGTAAGCGCGCTGCAGATTGGAACAGGCCACGATCACAAGATCGATCTCTTGCGCCTTGCGACGGGCGCGTTCAAGGGCCTGCTCTGCCGCCGCCACACCGATCTCGCCGAGCAGGCAGAGCTCCTCATCCGCCCTCTCAGGGATATTCGGACGCATCCGCTGTGGATCGAGAATACCCTCTTTATCAACAACAAAGCGGCTCTTGATACCGGAGGCCTTGACGATAAACTCGTTGCTAGAATATTCCAACGCCGCCAGTGTTCCGGAGGCTATTTCGTCGCTATGCTGGGAGTTGTATAGATCCACATACTGGTTGAATGTCTGTACTAACTCTTCATTACTTATGCTATGCGGCGGAGTGTAGAGTCCACTACCGCTTATTAGGATATCAGTCACTTCTGTTCCTCAATATTCTTCACATCACAGCTAACGACGACCATTTCCTCCTGGAAATAATTTAAAAACGAGTATTCCTATAGCGTATATTACACCATCATTCTCTTGTTGAAGCCTATACACTCATAAACGGTCATAGAATGGATTATCGGAAGCATACTTTGCAGCGTGATTAGCCAGGATGCGCAGAATTTAACGCTCTTAACCGATTATATCTCCTCCAGATCAGCAGCAGGGACATAAAATTTCATCCCGTTCTGCCTGAAACCCAACCAACGCCCATTCTCATTTGTAACTTCAAAATTAAAGTTGTAATAACTCTGAGCTGGCATATCGGCCATCTTTTTAGCCGATTTATCAGGTGAAATATAGATCGCTGTTGTTCTGACCGCCAAATATTTTGAAGATTTTATCTTTGTGGTTTTTACAGCCGGGATCAGCTTCAGATTATTTGCCTGTGTGTAATATTGAGTTCCTTTCTGCTTGAAGCCCAACCAGCGTTCACCCTCCACCTCAATTTCCAGGCTGAACTTCTGCACGACATCGGGATCCATTGTACCCATGGATTGCATGCGCATGTCCGGGCGAGTGTAGAGATGAGTCTTGTTAATGACTAAATACTGCTGCGGCGTAATGCGACTTGCTGCAACCTTAGGAAACATCTCGCTTTCTTTGGGCGGTTTGACATAGGCAAGCTTCATACGACGCAGCAGTTTGCGCGCCTTCATATAACCACTGATGACCGAGCCGTCGTCCACCACTATCATGGGTGTGCCCTTAACCTCCAACTGCTTACCTAAATCGAAGTTTTTCTTAACCGGATTGGAGCAGTCTACCGGCTTCAACACCATCCCCATCTTAGCATCTGTCAACGCGCTCTTCGGATCGTCCGCGCAGTAGACCGAGACATATTTTTTATAGCTGTCCGAGCCTATTCCGGCACGGGGAAATGCCACATAACGCACATCCACGCCAGAGGCATTCAATACCGGCACTTCCGCGTGCAGCTTTCTACAATACCCACAATCGATGTCAGTAAACACGGTGATATGACGCTGCTTAGCGATCGAATCGTAAACAATCATTTCATCAGATGGGATAGCATCGGTTTGGCTCTTGTACTCACTTTCAGTGAGTGCATAGAGTGGTGTAGCGATCGATAGTAAGAGTGTTATTGCAACTACAGCTGCGATGTCCCTCATTACAGGTACTCCTCCCTCAATTTTCAAAAGCAGCCTATTCAATTTATCAGGCTTGGAGACGGGACATGGCAATATCGAAACCAATAACCATAAATACAGCTCTGACTGAGATATGCATTCCCATGCTGGAGCCTCTGAATTAACCAGAGGCCCCTGCAATGGGTGAGGTCATTCGACCTTTGTCAGGCTTCCGACCGCAATATCACATGGATCGCTAAGCCCATCGGTAAACCACCTGTAGACCAACTCGTTTTCTGATTGGTCTGTCAACTCAACTATGCCCTGGTCACAACAGACATTGGTGCCGAAAGTTATCGTCTCCCTGAACTGTAATTGTGCATCACTCTCCTCCATCAGAGTGAGATATCCGCCACAGTTCAATGACGGATACTCAATAAGCTGCTGATCGAGCTGGAGATCGATGCTTATGGTCCATGAAATCCCGGGCTGTTGTCCCTCGCCTTCCCAGAGCCCGACCTTGCCCGCCAAACCGTCTCCTATCGGCGGTTCGGTCTGGTCGTTCAGCGCATTCAACGTACTTTGCAGATGCGCAATAGCCTGATCCGCATCGATGAGAGTTGTACAGGTTGAATTTTGCTGACCCCCATTGGCAACCAGGTTTGCAACCTTTGAATCAAAGTCTGGATCTTCAAAATCGATCTCCATTCCGGTCGCCGCAAGCAGTGCTTCACCACTGATGGTAATACCGTTGTCCGGATCACAGTCCTGGTCCAAGGATTGCAGAAGCCTCGCCATGTTGACCACGCCCATGTCGTTGATATCTTCCACGCCTGCAAGTTCCAACGGGGTCAGAATGTGAGCGGCAGTAACCGCGGGAAACTCCAGGTCGCCGAGGCCGAATACCACCGTCTCACCCGCCAGGTAGCTAAACTCACCATTGGCATTGGTAACACCGCTTCTCGATTGGGTGTAGTAGGTCAAACCAGCACAGGCGCTATCGAGAAACCGTCCGGTCAAGACCTCCCCATCCGATGAGCCGCCCGATCCCCCGCCGCAACCGTTGATCAATAACAGGGCCACTACTCCAAGTCCGCGTGCTGTATAATTCTCCTGTCTCATCTCCCTACCCCTATTCAATTAAATCCAAGTTTGAATAATATTTTGCAAATAAGGGTTCGTAACCTACGTATATACGTAGCCCTCACCGTTAACGTGAACTTAATCCAATGCGATGTATCCCTGGGCGGTGGCAAAATGGACCGCAGCGGTAATACTTCCGGTTTTGAATTTCTGCAAAATACTGCGGGTATGAAAATCGACTGTGTGGTAGGAGATTATCAGCCTGTCGGCCACTTCCGACTTGGTCAGTCCGGATGCCAGCCATCTTAGAATCTCCGCCTCTCTGGGCGTCAGCTTGATACGGCGTGTCCGACTTGAAGTTTTTTCGTTAAGGCTCCAATAACAGGCATAAAACTGGATGGAAAGGTTGTGGATAGCCCAAAGGGCCTGGGTATCAAAGGGGACTCCTTTGCAAGAACTGGCAACACCAATGCCGGCGGTAGTGCCACCAGGCCCATGCAGGGGTATACCCAAGCCATCATGGAGATGGGCATCGGCGGCCTCTTCAAATAGCACCTGTTGCCGCTTGCTCAACACCTGCCTGGCCAGCAGTTGCTTCCAACTGAAGGGATAGAGCCCTCTCTTGGCCTCCATTCTTACCGGGTCATCCTCGTCATAACCCTGTGACAGGTAGTACTCAACCCAATCTTCAGGATAGCTGCTTAGTACCCCATGCTGGGCTGATTGATGAAGTCTCGGGTGATCCGATAACAGTGCCAGCAGCACTCGATCATAACCGTATGATTCTACCGCCCGGGAATAGGCATCGAAGAGCCGCCCTACTCCAGCGGCGTTTTGCATGTCGTCGATCACATCCTCTATCTTCATCCTTCACAACCCCCTGTCGATTCGGATAGCCACTAATGGCGATGCTTCAGCGCAACCTAGACTATAGCGCCAGCATTATCAAATCCCTATTGATCTACAGCAAGTGGCTTGGATTCAATCGCCGTGATAGAGATCCACATCCATTTTCGGTGGCATCTGCAGATGGAAGCCTTGGGAACGTAGATTTTCAATTACCACGACAACATCCTCACGGGCGAGCTTTCGCTGCTCAGTCAAGGCTATCTCCATGACCTGTATCGGTGTGCCGAAGCGCTTCAGTAACGCTTCCGGCACACATGAAAAGTCATCTTCCTTAGCTGTGTAGAGGTACATCTCATCCTTGCGTGGACTGCGGTAGATCCAGCAGGGCAGCTCCGAAACGCTCACTTTACAGCTTCGGTAACCGATAGGATTGGCATCTGTTTCAGACGCCAGATATCCCGATTGTACTCCTCAATTGTGCGGTCAGTGGAGAAACGACCGCTCTTGGCACTGTTCAGGATACTCATACGGGTCCACTGCTTCTGATCCTGATAGGCCTTTGCCGCCTGTTCCTGGGCGTCGATGTAACTCCGGAAATCGGCGGCCGTCATCCAGGCGTCGTATGGATTGCGGATCGACTCGATAACGGGATCGAAAATACCGGGTTCGAACTGGTTGAAGTAACCACTCTCCAGCAACTGCATGACCCGTTTTAGATCCTTGTCCTGATCGATAATCCGGTTGGGCATATAGTGGTGGCGCAACTCCTCCACCTCTTTGCTGGCAAGACCGAACAGAAAGAAGTTGGATTCACCGACCTCCTCCAGGATCTCTATATTGGCGCCATCCAGGGTACCGATGGTGACCGCACCGTTCATCATGAATTTCATATTCCCGGTGCCAGATGCCTCCTTGCCCGCGGTGGAGACCTGCTCCGACAAGTCGGTTCCCGGGGCAATCACCTCCATCGCCGATACCCGGTAGTTGGGTATAAAAGCGACCTTCAGCAGATCACCCACCTGAGTATCATTGTTCACCACCCTGGCAACACTGTTAACCAGTTTGATAGTGAGCTTGGCCATTTGATAGCCAGGTGCTGCCTTGCCACCAATCAGCACACATCGCTTAGTCCAGTTCTTTGTGTCTCCGGCCTTGATGCGATTGTAGAGGTGGATGACATGGAGGATATTCAACAATTGACGTTTATACTCATGGATCCGTTTCACCTGCACATCGAACATGGCATCGGTGTCGAACCCCACATTGCAATCAACCTTGACCAAGTCCGCCAGGCGCTGTTTGTTGTCCCGTTTGACCTGCTGCCATTTGCCTTGGAATGAGGCGTCCTCAGCATAGGCGTGCAACTTCTCCAGTGCCGGAAGATCGGATATCCAACCATTCCCCACAGTCTCATCAAGCAGTCTGCGCAGTCCCGGGTTGCATGCGGCGAGCCAGCGCCTCGGCGTGACACCATTGGTTTTATTGTTGAAACGCTGTGGCCAGAAGTCGTTGAAATCCTGGAACAGCCCTTGTTTCAGTAACTTGGTATGCAGGGCTGCAACCCCATTGACAGAGAAACTGCCAACGATGGCCAGATAGGCCATTCGCACCATCGGAGATTCACCCTCTTCGATAATCGACATCCGCCGCAAACGGTCGGTATCCCCAGGCCATCGCAATGCAACCTGACTGAGGAAGCGCGCATTGATCTCGTAGATGATCTCCAACAGCCTCGGCAACAGGCACTCAAACAGTGTTACCGGCCAGCGTTCAAGTGCCTCGGGCAGTAGCGTATGATTGGTATAGGCCATGGTCTTGCCGGTAATATCCCAGGCCTGGTCCCAACTCAGTCCATGCTCATCCATCAATTGACGCATCAGTTCCGCCACTGAGATGCTGGGATGGGTATCGTTTAGCTGAAAGCAGTTCTTGTCAGCGAAGTCATGGAAGCTACTATGGTTCTCAGTCCACTCCCTGATCACATCCTTGAGACTTGCGGAGGCAAGAAAGTACTGCTGGCGTAGCCTCAACTCCTTGCCATTTTCACTGGCGTCGTTCGGGTAGAGCACCATGGTGATATGCTCTGCATTGTTCTTCGCCTCAACCGACTCGGTATAACTGCCGGCGTTGAACTCTTCCAGATTGAATTCGTCTGTCGCCGCCGACTTCCACAAGCGCAGGGTGTTAACCGTACCGTTGCGGTAACCCGGCACCGGCAGATCGTAGGGCACAGCCAGTACGTCCTGGGTATCGACCCAGCGTACAGAACCATTGATATGCTCGGTGTGACCGCAGAACTTGATGCGTTGGGTATACTCAGGACGCTCAAGTTCCCAGGGATTGCCGTCCCGTAACCAATGGTCGGGATCCTCGATCTGAAAACCGTTGGCGATATGCTGACGGAACATGCCATATTCATAACGCAATCCATAACCCCTGACCGGGAGTTCCAGGGTAGCGCAACTATCGAGAAAACAGGCTGCCAGACGTCCCAGGCCACCATTGCCAAGCCCGGCGTCGGGCTCGCTTTCACGAATGTCATCCAGATTGATACCCAACTCGATAAAGGCCTGGCTGACCTGTTCACTCACATCAAGATTGAGGATGGCGTTGCTCAGGGTACGCCCCATGAGAAATTCCAGCGAAAGGTAGAATGTCCGCTTGCAATCCTCTTCCTCGTAGGTGGAACGGGTGTTTTTCCAGCGCTCGATCAAGCGGTCCCGGACCGCTAAGGCGAGAGCCTTATAGGGATAGTGACTGGAAGTACAGTGATCGTCCCGACCCAGGGTATGGGCGAAATAGCGGCGAAAATCGAATCCGATGGCCTCCGCATCCATGCCCAGTGGAGGCAGCGGGGCCAAAGGGTTGCATGCCTGCTTCATCGGCTTGGCAACGGGGGTCTCTCTATTTGGCATCGTACTCTCCACATTGACACAAAAGCCGCTGGGATCCATACCCACCGGGTCTCAGGTTGACAGTTACCAGCGAGGCAGATCGGTCGTTCCCATGAGATATTCATCCACCGCGCGCGCAGCCTGGCGTCCTTCGCGGATTGCCCAAACCACCAGGGATTGACCACGCCGCATGTCGCCAGCGGCATACACACCGTCGATGGAGGTTTTATAGGCGCTTCCTCCGTCGGTCGATGCCTTGACGTTACCGCGACCATCGAGTTCTACACCCAGTTCTTCGAGCATGCCTTCATGAACCGGGTGGACAAAGCCCATTGCGAGGGTCACCAGGTCTGCCTTGATCTCGAATTCAGAATCGGCGACTTCGCTCATTTTCCAGGCGCCGCTCTCATCCTTCTCCCACTCGACCTTGATACATCGCACACCCGCAAGGTTGCCTTCACCGTCATCCAGGAAGGCCTTGGTAGCGATCTGCCACATGCGCTCGCACCCCTCCTCCTGAGAGCTTGAGGTACGCATCTTGTTTGGCCAATCCGGCCAGGTGGTACCCTTATGCTCCTTTTCAGGGGGTTTCGGCAGGATCTCCAACTGGGTGACGGAGGCCGCCCCATGTCGGTTCGAGGTACCGATACAGTCAGATCCCGTGTCACCACCACCGATGACAACCACATGCTTGCCTTCAGCAGAGATAAAGTTGTCCACCTTGTCGCCCTGAACCCGGTGGCTGTTGCTGCGCAGGAAGTCCATGGCGAAATGGACACCGTTCAACTCACGCCCGGGGATCGGCAGGTCACGGGGTTTTTCCGAGCCACCGGTCAATAGGATCGCATCAAAATCATCCATCAACTGTTTACCGGGTATATCGACACCGATATGGATACTTGTCTTGAACTCGACCCCCTCGGTGCGCATCTGGGCCATGCGACGATCGATCACTTTCTTATCCAGTTTGAAGTCGGGGATGCCATAGCGCAACAGACCGCCGATACGGTTCTGCTTTTCATACAACACCACTGCGTGCCCCGCCCTGGCGAGTTGTTGCGCGGCTGCCATGCCCGCCGGTCCTGAACCTACAACCGCGATCCGTTTACCACTCTTATGATCGGCAATCTGGGGTTTCACCCAACCCTCGCTCCAGGCCTTTTCGATAATACTGTACTCTATGGTCTTGATGGTAACCGGCTCATCATCCAGATTCAGGGTGCAGGCCGCCTCGCAGGGTGCAGGACAGATGCGTCCGGTGAATTCAGGAAAGTTATTGGTACTGTGCAGCACATCGATCGCCGCACGCCAATCACCCCGGTAAACCAGGTCGTTCCAATCCGGAATAATATTATTTACCGGACATCCGTTGTGACAGAAGGGAATGCCACAGTCCATGCAACGTGCGCCCTGCTGACTGACATTCTCCTCGCTCATGGGTATCACGAATTCGTTGTAGTGGATGATACGATCCGCCACAGGCGCATAGGTCCTGTCCTGCCGAGCAATCTCTTTAAATCCTGTTGGCTTACCCATCTTTTAGTAGCTCCCCTGACTGGCTGCCGAATCAGCGCGTTGCGCCTGCATCTCTTTCAACGCACGTCGATACTCAACCGGCATAACCTTGACAAACTTTGGCAGCGTACTCTCCCAGTTATTGAGAATCCGCTTTGCGACCTCCGAATTGGTGTAGTGTAGATGACGCTCTATCAGCTGTTTCAAACGCAGGGCATCGAAACGCGTCATATCGCGGCTAAGATCCACCAGACCGTGGCTCTCGAGATCTCCACCTTGATGATCCAGGGCTTCGAGGGCATCGTCCTCCTCCTCGATCGGCTCCAACTCAACCTGTGCCAGGTTGCAGCGTTCGCTGAAGTCACCGGCCTCGTCCAAAACATAGGCGATACCGCCGGACATTCCCGCGGCGAAGTTACGTCCGGTAGGACCGAGACAGACCACTACCCCACCGGTCATATATTCACAACCGTGATCACCGACCCCTTCAACGACCGCGGTGACACCCGAGTTGCGCACACAGAAACGCTCCCCGCCGACACCTCGGAAATAACATTCACCACTGATGGCACCATACAGCACCGTATTACCGACAATGATGTTCTCTTCCGCCTTGCCGATGCCGGCATTTTCCGGCGGATAGATCACCAGGCGCCCACCCGAGAGGCCCTTGCCTACATAGTCGTTGCCTTCACCGGCCAGCTCAATGGTCACACCCTTGGCCACCCAGGCGCCAAAGGATTGTCCAGCGGTGCCGCTGACTTTGATGTAGATCGTATCGTCCGGCAATCCCGCATAGCCATACTTCTCTGCCACTCGCCCAGACAACATGGTGCCGAAGGTACGATTGTAGTTGTGGATATCGATAGCGATCTTCACCGCCTCGCCCTTTTCGAGGGCGGGTTGGGCACGCTTGATCAGCTCCAGATCCATCGCCCTATCGAGTCCGTGATCCTGGGTTTCGCGGTTGTAGAGGGCCACATCCGGCGCTGCCTCCGGCTTGCTCAACAGACGGCTGTAGTCGAGCCCCTTCGCCTTCCAGTGCTTGATCGCTTGACGCATATCGAGTCGGTCGCTTTGACCAACCATTTCATTCCAGGTCCTGAAACCGAGCTCCGCCATCAACCTGCGTGCCTCTTCGGCGACGAAGAAGAAGTAGTTGATGACGTGTTCAGGCTCCCCGGTGAAGCGTTTGCGCAACTCCGCATCCTGGGTGGCAATGCCCACCGGGCAGGTATTGAGATGGCACTTGCGCATCATCAGACACCCCTCGGCAATCAATGGCGCGGTGGCGAAACCGATCTCATCGGCCCCGAGCAGGGCAGCCACAACCACATCCCGTCCGGTTCTCATACCCCCATCCGCCTGGACCGCGATACGCCCGCGCAACTTGTTCAGCACCAGGGTCTGATGGGTCTCCGCCAAGCCAATCTCCCAGGGTGAACCGGCATGCTTGATAGAGGTCAGGGGGCTGGCACCGGTGCCGCCGTCATAACCCGAAATCGTCACATGATCCGCATGGGCCTTGGATACGCCTGCGGCGACGGTTCCGACACCCACCTCCGACACCAGCTTCACCGAGATGCGGGCATTGGGATTGACGTTTTTCAGATCGTGGATCAGCTGCGCCAGGTCCTCAATCGAGTAGATATCATGGTGTGGTGGCGGTGAGATCAGACCCACCCCAGGGGTGGAGTGGCGCACCCGGGCAATCTGCTGATTGACCTTGTGGCCTGGCAACTGGCCACCCTCACCGGGCTTGGCGCCCTGGGCCATCTTGATCTGGATATCATCCGCGTTGACCAGATACTCGGTGGTAACGCCGAAACGCCCGGAAGCGACCTGTTTGATAGCTGACCGCTCCGGATTCCTGCTTCCGTCCTCGAGGGGATTGAAGCGTTCCGGCTCCTCGCCTCCCTCACCGGTATTGGATTTACCCCCGATGGCGTTCATCGCCTTGGCCAGGGTCGAATGGGCCTCATAGGATATTGAACCGAATGACATGGCACCGGTGGCGAATCGCTTGACGATCTCACTGGCCGGCTCCACCTCCTCCAGTGGCAAGGGCTGCTCGGCACGCTTGAACTCGAACAGTCCTCGCAAGGTCAATAGAATCTCGTTTTGGGAATTGATGGCATCGGCGAAGGACTGATAGGTGTCCCAGTCGTTACTGCGCACGGCATGCTGCATCCTGGCGATGGTCTCCGGGGTCCAGTTATGATCTTCGCCACGCAGTCTGTAGGCATAGTCGCCACCCACGTCGAGATGCTTTTTATAGATCTGCTGATCACCATAGGCCTTGTCATGCCATTTAACCGCCTCGGCGGCGATCTCATTCAGACCCGCACCCTCGATGGTGGTGGTGGTACCGGTAAAGAAGGCATCGATAAAGCCGCTGGAGAGACCCACCGCATCGAATATCTGGGCACCGCAATAGGATTGATAAGTGGAAATGCCCATCTTGGACATGACCTTTTTCAGGCCCTTACCCACCGCCTTGATATAGCGTCTCTGGGCCTCGGCAAATGCCAGCGGCTCGCTCAGAGAGGGCAGCAACGCCTGAATGGTATCGAAGGCCAGATAGGGGTTGACCGCCTCTGCGCCATAACCTGCAAGGGTAGCGAAGTGGTGCACTTCCAAGGCCGAACCTGTCTCAAGCACCAGTCCCGATTCGGTACGCAGACCCTTGCGTATCAAGTGATGATGTACCGCCGAAGTGGCGAGTAAAGCGGGGATGGCGATATTATCCGCATCCACCCGACGATCGGAGAGAATCAGGATATTGAAACCCTCGCGCACCCTCTGCTCGGCCTGCTCACACAGCTTGGTGAGAGCGGCTTGCATCCCTTCGGCACCGCTCATGGAGGGATAGACCATAGCCAGGGTCTTGGTTCTGAACGCACCCCCGGTGTTGTCTTCAATATGGCGAATACGCTCCAGATCCTCATTCGTCAGTACCGGCTGTGAGACCTCCAGGCGCATATGATCCCCGGCATCCGCCATATTCAGCAGATTTGGCCTGGGACCTATCAGACTGACCAGAGACATAACCAGCTCTTCCCGAATCGGGTCGATAGGTGGATTGGTCACCTGGGCAAAATTCTGTTTGAAGTAGGTAGACAGGTGCTTGGCCCGCAGGGAGAGTACAGAGGGTGGATTGTCCGCACCCATGGAACCGGTAGCCTCCTGCCCCGTCAGCACCATCGGTGTCAGCAGGAACTTAATATCCTCCTGGCTGTAACCGAAGGCCTGTTGCGCATCCAGCAGATTATCATCATCCGGCGCCATCGGGGCCACATCCGAAGGCAGTGAATCGAGATGGATCTGGGTCTGATCCAGCCAATCCTGATAGGGCTTCGCGACAGCGAGCTCGGCCTTGATTTCGGCATCATCGATGATACGCCCCTGATCCAGGTCGATGAGAAACATCTTGCCGGGCTGCAGACGCCATTTTTTTACGATCTTCTCTTCGGGTATGTCCAGCACACCCATCTCGGAGGCCATCACCACCAGGTCGTCATCGGTAATAAGGTAACGGGCGGGACGCAGACCATTGCGATCCAGGGTCGCACCGATCTGGCGACCATCGGTAAATGCAACCGCGGCCGGGCCATCCCAGGGCTCCATCAGCGCGGCATGGAACTCATAAAAGGCACGCCGCTGGTCATCCATCAACTTGTTGCCACCCCAGGCCTCGGGGATCAGCATCATCATCGCATGGGCCAGGGAGTAACCACCGGCAACCAGTAACTCCAGCGCATTGTCAAAACAGGCCGAGTCTGATTGACCTTCGGGAATCAACGGCCAGATCTTCTCCAGATCCTCACCCAAAACCTCGGAAGCCATGGAGTTCTTGCGCGCGCGCATCCAGTTGACATTGCCGCGCAGGGTGTTGATCTCCCCATTGTGGGCGATCATGCGGAATGGGTGGGCAAGGTCCCAGGTCGGAAAGGTGTTGGTGGAAAAACGCTGATGCACAAGGGCCAGGGCCGATTGCATGCGTTCATCCTGCAGATCCAGGTAGTACTCACCTACCTGATTCGCCAGCAGCATCCCTTTATAGACCAGGGTCCTGGATGAAAATGAGGTAAAGTAGAAATCACTCCCCCCCTCCAGTTCAGCCTTGCTGATACGATTCTCGATCTGTTTACGGATTACAAACAGTTT
The DNA here is from genome assembly GCF_963455295.1 of Candidatus Thiodiazotropha sp. CDECU1. Classification (NCBI taxonomy): domain Bacteria; kingdom Pseudomonadati; phylum Pseudomonadota; class Gammaproteobacteria; order Chromatiales; family Sedimenticolaceae; genus Candidatus Thiodiazotropha; species Candidatus Thiodiazotropha sp. CDECU1. The sequence goes on from NZ_OY734020.1 coordinate 4,327,567, forward strand.
GCGTTCGAAGGCGTCCTGATCCTTGCAGTTATCACCTCGGGCGACAAACACCTGGCGCACCTGGGGTTCAGTGGGAATGACACTTTCGCCCAACCCGCTGTTTATCACCGGGACATCGCGCCAGCCAATCAGCTTTTGCGCCTCGCCAGCGATAAGAGACTCAATCGTCTCTTCACACTCGGCACGGCTTGCTGAGTTTTGCGGCAGAAAAACCATGCCAATGGCATAGTCACCCTCCGCCGGCAATTCGAAATCGACCACACCCCGAAAAAAGGCATCCGGAATCTGCAGCAAGATACCTGCCCCGTCACCGGCCTTTGGATCGGCACCAACCGCCCCACGGTGAGTCAGGCGATCCAGTATTTCCAGACCCTGGCGTACTGTATCGTGGCTCTTCACACCTTTGATATTGGCAACAAAACCAACACCACAGGCATCATGTTCATTAGCGGGATCATAAAGACCCTGTTTCGGTGGTAAAGCACCTTGGCTCATTACGCAAACCTCATTTTGCACGCCCCAGTTTGGTCAATACCGCACCGAGGGTTATGCAATAACCTGATACAAGGAGTACACAGCGACCCGTCAGGTCACTGGCTTACATCAAGCGGCCTGCCGGTCATGGACCCCCACCACAATGTGCGTGGAGTAATCGCGGCAGAAGCGCTCGAAGACACAGAACATCGTAGGATACTTGAGAATCACCTCTCAAGCTAGTTTTGAAACGGATAACAGCAACATGGAAGTGGATCCCGGCAGGGGACTTTGCGCCTACCTGAGCAACCTCCAAGACCCGAAGGATATTACAATTAATATCAATTACTTATCGCACAACCATAAGGGCTTGGCATATCCCTTGGCGTCACATCAGATACGACTGAAACAGCTCAATCCCGAAAAATATGACTTAAATTCATATAATCACTGGGCTATTGACTGCTGAAGTGAGGAGAAGGTACGCGCCCATACGCCTGTCTTCTGCACCTTTGCCGGGAGGGCCGATGCGGCTTGCAGCGCACTCTCTCGATCAGGGAAATCGCCCCACAATAGTGCATACCAGGGCTTGCCCTTCCTGGTCGTTTTCAGGGTATGGGTTTCAGCAGCAAGACCGTTCTTCTCGATATAACGTTTCAATGAATCCAGGTTTTCAACCGCTATTAACTGCAGGGTATAACCACTTGGTGAGCGCGACTTTACCCAGGCTGTTGCAGCATCCTCGATAGCCGGCTTCACCGGAGTTGCTCGGTCTGCAGTCTCGACAACCGAAGCGGGTTGCGGAATTTCTTGTTCCGCTTGGGCTGCATCGACGCGGTCTGCCATGGAATTCTCGGAAACCGATCCGGTTTCTGCTTCATCTGCAGGCTGACTGTTCACCAATTCAGGCTGTTTCACCAGGCCCGCATCAGCAACGTCAGCCTGATCCACATCGGTTGCCAGCTCAGCTACAGCGGAGGTTTCTACTGATTGTTGCGCCTTATCCCCCCCATCCCTGCTTCCCAATGCGGCGCTATCCTCCGGCACCTGCGCAGAGGCAGGTGAGGCCTCGACCTCATCTTGCACATGGGTAACAACATCAAGCTCGGCGGTCTGAGTCGATTCCTGAATTGAATCGGCTGGTTTTTCGGGTATCTCAGGCTTTGCCACCAAACCCGCCTCGACACCACTCTCCGCCAGCAGTGGAGGCGTCGCGCCTACCTGAGGCGTACCCGTGATTGGCGCCTCAGATTGAGTATGGGATGCGGGAGCCGGCAGTGGATCGATGGTGCTTTCGACCTGCCTGTCAGGCATTGTGACCGGCTCGGGCTCAAACAGTGAGGAGATCAACCACATCAACAGCAACACAACTACCAATAGGGGCAGGCCACCGATAAGCAACTGCTTTCTATAGCCGCTCAGAAATGAGCTCTGATTCATGTCATTGCCATTCTCACCCACCGCATTGAGGATTGCCGATGCCAACAGGCCAGGATTACCTTTCGTCTCCCGGTAGATTCGGCTCAGCTTGACCTCATCCAAGGCGAGATTCTCAGATAATCCTTCACTCTTAAGCAGGAACAGCATATAGGCTGCCGCCTCTTGGCGTGTCATCAGAGGCAGGTCGATAACCTGTATCGCCTGGGGCGACATTACCTGGAGTTGGGGGGTCGAGAGCAGCAGATCGATCTGTTCGTCAGCAAATAACACAATACTGACCAGGCGCACGCCATCCAGTTGCCTTTCGAAAAGTCGCAGCAGTGTGATAAGGCTCGTGGGTGGTAGCATCTGTGCATCATCAACAAGCATTACCGGTATTCGACCCCGTTTACGTAATACTTCGAATCTATCCACTAAACGCTGCAGCAGTTCGCCGGCGATATCCGGCAATCCACAACAACGAGCGATGGTTGCCAGCAAGCGTTCTGGCTGCATGGTGGGATCGGCATCAAAATGGCAAACTGACCAGTTCTCCGGCGCCAGCTGCTGGAGTCTCGTCGCAAGTAGTGTCTTGCCAATGCCTGATGGGCCTCTGACCAGCGGAACCAGCTCACTGTTCTCTATCAAATGACGCACCAGGTCAAGACGCGCGCTTACCTCCGATGTGGAAAAAAAATCGTTGGCGTCAGACATGCATGCACTCCCCCTTGAAGAGGCTATCAATGACTGTAATGCGACAAGGTTTCATTCAGATTATGCATCCTAAAGTCATCCGTTACCAAAGAACTGCCGATATCTCTCAGGAGCACGAGTCGCAGACGGCCGTCCAGTACCTTTTTGTCCACCGCCATCAGGTCAAGAAATCGCTCATTCGAGAGCTCGGCGGGCGGCTCTATTGGCAGTTTCGCTCGCGCCATCAACCGATAGATGCGTTCACAGGATTGTTCCGACAACCACCCCTGCCGCCTCGACATATCTGCTGCCATGCACATACCGGTAGCGACCGCCTCTCCATGCAGCCACTCACCATATCCCATACCCGTTTCAATGGCATGGCCAAAAGTGTGACCTAAATTCAAAAGTGCGCGTTGCCCCGCCTCCTTCTCATCGGCCTCAACCACATCGGCCTTACACCGGCAAGATCGTTGAATTGCATAGGCAAGGGCGATCGGATCCCGGGCAAGCAATGCATCCATATTCTCCTCGAGCCAGGCAAAAAACCCGGCGTCAACGATCAATCCATATTTGATCACTTCGGCAAGACCTGAGGATAGCTGCCTGTCATCTAAAGTGTTCAGGGTTGAGGTGTCGGCAAGCACCAGGCGTGGCTGATAGAACGCACCGATCATATTCTTACCCAGAAGGTGGTTAACACCCGTCTTGCCACCGACGGATGAATCGACCTGTGATAGCAGTGTAGTGGGAACCTGGATAAAATCCACACCCCGCTGATAAGTCGCCGCCGCGAAGCCGGTCATATCGCCAATTACACCGCCTCCGAGGGCAATCAAAGTAGCTTTTCTGGTAAAACGCCCTTTCAGCAAAGCCGTGTAAACCCGGTTGAGAACCTCGAGTGTTTTATACTCCTCTCCATCAGGCAGAATGCAGGTCTTCACATCGTAGTCTGAGAGGGCTTCAGTCGTCTTATCCAAATAGAGTGGCGCAATTGTCTCATTGGTGACCACCATAACCTGGTTGCCACTAATAAATTCCCTATAAAAACTTGCATCGGCATGGATCCCCGCTCCGATATAAATCGGATAGCTCCTTTCCCCCAAATCCACATCCAATTTATTTTCACATGTACTCAATTCTTTGATCCTACTCAAGATATTATTGCCTCAACTTATCAAGCGACTTGCGAATATCCTGCACTACCGAATGCGTATTTCGCCCTTCAGTGCTCACTACCATATCTGCCGCCTGTCGGTAGAGGGGATCCCGCACCAACATCAGTTCATTCAACCTGGCCATAGGATCAGGCGTGTTCAGCAAGGGCCTGTTTTTATCTCTGTGGGTACGCTCATATTGCTGGCGAACCGAGCAGTACAGATAGATAACCACGCCTCGAGCCGAGAGAAGCCTGCGATTCTCATCCCCCATGATAACACCGCCACCGGTAGCTAACACGATCCCTTCCCTGGCAGTCAGTTCCTCGATTACAGCACCTTCACGTTGACGAAAACCACTCTCCCCTTCAAATTCAAAAATAGTCGGGATATCGACACCGGTTCTTCGCTGAATCTCATGATCGGAATCGATGAATTCCATATGAAAATACTCAGCAAGCTGCTTGCCTACTGTAGTCTTGCCCGCACCCATCGGGCCAATCAAAAAGAGATTCTGTGTACGCATTGATTACTCGGCATGGACTTCACTGTTAAGTACCGAAATGGCTATACCTTTAAAAATTTTTGTCATATTTCATTATATTGCGGAGTATCTCAAACAGATAGATTCAGGCCAAACAAAAAAGGCGCACCTGATGGTGCGCCTTATTGAATGGATATTAAAGACAGTTAACGAACAGTCAATGTCTCCTTGAGAATCTTCGGTGTCACGAATATCAGCAGCTCATTGTTATTGTCGATGTTTTCATTGCGCCTGAAAAGGACCCCCGCATAAGGAATATCCCCGAAAAACGGCACCTTCTCTGTATTTTTCTGCTTGGTTCTTTCAAATACACCACCCAGGACAACAGTTTCACCATTATCCACCAGTACAGTTGTCTCTATCTCCCTGGTATCGATGGGGGGCACACCTAGCACAGCCCTGGAAAAATCCGGGTTGTCCTTATTGATGACCAGGTCCATGCGAACCCTGTCATCCGGCGTGATATGGGGTGTTACATCCAGCTTGAGCAACGCCTCTTTAAAAGAGACCTTGGTGGCACCGCTGGATGTCGCTTCCTGATAAGGGATTTCGACACCCTGTTTGATGGTGGCCTGGGTTTGATCCGATGTGATAACCCGTGGACTCGAGACCAGTTCACCCCGACCCTCGGTCTGCATCGCGGTCAGTTCGAGTTGCAGCAGGTATGAACCAACCTTCCCGACCAGGAAGTTCAAACCGCCGGACGGCGCGGTAACCGGCAGATTAACCATCAACCCCTCTTGGTTTTCTCCATCTTCGTTGTTAATTTCAATGCCTGGAGCAATACCAAAGGTGTTATCGATATAGCCTGGCAAAGCGCCGGCCGTGAGGGAGAAGTTATCACCGAACGAGCCATCGAAGTTGGCGCCAAACCGCACCCCCAGGTCCTTTGCAAAATCGTTGTTGGCAATCACTATCCTCGACTCAATCAGGACCTGCCTGACTGGAATATCGAGTCGCTTCAGCAGACGCCGAATATCTTCCAGCTTGGCTGCCGTATCCTGGATCAACAGGGTATTGGTACGGACGTCAACAGTAACATTGCCTCGCTCAGACAACAGGCGGTTTTCCTCTGATTTTAGCAACAATGCGAGATCTTCAGCCTTGGCGTAATTGACCTGAATGAAGTCTGAACGCAGGGGGGCCAACTCCTCAATTTTCTGCTGGGACTCGAGTTCCAGCTGTTCCCTCGCTGCCACCTCTTCGGTCGGCGCCACCATGATAACATTGTCGATCTGACGCTTGGACAGACCCTTAGACTTCAGGATGATATCGAGTGCCTGATCCCATGGTACGTTCTTCAGGCGCAGGGTTATACGACCTCCGACGGTGTCGCTGGTTACGAGATTCAAACCTGTGAAGTCAGCCAGCAACTGCAGGACAGCTCTTACCTCGATATCCTGGAAATTGAGAGAAAGCCTTTCACCGGTGAATATCAGGCGCTCTTTTTGCAGCGCCTCTTTTTCCTGACTGGTCAGCGATCTGACTTCCACAGTAAAGATTTCATTGGCCTGGTATGCCAGGTAGTCATACTCACCGGTGGGTGAAATCTCGATTCTAACGTTTTCACCTACCGGCTTGGTATCTATCTTGGTGATAGGTGTGGCGAAATCCATAACGTCCAGGGATTGCACCAGGGAGGAGTCTATATTGGTCTTGAAGGCCTCAACAACGATCTTACCCCCCTCTTCCCTGACATCTACCGGTGTAGAGGCATTGGTCAGCGTGAGCAGCACCCGGCCTTCGCCCGCTTCGCCACGCCTAAAATCAACATTGGCGATACCGTAGCTTTCTGCACGAATCTCCGATCCATCACTACTGGCAGGCATCGCTGATGGGACTGCGGCCTTGGTAACGGTACTCGATCCGATACCTTTGTTGCTCACATCCAGGGTTACCAGCACATCCGAGCCTTTCACCTCTGTTGTATAACCTACCAGCGACGTTAGATTGATAACGACCCTGGTTCGGTTACCCGCCTGGAGTGCGGTGATGCTGTGAGCAGGCCCTACACCGATGACCTTGGTTTTGTATCCAAGGACGTTACTGACACCGGCAAAATCCAGGGAGATTCTTGCTGGATTTTCAGTGGTGAAACTGACTGGATCTGCCACCGGCTCGGTCAACCCCAAGGAAATTTGCACCCTGTCTCCAGGTAGGGCAGAGAATTTTATGGACTTGAGAGATGCCTCAGCAAACACAATCAGTGGTGTGCTCCAAAGGATCAAGAGCAGAATCACGGCGTTGAACCTCATGCTCCTGGCTGCTCGCATTTCTGAATGACTTTTCCAATTGTGTCTGAGTGCCATTGGCAAACCCCTCATCTCGAATTCCTCTTGACTATTCCGCCAGCGCCAGCGCAGCCTGGCGCTCAATATATCCACCAGAACCATCCTGTACTATCTCAGTCAATTCGATTCTGTCTTCAGAAATCAGTAAGATACGGCCATGATTTTGGCCCATATAGTTACCGCTTTTAACTTTGTGTACAGTCCCTTCCTTGGTCTTCACCAATCCCCATGTGGCCCCGATTTGCTCTAGTGTGCCAACCATCCGAATAGAGTCTAATGGAAAGCTTTCAAGCTCCTCTTTACGCCGGTTGAAATCTGGCCTGATACCACTCCCCGCAACACTTGCCGTTTCAGTCTGTTCACCATTGATGTCAAGAAACGGATTTCTACGCCCTGTATCGGCGTAAATGAAGGTCTCGATCTGTCTGATCTCGGGTAGAGGCTCTATACGTTCCGGCGGTCTTGATTTTTGCTCTGCGATAAAACCACTCAGCTCTTCCAGGTTTGGATTGGCACAACCCGACAGAAGAGCCAGAGAAACAAGGGAAATAAGCAACAGGACCCTGTGGTTGAGAATACGCATACTCATTCACCTTCCTCTTCATCAAGATAGCGATAAGTCTTTGCTGTCGCTTCAAGGAGCAGATCAGCATTTGCATCATCTTTCGATGTTCTGCTTATCTTGATATTGTGAATTGTCACGATTCGCGGTAATGCAGCCAACCCGCTGATAAAATGACCAAACTCATGATATTGGCCAGTCACTTTAACCTGTATCGGGAGCTCAGCGTAAAACTCTCTTGGCACCTCATCCAACGGCTTGAATAACTCAAATTCCAGTCCGGCTGCCAGGCCTGTTTGGGATACATCAACAAGTAACTCAGCCACCTCCGTCTTATCCGGTAGCTGTCGCAACATGGTTCCGAAAGACTGTTTCATCTCTTCCAACTGCTTTCTGTAGGCGTCAAGATTGGCTGCTTTTCTCTGTTTTTTCGCAAAGTCAGCACGCAGTGTTTGCTCCTCTTTCTGCACCTTTTCCAGATTGGCTATGTCTTCCTCTACAACCAGATAATAGCCGGCAACCAAAACCGCGATGGCTGCCAGTACAACCACAACGATTTTAATCGGCATCGGCCAGATGCCCACATTATTGAAATCGAGTTCATTGAGATCGTCGATAATACTCATTGCTCAGCCTCCGCATTCTGGGAGGTTTGTTTCACCATAAGCTCAAACTGGCTGTATCCGGTACCGGTCTTTTCCTTACTCTCGATAAACACCAAGGAGGGCTTTTCCAGCCATTCAGAATCGTCGATGTTACGCATCATGGAGGATACTCGCGCATTCGACTGGGCCTGTCCGGTAAATGTAACCTTGTTGCCCACCTGTTCAATTTGATCGAGGAAAACACCGTCTGGCAGCGAGGTCACCACCTCGTCGAACAGGTGCACTATTTGCGGCCTGCTACTCTGCAGCTCTTGGATAATATTCATTCTGGCCAGGAGATTTTGCTTGGTTTTGTCAAGATCCTGTATTTCACGGATCTCTTTTTCAACAGCGGCTATCTCTTTCTCCAGATATTGGTTGCGTGTATTCTGCGCCCCGATCTGGCTCAGGATCAGCTGGTGTATGCCAAATACGATAAATGCAGCTGCCAACGCACCTGCCAACACCATCAGCCCGAATTCCTTCTGGCGCTCTTTGCGCTCCGCTTCACGCCATGGGAGTAGATTTATGCGCGCCATCAGTCAAAACTCCTCAATGCCAGACCACAGGCAATCATCAGTGCCGGTGCATCGGCACTCAGCGCCTGGGGTTTTACCCTGGATGAAACCGACATGTTGGCAAACGGATTCGCTACCGATGCCGGGGTTCCCAATTTCTCCTCAATCAGATCGTCTATGCCGGGGATGGATGAGCTGCCTCCGGCCAAAATGATATGATCGACGCTATTATAGGAGCTGGAGGAGAAAAAGAACTGCAATGACCGGCTGACCTGTTGCGCCATGGCCTCCTTAAAGGGATCCAGTACCTCTGGTACATAGTTATCCGGTAGACCTCCCTGCCGCTTAGCCATACCGGCCTCCTCGATAGAGAGGCCGTAGCGGCGCTGTATCTCTTCCGTCAGCTGCCTGCCGCCGAAATTTTGTTCTCGTGTATAGATGATCTTGTTGTTGTGCAGGACATTCAGTGTGGTGGTGGTGGCGCCAATGTCCGCAATAGCGATGGTTTGATCCTCGCCATGCTCGGGGAGCTGATCCATCAATTGGGAGCAGGCGTTCTCCATGGCGTAGGCCTCTACATCCACAATGTGAGCGGAGAGGCCGGCCAACTCCAGTGCCGCGACACGATCGTCAACATTCTCGCTGCGGGAGGCGGCCAACAGCACATCCACCAACTCGGCATTTTTTTCTGTTGGGCCGATGACCTCAAAGTCCAGGTTGACCTCTTCCAGTGGGTAGGGAATATACTGATCCGCTTCAAGCTGAATCTGACTCTCCAGCTCCTGATCAGAAAGGGCAGCCGGCATCGATATGACCTTGGTGATCACAGCTGAGCCGGATACCGCTACCGCAGCATGTTTGGCCCTCGACCCGGAGCGTCTGACCGCTGCGCGTATCGCCTCACCGACAGCATCGACTTCCGCGATATTCTTCTCGACGACTGCATTGCCCGACAGGGGCTCTACCCCATAGGCTTCCACACGGTAGCTTGCGCCATTACGTCCGGTAGCCCTGGACAGCTCCAGCAATTTGATGGCTGTTGAGCTGATATCTATGCCTATCAAAGGCGGTTTTTTTCTTCCGAATAGTGACATGCGGTTACCTAAACAATCCTTATGCCGCAGAACTTAACTAGGATTCTCTTTAAATAGAGTAAGTAACTATATAGCAGCAAATGATTTTTTTGTGAAGACATTTTTTCACAAAAGAGCTAATAATGCTCACATTTTATTTGCTAGACTATCGACCTTCATACGGACCATTCTGGTCTGCCCTGATAAACTAATTCTGTGAACCAGCGCATGAAGTCGTTTTACAGACTCACAAGATACCTCGTTTACTTCTTATTCGGCCTGTCATTGATAGGTGCCGTTACCCTTTTTGGCGCCTATCTCTACCTTGAACCCAAGTTGCCATCCATCGAAACACTCAAGGATGTGCGACTACAGGTCCCCCTTCGAATCTACAGTTACGATCACCTGCTCATTGCTGAGTTTGGCGAGAAACGTCGAGAACCACTCGATTTCGAACAAATCCCGCCAATCATGATCAATGCCTTCCTCGCCGCTGAGGACGACCGCTTTTTCCAACATCCCGGCGTAGACTATCAAGGCATACTACGTGCCGCCATGCAGCTCCTGCTCACCGGTGAGCGAAGACAGGGCGGCAGTACCATCACCATGCAGGTCGCCAGGAACTTCTTCCTCAGCCGCAAAAAAACCTACACCCGAAAACTCAATGAGATATTTCTCGCGTTGAAGATCGAACGGATGCTCTCCAAAGAGGAGATTCTCGAACTCTATCTCAACAAGATCTACCTCGGCCACCGCTCATACGGTGTCGGTGCGGCTGCCTTAGTCTATTACGGCCGACCTGTAGAAAAACTTGAGCTTTCTGAAATTGCCATGATTGCAGGGCTCCCCAAAGCCCCATCCCGCTATAACCCCATATCTGATCCATCACGGGCATTACTGCGCCGAAATTACGTTTTGGGTCGTATGCGGGAGCTCAACTATATCAGCCATTTAGAGTACGACACAGCAAAAGCTGCACCGATAACCGCCAAACTCCACACCGCCCCAAGCGAAGTCGAAGCCCCCTACGTTGCCGAAATGGCCCGGGCAGAGGCGGTCAATCGCTTTGGTCAGGACGCATACACCAGTGGCTATAGTATCACCACAACCATCGACAGCCACCTGCAATCTGCTGCAAATCATGCGCTACGTCAAGCAATCCAGGCCTATGACAAACGGCACGGTTATCGTGGTGTAGCGGGACAGCATGATATCACCGACATTACGGATGAGTCTGAACTGATAGCCCTGCTTGACGAACAGCAGGATGTCACAAGCATGAAAAAGGCCATTGTCACAGCCATTGGCGAGCAGCATGCAGAGGTCCTTACAGCCCAGGGTGAGAGGTTGAAACTCGAGTGGCAGGCCCTGTCATGGGCAAGCGCCTACGTCAACCATGACATCAAAAAAGAGGCGCCCAAGACGACTCAAGAGATTCTCTCCGTCGGCGACCAAATCTACCTCTACTGGGAGATCCCTGAAGAGGGTGATCCCTATTGGCGGCTGGCGCAGATCCCTGCCGCCTCTGGTGCGCTGATTTCGATATCACCGGACAATGGCTCAATTAAGGCGCTGGTCGGTGGTTACGATTTTTATCTCAGCAAGTTCAATCGGGTGACACAAGCCAAGCGTCAACCCGGTTCGGGCTTCAAACCCTTCATCTACTCTGCCGCCCTGGAAGCCGGTTTTACCCCCGCCACCCTGATAAACGATGCCCCGGTGGTATTTGAAGATGACGCCCTTGAGGCAGTTTGGCGACCTGAAAACTATAGCGGCAAGTTTTTTGGTCCCACACGACTCCGTTTTGCATTGACTCACTCCCGCAACCTGGTTTCCATCAGATTACTGCGCAAGATGGGTATAAGGCACGCCATCAACTACGCTACCCGCTTCGGCTTCGATAAAAATGACCTGCCCCACGACCTCTCCCTGGCATTAGGCAGTGGCTCGGTCACGCCCCTCGCCATGGCCGGCGGCTATAGCACCCTGGCGAACGGCGGCTTCTATGTACCACCCCACATCATAGAATTGATCCGTGACGATCAAGATAATGCCATTTATCAGGCAAACCCGATTCAGGTCTGCGACAAATCCATGCAACAACTGGCCGAAGAGGCCGCCCAATCCTCCCTTGAAGCGACACCACCCGAACCAGAGGACGTAGAGGGTGAGACGGAAAACTTGATTCCACGCTGTGCAAAACGCGCCATTACCGAGCAGAACCACTACCTGATGCATTCAATGCTGCGCGATGTCATTCAGCAAGGCACCGCCCGCAAGGCCCGCTCTCTTGGCAGAAAGGATATTGCGGGCAAGACAGGTACCACAAATGATCAACGAGATGCCTGGTTCAACGGCTTCAACCACTATCTGGTCACAACCACCTGGCTCGGCTTTGATGATGTGGAGCCATTGGGTCGGGGGGAAGTTGGCGGCCGTGCCGCACTTCCCGCCTGGATAGACTATATGCAGGTGGCACTGAACGGCGTCGAAGAGGTCATACCTGACATGCCACCCAAAATGGTCACTATGCGGATTGATGTCGATTCCGGCCAACCGGTGGGTGTCGGCAGCACGAATGCGATCTTCGAGGTATTCGAGGTCGACAAAGCACCTAAAATTCCGCAAAAAGGCCGTTCCGGGCAAATCGGAGGGAGTAGCTCTCAGACAAACATAACACCCATAGAAGATCCCTTTTAAACCGGCCATGCAGACAGGAAAACGTGAATTACAGCGACTAATCGCCTATGAGGCAGCGCGCATTCTGACCGAACTGCGTAGTGACAACATCAGTTATGCCTGTCAGAAAGCAGCAGCGAAATATGGTGTCACAAAACGCCAGCTTCTACCCTCCCGGGACGAAGTGGAAAACGCACTGAGGGAGCAACAACGCTTGCTGCGGGGGTCGAGTCAGTCCGATAGCATGCATGCCCTGCGTCTCAGCGCGCTCAATGCCATGCAGGCTTTAAGACAGTTTCAACCCAGGCTTGTGGGTGCCGTCCTGGATGGCACTGCCGATAGTAACAGCAAGGTGCGATTGCACCTGTTTGCCGATACCCCCGAAGATCTACTCTTCACTTTGACCGATCTGCAGATCCCCTGGCAGGAAAAGCAGCGCCGGATGCACTTCAGCGATGGCAACACAGAGTCGGTACCATGCTTTCTATTCACTGCTGACGGTGTCGGTTTCGAACTGAGCGTACTTCCAGCGCATAACCCGCGTAACCGTCCATTAGATCCGCTGGACAATCAGCCCATCCAGGGTGCGACCATCAAACAGCTGCAACAACTCATCGAAACAGTCGATGAAAGCAGTTAGGGCCTGTTAACACTAAACCAATGCACTCTGCTGGGACTGTTTTTGCGCCCAGCAAGGCAGAATGAGCGTGGTGTAGCCCGGCTACATGAGCGAATGATAACGCCGCTGGGCGCAAAAACAGCCCCAGCCCTTCGGGTTGCGCCTGAAAAAGCGCCACTCAGCGTTGCTCGTCGTTCATTTGGAGTGACCAAACTTCTCTCCTCGCGCCTTGATTGGCGCTTTTTCAGGCACAACAGTGTGCATTGGATTAGTGTTAACAGGCCCTAGATCATCGCTCGCTTGAAGGCACATAATCGCGTCTGGCATAGCCCTTATAGATCTGACGCGGGCGACCGATTTTCTGCCTCGGGTCATCCATCATTTCCAACCAATGGGCCACCCACCCCACAGTCCGGGCAATAGCGAACATTACCGTGAACATGTTGTTGGGTATACCCAGCGCCCGGTAGATGATACCGGAGTAGAAATCCACATTCGGATAGAGCTTGCGTTCGATAAAATACTCATCATTCAGTGCAATCTCTTCCAGCCGCTGAGCCAACTCAAACATTGGATTGTTCTTGGTGTCCGTCTGTTTTGCCAATACCTCATGACAAACCTCGCGAATGATACCGGCACGCGGATCGTACTTCTTGTAGACACGATGCCCGAATCCCATCAAACGAAAACCGTCGTCCTTATCCTTGGCCTTGGCGATATATTTATCAATTTGAGATACATCACCAATCTCACTGAGCATATCCAGGACCGCCTCGTTGGCGCCGCCATGTGCGGGCCCCCACAACGACGCTATACCTGCAGCGATACAGGCGAAGGGATTGGCCAGCGAACTGCCCGCGAGCCGCACAGTGGAGGTACTGGCATTCTGCTCATGATCCGCATGCAGGATAAAAAGCAGATTCAGCGCCTTTTCTGCAACCGGATCCACTACATACTCTTCGCAGGGGGTGGCGAACATCATGTGCAACAGGTTTGCGCAGTAGGAGAGCTCGTTGCGTGGATACATGAACGGCTCGCCCACACTGTGTTTGTAACTGGCTGCGGCAATCGTCGGCATTTTCGCAATCAACCTGTGCGCCGCGACTCTGCGCAACTCCGAATCATTGATATCCAGTGAGTCGTGATAAAAAGCGGAGAGTGAACCAACCACCCCCACCATGATGGCCATAGGGTGCGCATCATAATGAAAACCATCAAAAAAATGGGTCAGGGTCTCGTTCAACATTGTGTGGCGGTTGATCAGCTGGTCGAAATCCTGCAGCTGCCCATCTGTTGGCAATTCTCCATTCAAGAGCAGATAGGCAGTCTCTAAAAAGTCGCCATTCTCTGCCAGCTGTTCAATGGGATAGCCACGATACTCCAGAATACCCACCTCGCCCTGGATGAAGGTTATCTTACTTTTACAACTTGCCGTGGACATAAACCCTGGATCATAGGTGAAGACTCCGGCCTCTTTGTAGAGTGCCGAGACATCTATTGCGGGGGGACCTTGCGTCGATTCCCTTACAGGCAATTTTATCGACACCCCAGTCTCGTCATTCGTCAAGGTATAGGTCTTTAGGTTATCCGCCATGTTGAGCTCCGTGAGTTACTTCAAGGCTTACGTCCGATCAGTGCATTGCGTCTGCGACTGACAATACCCTAGATCGCGTATGGTAAAAACGACATCAATTAAACATTACTATTTTTTATAGGAGGCAAAATTATAGCCTGGAGAGGACCAGGTTCATCAACCAGTTTATGTAAATGATAACTATTGTTTTTTGCCAAACTCATCCCCACTAGCCTTTCCGATAGTGAATGACGGCAATCATGGGGAAGTGATTATGCTGACTTATTTATCTTCCATAAAGGGCAAAGCCTGCCCCTGGACCGGCTGCAGCTGATCAAACCAGGTGGCCTGTTCATCATACTGAGCAAAATAGGGCCGCTGCACGAGATCGTTATCCCGTGCCTGAATAAAGCGCAGCACAAACACCCTCTCACCATTGATCTCGCTGACACCTTGTATCTCGACTTTACCAGGACCGGTGCTCATACTGGGTCCACGTGCCGTACGACCCAACCCGGAAACCTGCTTCATCGCATCACGATAGATCTGCCATGCCCTGTATAGGGGGACCTCGAAATATCGATGAGCACCGGTGTCTCGCTCCACGAACATGTAATAAGGGATTACGCCCAGTTTTACCTGTTCACTCCATAGTTTCGCCCATACCTCCGGCTTATCGTTGACATGGGCCAATAAAGGACCCTGACTGCGAATTTCTGCACCAGTCGCACGCACCCGGCGAATGGCAGCACGGGCAACGTCGGTATCCAGCTCTCGCCAGTGATTGTAATGGGCCATGATGGCAACATGTTTACCAGCCAACACCAGATGATGAATTAATTCAATCAGTTCATCAGCGTCCTTGTCAGAAATAAATCGATGCGGCCAGAAAGTCAATGCCTTGGTGCCAATACGAATGGTTTGAATATGGTTGAACTCAGGATGGAGCAGCGGTTCCAGATAGGCCTTTAACTGCCTGCTCTTCATCACCATAGGATCGCCACCGGTCACAAGCAGGTCAGTCACCTCCGGGTGGAGACGCAGATAGGTATAGAGCCTATCCGCCTCAGTCGTCGCCATGCGCAAAGACTTGTCACCGATGAACTGCGCCCATCGGAAACAAAAGGTACAGTAAGTGTGGCAGGTTTGCCCCTGACTGGGGAAAAACAGTACTGTTTCCTTATATTTATGCTGCAGGCCATTTATAGGCTCACCGTTTTCATCAAGCGGTAGATTGTGCTCCAACTGCCCTGCCGGATGGGGGTTGAGGTCTGCCCGAATCTCATTGGCCACCGCCTGCAGGGCCTTCTTGTCCATACCAGAACGAATCGCCATCGCCATGCGGTTGAAATGCACATCCGACAACATGCGACGCTGGGGAAAGGTCATCTGAAAGATTGGATCTTCGGGTGCCTGTTCCCAATCGATAAGCTCATTCAACACATACTCATTGACTCGGAAAGGCAATATGGCAGAGACAACCTTCATCTCGAAGCGCAACTCATCGGGAAGCCGTTCCAACTGGCTAATTCGATCCAGGTCACGGGCAGTATAGACAGTAAAACGCTGTGGTGAATACTCAAAATCGACCGCGTGTAACAACGATCTGGATGAATGGGAATTAAGCAGCATAGTCATCTCCTCAAGGGATCTACTATCACAATCCAAGATCCCTTATATGGATGCAAAATGCAGCCCATAACCACCGGCATTCGACAGTGACTCAATTGCAAATCAGGCACCTCACAAACAACCAGAGAATCGGGCATAAGGAGGCGTACCCTAACAAACAATGGCAGTTTCAGCAAAAAAAGCTTAAGCCGGCATTATGCTTTTTTAAGGACAATCGAGTTATTTGTTAACAATTACTGAACAATAAGCGCATATAGAAGCGTATTTAGCATTCATTTGGAAATGCAATACTTCTTCTCACCTTGATTGACAAACCTCTATTTTGTGTAACAGTTATACCCTGATCAACAGTAATATCAGCCTGAATCAGAGCTGCTTCAGAACTTTTTGTGCAAAGCACTATAAAAAATCGGCCTCACCCTTCATAATAAGTTTTATATGCCCATAAATTAACAAGAAGGCACATAAAAACACCAAAGGCGACATCATGAACCTACACGAATTCCAAGCTAAATCACTTTTCGCCAGTTATGGCATACCTGTACCACAGGGCCAGTCCGTTTCAAGCCCAAGCGACGCCCGAACCGCGGCGCAGGGACTAGGCGGCAGCATCTGGGTGGTAAAAGCACAAGCCCATACGGGTGGACGCGGCAAGGCGGGAGGGGTCAAACTGGTTCGCTCTCTGGATGAGGCGGAAGAGGCGGCCCGGGAGATCCTTGGCATGACCCTGGTCACCAAGCAGACCGGCCCACAGGGTCTGCCGGTAAATACTGTATTGGTGGAAGAGGGGAGCGATATTGCCAGGGAACTCTATCTTGGCGCCCTGCTTGACCGATCACGCTCGCGCATCACCTTCATGGCCTCGGCCGCCGGTGGCATGAACATCGAGGAGGTCGCCGCGGAGACTCCCGAGAAAATTCTCACCACCATCGTCAACCCAGCGACCGGGATGTTGCCATACCAATGCCGCAAACTCGCATTTGGGCTCGGCCTGACAGGTGACCAGATCAAACAATTTTCCAAGATCATGATGGCCCTCTATCAACTCTATATGGACAAGGACATCAGCCTGATCGAGATAAATCCGCTGATTGTCACCGCAGCAGGCAATCTTGTGGCCTTGGATGCAAAGATCAACCTGGACAGCAATGCCCTCTATCGCCATCAGGACCTGGCCGCGTTACGGGATATCACCCAGGAGGACGCGAAAGAGGCCGCTGCAGCAAAGCACGATCTCAACTACATCACCCTGGACGGCAGTATCGGCTGCATGGTGAACGGCGCCGGTCTGGCGATGGCGACCATGGACATGGTCAAGCTGCATGGCGGCGAACCCGCCAATTTCCTCGACGTGGGAGGCGGAACAACCGCGGAACGGGTGACAGAGGCATTCAAGCTCATCCTTTCCGACGCCAAGGTCAAAACGGTACTGGTCAATATCTTCGGTGGTATCGTTCGCTGCGACCTGATCGCGGAAGGCATCATCACTGCCGCTCGAAGCATCGGCGTCACGGTGCCGGTGGTGGTGCGGCTCGAAGGGACCAATGCGCAACAGGGACTCGAGATGCTTGAATCCAGCGGACTGGATTTCCTCACCGCCAATGATTTTACCGAAGCCGCAAAAAAAGCCGTTTCCGCCGCAGCCTGATTAAAATAGGTAATACAAACCAATGAGTATTCTCGTCGACAATAACACCCGGGTCATCTGTCAGGGCTTCACCGGCAAACAGGGCACCTTTCACTCAGAACAGGCAATTGCCTACGGTACCCAGCTGGTGGGTGGCGTGACCCCCGGAAAGGGGGGACAAACCCACCTCGACAGACCGGTCTTTGACACGGTTCATGACGCTGTCGCCAGCACCGGCGCAGATGCCAGCATGATCTACGTACCACCCCCCTTCGCCGCCGATGCGATCATCGAAGCTGCGGATGCCGGTATCCGTGTCATAGCCTGTATCACCGAAGGCATACCCATCCTGGATATGCTGAAAGTCAAGGAGGCCCTCGGATCCTACAATGCCCGCCTGATCGGCCCTAACTGCCCTGGAATAATCACCCCGGGTGCCTGCAAGATAGGCATCATGCCTGGATCCATCCACCAACCTGGCAGGGTAGGTGTCATGTCCCGCTCCGGCACACTGACTTATGAAGCCGTGCATCAGACCACCCTTGCCGGCCTGGGTCAGAGCACCTGTGTCGGTCTTGGCGGCGACCCCATAAACGGCACAAGTTTTATCGATTGCCTGAAGCTGTTCCAGGATGATGAACAGACTGAAGGCATAATCATGGTAGGTGAAATCGGTGGTTCCGCAGAGGAAGAGGCCGCAGATTACATTCAATCCCATATCAGCAAGCCAGTGGTAGCCTACATAGCAGGCGTTACCGCACCACCGGGGAAAAGAATGGGCCACGCGGGGGCAATCATCAGCGGCGGCAAGGGCACTGCCGAAGCCAAATTCGAGGCCTTGGAAAACGCCGGGGCTCAGGTGGTAAGATCACCCGCGGAAATGGGCAGCCGTATGGCCGGACTGCTCGCTTAATGGCTGGAGGGCAGATGAGACAATGAAACCACCCACAAGTCCATATCTCGTCACATTCGATGGTCGATTGAAGAAGCCGGCATTGACTACCCTACCCCCGGAGGAGGCGCCGGGAAAGAAAGGCTGCAAGAAGGCCCTGGCCAAGGAGATCGACCGGCTGGATGAACTCCAGCGCAGGCTCTATGCAGAGGACCGCCGTTCCCTTCTGATTATCTTCCAGGCCATGGACGCCGCCGGCAAGGACAGCACCATACGCGCAGTAATGACCGGCATCGACCCCGCCGGCTGTCAGGTTTTTTCTTTTAAACAACCCTCCAAGGAGGAGCTGGATCACGACTTTCTGTGGCGTACCACCCGCGCACTCCCGGAGCGCGGGCGCATCGGTATCTTCAATCGCAGCTACTACGAGGAAACCCTGGTGGTGCGTATCCATCCCGAGTATCTGGATACCCAGCGCATCCATATTCCTGATGACCTGGAACAACTATGGCAACAGCGTTTTGAATCCATTCGCCAGTACGAAAGGCACTTAGCGGAGAACGGCACGGTGATCCTCAAGTTCTGGCTCAATGTGAGCAGGGATGAACAGCGCAGACGTTTTATCTCTCGCCTGGATGAAACGCGAAAAAACTGGAAATTCTCAATCAAGGATGTGGAGGAACGACAACACTGGGATAGTTATATGCACGCCTATCACCAGACCCTGGCGGCGAGCTCCCGGCCATGGGCACCCTGGTATGCCATACCCGCGGATGATAAACCCTATATGCGCTGGCAGGTTGCCCGCATTATCCGCAAAACCCTGGAAGGCATGGATCCACACTATCCCCAGGCTGACAAGAACGAAACCGAACGCTTTGACGAAATGCGTAAAGTACTTAACAAAGAGGCATGAATTCCAACCATGCGCCTCTGGCATATCACAACAATCTGCCTGGCTCTAATCTGCCTAAGCAACAGCCAGGCGGAGATCAACCCGGAGCATCGAAGTAACCGCCAGCTGGCCGTTACTGTGTGCAGCGATTATCGGGAAACAAACCGTTTACCCTGTTTTGTTTCGCGCAAGGAGTGTCCCAGGGGATTCGAGGTTATTGAGCGATTCTCCGACAGCACAGGCCCAAGCTTTTCAGCCTGCCGCGACAAGCGGCATGAACGACCCGCCAGGCTCGGCAGGTCAAACAACAACCTTTTCAGCGCTAAGAATCAACAACTGGTGGAGCAGTTCAACCGGCTCATCAGTATAGTCGAAAAACGCCGCACCGGTGCCGCATCGCGCCTGCCCAAGGCGTCTCGGGATAAGCTGGCGATATTCTTCTCCGGGATCGATCTCAACAGCATCGAATTGGCCCATAGTAAGGCACTCATGAATGGTTGTTTCACCGATTGTCGCCAGATTTTTTGTGCCGACAAGGATCAGGTCGACGCCTGGACCAATCCCCAGACACCCATCCTGTCGCTTAAGCTATTGCACCAGCTAGCCCACGCTGAACGCTGCGAAATAACGGGTGGGCGCGACAGATTTATCCAGACCTGGCTACGCCACTTGCCTGATGAGACCCTCGCCGCCCTCGAGCGTGGTGATCCCCTCGACACGGAAAAGATCCACTTTGCCATGTTCATGGAAAGCCATGCCAGCAACCGGGCTGAAAGCATCTGCCGCCGGGTAGGGTGCCTAAGAGACTGAGCCGGCGGGCATCACTTCCCATAGATCCCATCCAGCGCCTGCGTCAGGGCCTGCCAGGATTGTTTGTCCGCTGACGGGTCGTACTGCAGCAGCAGATCGAATTTGTTACCGAACTTGTCGGCTTCAGGATTGGTGAATGAGTGCTTGGCGCCTGGGTAGTTGGTAAAGCTGTATTTCACGCCGGCCTGGTCCATTTCGGCCTTGAACGCCTCGATATGCTCGGGCTTTACAAACGGGTCATCTGCGCCGTTGAATACCAGAACCTCCGCCTTTACCACCCCTTTTGCCGCCGGCGTGGAGGTGGGCAGACTGCCGTGAAAACTACTCACCAGATCAAGATCAAGGCCGCGTCTCGCCATCTCCAATACCATACCGCCACCAAAACAGTAACCGATCGCGGAAATGTCGCTTGCGGCAACTGTCTGGTGTACCGACAACAGATCCATTGCAGCCTGGAAGCGGGCACTTGCCGTTTCCATGTTCTTTTTTACTTCGCCGGCGAACCGCCCAGCATCCTTTGGATGATCCGCCTGTTTGCCGTCCCCATACATATCAACAGCCAACGCCGTGTAGCCCATGGCGGCCAGCTGCTTGCTGCGGCTGCGGGCATAGGCATTGTGTCCCCACCACTCGTGCACCACCAGGATACCGGGACGCTTCTCCTGGATCGCATCATCATAGGCAAGGTAGCCCTTCATCCGCGTATCACCCTGCTGATACACAACCTCCTCACCGACGACTGCGCTCAGGGCAGTCAATGGAAAACAGCACATCACCCATGTCAATACAAACCTGTTCATCGCTATACTCCTCCTCAAGAATTTGTCACACACACCATTTTATTTGTTCCCCCTACACATAACACAGTTCCGTGGGTAACATCACCATAATGCGAGTCCTGATATTATTTTTTCTTCTACTATCAAGCAGCCCGGCCTTAACAGCCATCGAGCACTCCGTAACTGATAGTGACGGCAATGATATCAGCATCGATATCAGGCAAGCAGCGGGGGAGCTGGTCATGATCTGGTTGGTGGATCATGCCGAACCTCGCCGCCTTTTTGACGCCCTGTTGCAGCAGCTCTCTGAATCCGGGATAGAGATTTGGCGTGTCGATCTGCTGCAAGCCTATTACCTTCCCCGCTCCAGTGAAAACGTACGCACCCTCGATGGTGAAGGTGTCGCCGCAGTCATTAGGGCCGCCCATAAAAGGAGTGACAAACAGATACTCCTCGCCAGCTACGACCGTATGCCCTTGCCCCTGTTAAGGGGGGTTAACCGCTGGCAGGCTACCCAGCAAGAGTCACGTTTGCTAGGCGCAATCCTCTTCTATCCAAACCTGTTCGGGCCTGCCCCGATAGCGGGCGAACCACCGGCAATCGATCCAATTCTAAATGCCACCAACCTACCCTTGATAATCTATCAACCTGAACTCGGCAGTCAACGCTGGCGCTTGGACCAGGTCGTCACAACCCTGTGGCAGGCTGGTTCACCCACCTATGTCTACCACGACCAACCTTGCAGCAACTGCAGCACCTATACCTGCCACAAATCTAACTACACTGACAACCCTGCAGCGGCCAATCCCAGCCCCACCGTTGAGTTTGACAGACAGCCACCAACGCCACATGGATCTTCGATCACTTAAAGACCAGGTTGTACTGGTCAATTTCTGGGCCACCTGGTGTCCGCCCTGTGTAGAGGAGATCCCCTCACTGAACCGCCTGCAGGAGAACTATCCGAATCAGCAGGTCAGGATTGTCTCGGTCGATTATCGCGAGTCACCAAAGGAGATTGAGGCGTTTCTCGAGCAGATACCCGTCGATTTTCCGGTCCTGATGGACAGGGATGGACTCACTTCCCTGGCCTGGCGGGTGTTCAGCTTCCCCAGCTCTTTCATCGTCGATCGGCAGGGCCGGATACGCTACAGCGCAAACAGGGCCCTCAACTGGGACAGCAAAGAGGTGATTGAGGTTATCGACCGGTTACTGGCCGAGCCGTGAGGGAAGGGCAAAAAAGCGTGACCTGAATCAGAGACTAAATTAGATATTTATTATAAACTAATCGACTCGCCCAACCAATATGGAAGAGTCTCATGGCCAGTCAAACCAGTAAAAAGAAGGCCGCGCCGGCAAAAAAACAGCGCGCCGCCAGTGGTACAACCACCCGTAAGAAGCAGAGCGTAACAAAGCCGGCTGCGACAACCCGCAAAAAACAGACTGCAAAAAAGCAGCCTCCAAAATCTGCTTCAAAAACAAAAGCCAAGCAGACCACAGAGACTACAAAGCCAGCGAATGAAAGCCGCATCCTGCCTGGACTGATGCAGGGACTGCAATCGGTCTTCGATAAGATCCACAAAGACAGCCGTGAGCGTGAGGACCACCAGGAAAAGATCATCGAGGAGTTCAGCGATCGCTTGACCCAGGCCTTCGAACAGAGCCATTCCGAAACGGAAGAGAAAGAGAAGCTGCTCCTGGATAGATTGGAAGCGATTGAGAAGGAGCAGTCGTACCGGATCCAGCGAATCAAGCTCTTTTCCCTGCCGGGGACGCTGATCGCGGTGGCCGCCCTGATCTATCTGTTCTACGTGGTACACATCATGGAACGCTCCATGACCAGCATGTCCACCGACATGAATCAGATTAGGCACCATATCGCATCCATCGGGAGCGATACCCACACCATGTCAGGCGGCGTAACCCAGATGAATCAACATATGGCGCAGACAAACAAGAACATGAAGGCCATCACCTCCCAGGTAAAGGGCATGAACGGCAATATGAACCACCTCACCCGGAATGTGGGCGTGATGACCAACGACGTGGGGGCAATGTCACACACCGTGAGCCCGGTGATGAACGGGATGCGAAAATTCGTACCGCTTTTTTAATCCTGTCCAGAGACAAAGGGTATCTTTAACCCCTCGGCGCCTGACGGTTGTCTTTCCGGACAGACACTAACTATCCCCAAAACTGATTCCAATCCGTTTCGCACTGACCACCCAGGGGTGGTCGGTGGGGACCAGTTTTTTGTTGCCCGCCACCTCCGTAAGGGGCACGGGTACGGCGAGTTCACCCTTTGCCGCCACCATGACACCGAACACACCTTTCGATATCAGGTCGGTACAGGCGGTTCCCAGGCGGGTAGCGAGCAGCCTGTCCGCGGCGGAGGGTGTACCGCCCCGTTGCAGATAACCGAGGATGGTCACCCTCGATTCGAGCCCGGTCAACTCCTCAAGCTGGCGGGAGAGGGTAACCGTATGGTTTGCATGGGCGGCCTCGAATGCGGCCAGTTCCGCTTTTGCCTGCTTGCGATCCTTCTTGTTGCCGGCCTCATCCTTTCTTTCCCTGAGCATCTGATACTGCTCAGATTCGCCTTTTGGTAGCGCACCTTCCGCCACCGCAACGATACTGAAGTGTTTACCGCCTACAGCGCGAGCCCTGATGGCCTCCGCAACGTTTTCGATGTCGTAGCCGATCTCGGGCAATAGTATGACATCTGCGCCGCCCGCCAAGCCTGACCCCAGGGCCAGCCAACCGGCACGATGCCCCATGATTTCAACCACGATGATCCGATGATGGCTGTGAGCCGTGCTGTGCAGGCGATCGATGGCGTCCGTGGCTATACCCAATGCCGTATCGAAACCGAAAGTTGTATCCGTGTGCGCCACATCATTATCGATGGTCTTGGGCAGGGTAATAACGTTGAGCCCCTTTTCCACCAACTGCAAGGCATTTTTCTGCGTCCCGCCGCCACCGATACAGACCAGGGCATCCAGGTGGTGGGCCTGATAATTCTCAACGATGACATCGGTCATATCCTGGCGTTTGCCGTTGAAGTTCATGCGGTGGGGTTTTTCCCTGCTGGTGCCCAGAATGGTGCCACCCCGGGTGAGAATCCCCGAAAGTGTGGTGCTATCCAGTTGCATGATGCGGTTTTCAACCAGGCCACGAAAACCATCACGTATTCCTATTACCTGCATATCGTAGAAATTGGCAGCCGCCTTGCCAACACCCCGAATTGCTGCATTAAGGCCAGGGCTGTCGCCGCCTGAGGTCAATATTCCGATATGAATGGTCATTGAGGCTCCTATATCGATTTCCCACTAAGTCTGCATGAAAGAGTGACGACCTCTCCCAGTCAGGCAATGATACACTACAACAATGCATTGGCTGCAGAGCTCCTCGGCAGATTCCAGCGCCGGCCAGCCTTGAATGATAGCCAGTGGCTCATTCGCCCCCTAGCCAGCGAATGGAGGATGTATGTCGAATCCGCATCCGCTGCTTACCGTCTCGATGATAGATCCAGCCGCGCACCTCGAGCTCAGTATCCAGGAGTGAGTCCGGATCATCGATATTGAA
The DNA here is from genome assembly GCF_963455295.1 of Candidatus Thiodiazotropha sp. CDECU1. Lineage (NCBI taxonomy): Bacteria > Pseudomonadati > Pseudomonadota > Gammaproteobacteria > Chromatiales > Sedimenticolaceae > Candidatus Thiodiazotropha > Candidatus Thiodiazotropha sp. CDECU1. Next base: position 4,352,030 of record NZ_OY734020.1, read on the forward strand.
CCTTCGCCAATCGTCCCAAGTAATGCGTAGTGCCAGGCCACCATCAAGGTTCAGCCATACGCCACTCCGGCTTTGGCCTACCCGGACGATGTAACCGGTAAGAATATGAAAACCTGTCTCAATGCCGCTTAAGCCCGAGGCATCTTTCATGGGGAGACGCCAAACCCCTTTGTTTTCCTTGCGCGCCTCCCTTTCCGCATCCTCGTAGCAGCCATGGTTTCTCAGATTGGGTGGCACAGCAATGAGATATCCCGCCCCTTGCATCAACAACTGACGATTAATGCTTTCCCCATGACGATCATATAGGTGGGCCAAAAAGCGACCGTACCTGTCCTGTTCCTCGCTACCCATACATATGCTGACCAAACCGCCACTACGCTTCACCAACCCCTCGAGCTGGTGCTTGGCCTGCAGCGCATGCGGCTCGTTTGCCGACCCCTGACCAAGTTCCGGTGTATTCACGCCAATCAGTCTCAGCCTGCGCCCGTCCCTAAGGCGCAAGGTATCACCATCATGGATGGAGGCGACTGGAAGCAGGTCGGCACTGCAGGGTGAGCAGCTTGCGGCTTGAGAGAGGGAGGGGAGGAGGTGGGAGAACAACAAAAAGGCCCCGCAAAGCGGAGCCCTTTTTAACATCTCGACCAGTGACGCCATGCAACTACACAGCGGCGAGTACTGGATTAACGGCTGTACTTCCTGCGGAACTTGTCCACACGTCCAGCGGTGTCGACGATCTTTTGTTTGCCTGTATAGAAGGGATGACATGAAGAGCATACCTCCACATGTATCTCCTCCTGGCCCAGCGTGGAACGCGTGAGGATCTCATTACCACAGCTACATACGACTTTGATCTCCTCATAACGAGGATGAATATCCGGCTTCATGATTGACTCTCTTATGAGAATGACATCGTTGACGATCTGCCCCAAGGGCAGGGAAAGAGCGGAATAATATGCCAAGACGTCCGTCAAGGCAAGCCCCTCTACTGTCGAGAGGGCCTGATGGGGAAATCCAGCACCTTGCAGGCCCTGTGATCTGCCTCGGAACGACTTCTGATATCACCCTGCAGGTAGCCCAACAGGCCCTGGGGTCCCACCATGTGGTCCCACATCATGCTGGAAATCTTCACACAGGCACTGATCGGCGAACGATTTCTACGCTCCTGATCGATACGCCATTGCAGCTGTCGCATCCGTTGCTGCCTCTCCTGCGGGAGTGCGGCGATGAAGTCATCAATGGCTGCCTGACGCATATCCTCGAAACGCATCGGGTCCCTCTCCGCCAATTGGAGGAGATGATCGAAATCCAGGTTTCGGTTGCTTAGCTGCGTCATCGATCAAGCCTCGTACTCCCACTATATAAAGAAAATTATCACAGCAACTCGAATATGTCCCCGATGAAAATTCCTGAAATGTCATAATGGCGCACCTACGAGCACCTACTTTGCCCATAAAAACAGAGGGTTATGCCAATTACCATGGAAACGACAATATTTTGACTACAATCATCGATCCAGCTGGCCCTCACCACCAGCGACCTCCCTGGCCTCAATAATACGGTCCAACCTTATCGATCGAATCACTTTATCTTCCTGTTTTACAACCAGATACTCGGCCCTATCACGGGTTACAACATCGATCGGCACGACCCTGGCCCGACACCTATTTCCCCCTTCGTCATGCCAATTAATATCCAGCATCGACCGTCTCAAGACAGCATACTCATATGTCTCATGCTGGGAACATGCCACGGGTCGATAGTCATCATTCATGTCTCTAATACCATTGCTGCATTTGCTATTGGTGCCAAAGCCAACTTAAAATCGTTATATTAACTTGACCTTGGATCGCGTTTTTAAAGATAAACACTAAAGGGCTTGGATGTATGTCGAACATTAAGAAAGAGATCGAGAGCCTTAGAGCAAAGATAGCACGACTGGAAGCCGAGCAAAAAAAGGCCGAGGTGGTAAATAAAGCGCTCAGTAACGCCAGCAGTCAAATCGATAAGATTTTGAAAGATAATGGAATTAATTTCGAAACCTACATCCGACACAACTATAAAAGGGTCAACCGCATAATCCAAAAGATTACGGGCCAAGCCGACAAGACAAAGGCCAAAACAAAACCCTCGACAAAGAAGAAGCTCGCGCGCAAGGGCCAGCGCAGCAGTAAAACAGTAGCCAGCATAAAGATACCGGCAGGGAAGTATGGCAACCTACCCAACAACCCAGATCAGGTCTTCGAGGTCAAGGAGAAAGGCCCTAGACCAAAACTCCTTAAGGGTTATGCTGAAGAGGTAGGATTGGAAGCCTTCATGAACCAGTGCCGTCTCGATTAACGTCCGCCAGCTCTAATAATCTAACGGGTCGCTTGTTTGATCGGTCTAGGGCCTGTTAACACTAACCCAAAGCACTCTGTTGTGCCTGAAAAAGCGCCAATCAAGGCGCGAGGAGAGAAGTTTGGTCACTCCAAATGAACGACGAGCAACGCTGAGTGGCGCTTTTTCAGGCGTAACCCGAAGGGCTGGGGCTGTTTTTGCGCCCAGCAGAGTGCTTTGGATTAGTGTTAACAGGCCCTAGGCCGCGTTAAGCGGGCCGGGATCAGCCATATCCAATGGCATTGGCCGCACAACCCCAAATCCCTGGGCATAGTCCACGCCAATGTCGATCAGCTGCTCCAGGGTCTGATCATCCTCCACGTACTCGGCAATGGTCTGCAGGCCCATCAAATGACCGATTTCATTGATCGATTCCACCATGGCCTTATCCACCGGGTCATTCACCATGTTTGAAACAAAGCTGCCATCGATCTTCAGGTAGTCCACCGGCAGGCGCTTCAAATAGGAGAAAGATGACATGCCGGTACCGAAATCATCTAATGCAAAACGAAATCCACGGCGCTTCAACAGACTGATGAAGCGAGCCGCCTGATCCAGCCGGCTGACTACCGCGGTTTCGGTAATTTCAAACGAGATCTTGTCTGCGGGAAGGTCAAATTTGCGCAGCTGTTCCAAGATATGTTCGTGTAGTGTGCCATCCCCCAGGGATTGGCCGGAGAGGTTTATGGCACACAGCCCCAACTCTTCCATTCGCTGCGGATTTTCCGATAACCATCTGAAGGCATGACTGATGACCCAGCGATCGAGCGTGCCCATGATGTTGTAACGTTCCGCAGCAGGAATAAAGGCCCCGGGCATGATCTGTTTGCCTCGCTCATCCTGCATACGCAACAGCACTTCAATATGTTCGTCACCGATGGCCGTACTACGCAGCGACATAATCGGCTGTTGCAGCAGAGAAAAGCGTTGTTGATCCATGGCGCTTTCGATCCTTCCGACCCAGCGCATCTCACCCTGCTGCCGTTTAATCTCCTCGTCGTATGGCTGAAACACATGGATCCTGTTTCTTCCCATGTCCTTGGCCACATAGCAGGCCGCATCGGCGGAACTGAGCGCACTGTGAGGACTTTCCGTATTCGGACCTATCGCGACGATGCCAATGCTCACCCCGGTGGAGAAGGCTCTCCCTTCCCACGAGAATCGAAAATCCTTGATCACACTGCAGATCTTGCTGGCAAGGCGTTGCGCCCGTTCAAGTTGGCAGTTCTCCATCAACAAACCAAACTCATCCCCACCAAGACGGGCCAGCACATCGTCACCCCCGATGGTGCGCTGTAGCCGATGAGATAGCTGGCGTAACATCATATCCCCAGCAACATGACCACAGGTATCGTTGACCAGCTTGAACTGATCGAGGTCCATATACAGCAATACATGTTGTACGCCATGATCTTTACTATTGGCGAAGGTCTCTCGCAGCCGTTGATCGAAGGCATGACGATTCAGCAGGTGGGTCAGGGAGTCGTGAGTCGCAAGAAAACGCATTTCCCGCATCATGGAACGGGTAGATGTGACATCCCTGAACACCGTAACCGACCCCTTGAACTTGCCACTCTCTTTAATCGGATAGGTTGAGTACTCAACCGGAAAAAGTGTTTCGTTTTTGCGCAAGAAAGACTCATCCTTGACCCGAACCGATTCCCCTCGCTTGAGCACTGCACTGTTGAAGGATTTCCCCGCCTCATCGAACATGCGCACCCGGGTGTGTATCTGTTGATTGAGCAATTCTTCCTGGGTATAGCCGAGCATCTCTGCCGCCGCCTTGTTAATGAAGCTACAGGCGCCACGCTCATCGATACCAAATATGCCTTCCCCAGTAGACTCCAGTATCAGCGACATCTTTTTGTTTACCGCCTCTAGCTCACCGGAGGATCTTTCAAGGGAGTGATGTGCCAACTGGTGCGCTTGAGTACGTTCGTAGTTTTCTATGGCAAAGGCGAGATCGCTGACCATTTCATGCAACAGGTCATGAATCGTGAGGGTAAAATAGCTGCGCTCCTGGGCATACACAGTAAGTGTCGCAACCACCTGTTGATGGGTGACGATGGGAAACACCGCCGCCGAGCGACTCCCGCTGAGCTTCGCCAGGCGATGCCAGGGCGTTTTCCCAGGATCCACATCAACTTCATCAATTACCGACGGACATTTTCCATATACCGATATGGCCAGCGGACTGTCTGCCTGTGGGTTTGTGAGGTCGAGCTCGAATGTGCAGGCCTTGAGACTCTCAAGATTGATCCCGGCGCTGGCAATGGGCAGAATATTTTTACCCATCTCATTGACCTCGCCGATCCATGCCGCGTTGAAACCGCCAAAGGTCACCGCAATGTCACACACCCGCTCAAAAAGCACCTGCGGCGATCGATTGCGCAGTATCGTCTTACTGGTTTGGGAAAGCGCGGAATAGAGTCCCTTCTGCCTATTCACGACCTCTTCCCGTTTTGCAATCTCCCCGGCCATATGCTTGAAGGCTTGAGACACCTGGGTTAATTCATCATGTTCCGGTAGATTCATCGCCGCCAGATAGTTACCGCGTGCAAGCTCCAGGGCAACCCGCTTCAGACGTGATACCGGAAACAGCAATGCCTTGTTCAACACCCAAGCGAGCAGGAGCAGGCTGAGCAAAAAGCCCATGGCATAGAAGATGGCACGTTGTTTTATGATAACTGCCAACTGCTGATAGATTTGGCCTACAGTCTGGCCATCAACACGGGCAGGAGCGAGCGTCACCGATTCTGCAACGGCACTGCTGCTGCCGCTCATCTGGCGATAATCGAGATACACATCCACTGTGAAAAGGCATAGGAATAGCACCGCCATAACCGCGGCAACTTTGCTATTCAGTTGCATATCGTCATCATGGCACTACAAGTGCCAGATCCCCCACAGGCTCAAGTTGGACTGGAATCTATAGACCGCTCACTCCGGTTCATCACCTTGGCGATAGGATCGGAAACCATGGGTCCGGTTCGCTCCCTGCGTGACAGCTCGCGTATCCAGATTAGACGATGGGCTGTTGAAGCTCCTGAACAAAGCATATCTTATTTTTATGATGTCCACTTAAATTAATACCTTACACCCAGTATGTAAAGAATTATTTAAGTAGTTCTGTTAACTTCAAACATTGCGATCAGATCATTGAGGAATCTTAATCCCAAAGGGGTGGGGCAGAGCCTTCCGTCCACAGGATACAACAGCCCCTTTTTTATCGCCCCATTCAATGGCTCCCCCATGTACTCCAGATCCAGGCCAGTGGTCGCGCTAAAGAGTTCCGCCTCCACGCCATCGCACAAACGAAGCGCATTCATCATGAATTCGATTACCAGGTCTTCGGCTTGTAATACACGCTCACCCTGCAGAAACGGCACGCCCCCCTTTGCAGCGGCAAGGTAATCGTTGGGATGACGTCTTTTCCAGCGCCGCCTTATCACACCATCCTGTGTGGAGAGCTTGCCATGTGCACCGGCGCCTATGCCGATATAGTCACCGAAGCGCCAATAGTTGAGATTGTGTCTGCATTGTTCTTGCGGGTGGGAGAATGCGGAAATTTCATACTGTTGGAATCCCGCCCTCAGCAACATCTCATGGCCCTGCTGCTGTATCTGCCAAAGCCTCTCCTCATCCGGCAGATCCGGGGGTGATTGATAAAAAGGGGTATTGGGCTCAAGGGTCAGCTGATAGTAGGAGAGATGGCTCGGACCCAATCCTATGGCTGCCTGCAGATCCCCCTGAGCCATTTCCAGGGTCTGTGCCGGCAACCCGAACATCAGGTCAAGATTGATGCGCTCGAAACCCGCCTGCTTTGCCCGCTCCACCGCCATGACAGCTTCATCGGGGCCATGGATACGCCCCAGGGCCTGCAAGGAATCGGGATTCAGGCTCTGTATCCCGAGGGAGAGACGATTGATGCCCGCTTCCCGGTAACCGGGAAGACGCTCAGACTCCAAGGCCCCCGGATTGGCTTCCAGGGTTATCTCCAGCGCCTCATCCAAGGCCATCACTTCTGCCACCCCGGACAGCAATCCCTCGATACTCTGTGCTGAAAACAGGCTTGGTGTTCCGCCGCCTATGAATATTGTCTGCAGCGGCCGCCCTGCCACCAATTTCTGCTCCCCACGCAGGTCTTGCAGCAGGGCATCCACATAGGCCAGCTCCTGGATGGGCCCATGTCGGGTATGCGAGTTGAAATCACAATAGGGGCACTTCCGGGCGCACCAGGGGATATGGATATAGAGAGAGAGTGGAGGGGGCTTTAACACACCGTTAGCGGCAATCGCCGGAGAACCTGACCCCATGCATCAGACCAGACCATTTTCTACCGATCCGATTCCATCAAACCCGACGGCGGGTCTCGCCGTCGGGTTCAGTATGCGGCGTCGATCAAACACCGACGATGACACTACGCCTTGTCACGGGACTGCAGATAGGCAAAATCGGAAATCGCCCCCCACTCACGTGAGCCTTTGAGAAAACCCATATAGGAATCGTACACCTTCTTTGCAAAGGCATCCTTGGCGGCAAGCTCCTCCACCACCTGGTTTGAATATTTACGCAAGGTCTCCAGCACATCACCGGGATAGACGCGGATGTCCACCTTGTGTTTCTCGACCAGGGTCTTCAAGGCCGCCGGGTTGCGCGCCGTATACTCGGCCAACATCTCCTGATTGGCTATCTTGCAGGCATTGATGACGATCGACTGCAGGTCTTTCGGCAATGCATCATAGGCCTTCTGGTTGATGATCGCCTCGAGAGTGGTGCCCGGCTCATGAAAGCCGGGGTAATAGTAGTATTTTGCCGCCTTGAACAGACCGAAGGCCAGATCATTGTAGGGATTGACCCACTCCGTGGCATCGATGGCACCCGACTGCAGCGAGGTAAAGAGCTCCCCGCCCGGCAGGTTGACCGGTGTGCCGCCGGCGCGCTTGAGTACCTCACCACCGAGTCCGGGGATGCGCATCTTCAGCCCTTTCAGGTCACCGACACTTTTGATCTCCTTATTGAACCAGCCCCCCATCTGCATCCCGGTATTACCCCCCGGCGCGGGTATCAGGCCGAAGGGTTTATACAGTTCCTGCCATAACTCCTGGCCACCACCAAAGTAGAGCCAGCCGTTCATCTCCTGTGCCGTCATGCCAAACGGCACCGTGGAGAAAAACTGGGCGGTCTCGCTTTTCCCCTTCCAGTAATAGGCGGCACCATGTCCCAGTTCAGCGGTACCCCTTGAAACCGCATCGAACACCTCAAAGGCGGGCACCAGCTCTTTCGCGCCATACACCTTGACATGCATCCGCCCGCCACTCATCTCATTGATCACCTCGGCCAGCTTGTTGGCGCCGGTACCCAGTCCCGGAAAGTTCTTCGGCCAGGTGGTAACCATCTTCCACTTGATCTGCGGCTTCGCCTCGGCAACCCGCAGACCTGCCATACCGGCACCCACAGCCAGGGTCCCACCACCAGCACGTTTCATAAAATCACGACGTTTCATGCCTCTCTCCTGTTCTGTTTATGTTGCTACTCGAACATCGAACATAGTGAATGACATCCTATGTTCCGCTGAAATCCTGGAATAATCCACACTACATCAACTCTACAAAAACCTAGATTAGTATCCATCATAAATTCAATGGACCCTGCTAGGTGCCTGACGGTTGTCTTTCGCAGTAGCGGCAGGGATGCCGCGTAAGCCCTGTCAGCACACCCCAAGGGCACTTCCTTTGGGCGCAGGGATGTGCTGTCGGGGCGTCGGAGAAAGACAACCGTCAGGCGCCGGGGGGCATAAAAATCTCTAAGTTTTTTAAGCTAACTCCCGTTCAATTCCTATAACAAAAAAAGCATTCAACAGGGAGAAAGATTGGCATAGGCCACCACCAGCCATTTGCTCCCGACCTCTTCGAAATTCACCTGCACCCGGGCGCTGCGGCCCTGGCCTTCCGCATTCAACACAACACCCTCACCAAACTTGCTATGACGCACCCGCTGGCCAAGACTGAATCCACTCAGCTCAGCCACCTCCAGGTGGGGCGGACTGCCATATATGGGATGGCTGGTGGCGGGACCGGCCCGCACCTCCGACATCAATTCAGCCGGCATTTCCCGAATAAAACGGGACGGGAGAGGATAGCTGTCACTACCGTGCAGTCGCCGGCTCTCGGCATGACAGAGATAGAGTTCACGCATGGCGCGGGTTACCCCCACATAGCAGAGCCGCCGCTCCTCCTCCAAACGCGCCGGATCATCCGCCGACATGCTGTGGGGAAACAGTCCCTCTTCCATACCGACCAGGAAAACCAGGGGAAACTCAAGTCCTTTGGCGGAGTGCAGGGTCATTAACTGGACACAGGGCTCCGCGGGATCCCCCTGTGCTTCACCCGCCTCCAGCGCGGCGTGGGAGAGAAAGGTGGAGAGCTCATCCAACTCTTCCTCTGCATTGGCCTCATAGCCAAACTGACGGGTGGCGTTGACCAGCTCCTCCAGATTCTCCTTACGGTCGATACCCTTGCCATCACGGCTCTTGTCAAAGTGGTCGGGTAGTCCACTGGCTTGCAGCGCCTGCTCGACCTTTTCAGGCAGGGAAAGGTTTGCACAATTCAAGCGAAGCTCATCCATCAGGTCGAGAAAACCCTGCAATGCCGTTGCCGCCCGCTTTGCCATCGCCCCACCTTGCAATAAATCGCAAGCCGCCTGCCACAGGGAGCAGTCGAAATCCCTGGCATGGGCGCGCACCGCATCCATGGTCTTGGGACCGATCCCTCTCGGGGGCATATTGACCGCCCGCTCGAAGGCCCCGTCATCCTGAGACGTATTGATCAGTCTCAGGTAGGCGAGGGCATCCTTGATCTCCGCCCGCTCGAAGAAACGCAGGCCGCCGTAGACACGATAGGGGATGGCGGCCTGCAGCAGCGCCTCCTCGAAGAGACGTGACTGGGCGGTGGTGCGGTAGAGTATGGCCGCCTCCGAGCGGCTGTTGCCCTCATCCACAAACTGCCTGATTCTCTCCACCACAAAACGCGCCTCATCGATTTCGTTGAAGGCGGCATAGAGCTTGATCGGCTCACCCTCACTGTCCTGGGTCCATAACTGCTTGCCCAGACGCGAAGGATTGTTGTTGATCAGGGCATTGGCGGCATTCAGGATATTCCCGCTGGAACGGTAGTTCTGCTCCAGGCGCACCAGGGTTGCTGATTCATAGTGGGACTGGAAGCTCTGGATATTCTCCACCCGGGCGCCGCGCCAGCCATAGATGGACTGATCGTCATCACCCACCACGAAGAGATTGTTACGTGGACCGGCAAGCATCCTGAGCCAGGCGTACTGGATCGAGTTGGTATCCTGAAACTCATCCACCAGTACATGTTGAAAGCGCTGCTGATAGTGCTGCAGGATATCCGGCCTGTCCCGCCATAGCTCATGGGCGCGCAGCAACAGCTCCGCAAAATCGACCTGGCCGCCCCGCTCACAGGCACCCTGATACTCACTGTAGAGACGGATCATCTGCTGTTGATAGGGATCACCCCCATCATCCAGATGCTGCGCGCGCAGCCCCTCATCCTTGCGCCCATTGATGAACCATTGGATCTGTCGTGGCGGCCATCGAGCCTCATCCAGATCCAGGTTTTTCAACAGCCGCTTGATGAGTCGAAACTGATCGTCGGAATCGAGTATCTGAAAGCTCTGAGGCAGACCCGCCTCTTTCCAATGGGCCCGCAACAGGCGGTGGGCCAATCCATGAAAGGTACCGACCCACATCCCCCCCAGCGGCTGACCAAGCAGATCCTCGATGCGGTAACGCATCTCCTTCGCCGCCTTGTTGGTGAAGGTGACCGCCAGAATCGACCAGGGCGATACGGCCTCTGCCGCCAACAGCCAGGCGATGCGGTGCACCAGGACCCGGGTCTTGCCACTGCCTGCCCCTGCCAGCACCAACAGATTGCCGATGGGTGCGGTTACCGCCTCACGCTGCGCGTCGTTCAGAGGATCGAGTATGGGAGAAACATCCATAGTGGCTAGTTTACTCATCCGACGGTGACAAAAGCCACCATTTGCAGAGGTTTTCCAACCACTCCGTTCAGCATATGGACCCGGTTGCCTGTCAAGTCAGCGACGATGGGGGGGATTGAAATCCATGGCAAGGGCGGCCCGGCCTCTGATCAGCCAGCCTCGGCGCTGATGATCACTTCGTGCATCTCGATGGCACCTTCACCATCGAAGGCCTCCTTCGGCATCGGATTGGCATGGGCGTTACGAAAGTCCTCGCTGCCCACCCAACCTTCGAATGAGGCCTTGTCTTGCCAAGTGGTGAGAACGACATAGGGCAGCACCGGCTTTGCCGGCTGCAGAACCTGCATGCGTACAAAACCTGGCTGTTTCTCGATCTGGCCCGCGCGCTTGCGAAAACGCGCCTCGAACATCTCCTGGTAGCCTGCGGCAACAGGGACGCGATTGGCGACAATGAACATGGCTTCAACTCCTGTGTGAATGGCCTAAGGGTAAAGGGTCTGCGAACCGATATATACCCATGATATGGGAGGTCATACCAAAGCATCCATGGTCTATCTCAGCACCCTCACAGGTGTTGCAGTTGGCGCTAAAATGTCTGACCAAGAAAAAGATAGGCCGATTGGTGGTTATCCTCTGCCCTTGCATATGCCACGTATATGGGACCCAGCAAGGTATCGAACACAATAAAGATACTACCGGCAAGCAGGGTATTATCGGCAGAGATTTCATCCCTGGATTGCCATACGTTACCTGCCTCAATGGAACCTCCCAGATAGACCGGTGTACTGAAAACAGGCATGGCCTGCTTTCCAAGCCGATGATAATAGAGCAGGCGTCCTATTGCGGAATGTTTCCCCACCAGCTCGCCCGCTGCATATCCCGACAAGTTAAACAGGCCGCCAAGAGAAAGTGGTTTCACCCCGGCTGTTTCATCTCTTGTGGTGCCGCTAATATCCCACCAGTGCAGAAGCGTGTGATCACCCCAGGTCTGGGGTTTTAAAAAAAACAGTCCCGCAACCTCAAAGGCGATATCCGAACCGAAGTTCTGACGAATGCTCGACCAGCCGAGGGAAAGGTTCAAACCCGACCTGGGTATCGCCACTCTATCGATGGTGTCATATGAAAATCCCGTGGATATGCCATAGATATCAGTCGATCCATTTTGCAAAGCGGGCTGACCCACCCGCAATGCATCATCGACGCGGGAGCGACTTAACCCGATCCGGATCTCTCCCCAATTACCGAGTTGGCGACCTCCGTCAAATGAGAAGGTGGTTGAAGTTGAAAGAAATTGGGCGATCCGCAATCCATCCTGGAACAGGGTAGAGTTCTCTCTCTGATAGACGAAATAAGGATTTATGAACCAGCGTGATGCGTAGTCAAGTGGCTGATAGAGCTCCGCAAACAGGCGCGGCGATTCTCCTATCTGGAGCTCTGCACGAAACTCCCCGCCCTTTTCATTGATTTCCGTACGCGTGAATCGTACGGCAAAATTGTAGTTGCTCTCACCTTCGAAATCGTCTTCCAAGTTGATGCCGAATCGCAAGTAGTTAGGCCCCCAACTCTTTTCCCTGGCACGTACGGCCAGGTTGGTTTCTCCGCCTTCATCCATAATGTCATAGGTAACCGTCTCGAAGGTATCCAGGCCGTAGATATCGGCAATATCCGATTCCAGCTGATCCACATTCAGGGCACCATCTTGTTGCTCAGCCAAACGCTCAGCGATAACCTTGGGGGAGAGTTTTGATTCATTTTCAACAATGACGTTGTCGACCCGTGGCAGACCCTGCCGCACACCCTGGATACCTCTTCTGTAAGCCAAATAGGATTGCTTCGAGATAGAATGCTGCGCCAGGGTTCGCGCCAACTCCATTGCCTTCTCCTTGCCCAGTTGTTGCGCCTCCTTCATCCGCTGAAACTCCTCCGATCCCAAATCACCAAGCTCGGGTGAGATCAGGAGATCATCCGTTGTTAACAGGGCGATTTGATCCTTCGCCCGGGCATTGATAAGAATCGTCAACATCTGTTTTGTGATACCCAGGGCGGAATTGAGTTGCGTTTCCGCCAGCAGCGGGAAGCCCACATCTACGACGATCAGAATATCGGCTCCCATTTCACGTACCACATCGATCGGTACATTGTTGACTATGCCACCATCCACCAATATTCGATCCTGGCTTCTAACCGGTTTGAATATACCCGGCGCCGACATGCTGGCGCGCATTGCCGTTGCCAGGTCACCGGAATCGAGGACCACCTCCTCACCACTGACTAGGTCTGTGGCTATGGCACGAAACGGGATTGGTAATTTGTCGAAATCTTCAATTTTTATCACCGGGAGCGTCAGGCGTTTCATCTCCATTTCGAGGTTTTGTCCTTGCACAAGCCCTCCGGGAAAGATCAAGCCAGACTCGTCTAAACCCACATCGAAATCGACCAGAAAGCCTACATCGTCGCTCTTGCGGCGAAAAGATCGCTGGGAGCGTGGGGGTCGATCGCTAAGCAGCCTCCCCCAGTCGGCCAGGCCAACAACCCGTTCCAATGCTTCGGCGGTCATACCTGATGCATACAGGCCCCCAACGATCGCCCCCATGCTTGTGCCAGCAATGTAATCGATCGGTATCCGCAACTCTTCGAGCACCTTGAGAACACCCACATGAGCGGCACCTCGCGCCCCGCCACCGCTAAGTACCAGGCCGATAGTTGGGCGGGGCTTTTCTGACGCCCATTCAGCAACGCCACTGTCGGCTGCCAGCGCAACACCGAGAAAAGCACTCAGCATCAGCGCCGGGCAGAAGAGACAGAACGCCAGCTGTCTTATCCTCATTCCTTACTCTTCATGAGATCACCTCATGCACCAGATCCATGCCATCTGATACAACCGGTCGAGTATTATTGATCCAGCTTGTCAACAACAAGAATAAACCCCCTTCATATACAGATCCATGAAACAGGCAACCGACCAGGGGCGATTTGTTACCAATTTATATAGAATTGATGCAGGATTAGGGGATTTTCAGTCACCATCCAATCAATCAAGAGGTAGTAGATGCAGATACTGGCCGGTGATATCGGCGGCACCAACACCCGACTCGCACTCTATCAAGCGAACGCTGAGTCACAGCTCGAACTGCTCCTGACTGAGACCTATCCCAGTCAATCCTACGACTCTATCGAGGCGGTGTTGCAACGTTTTTTGACCCACCCCTCCACCCGGGTGATCGAGCGTGTCTGCTTCGGCATAGCCGGGCCGGTTATCGATCAGGTCTGCGAAACCACCAATCTACCCTGGCGCGTATCAGCAAGACGGATCAGTGAGCAGTTCGGATTCCAGCAGACCCGGCTGATCAACGACCTGGAAGCGAATGCCTGGGGTATACCGCTACTTGAGGATAAGGACATTTTCACCCTCAGCCCCGGTGCCGAGCGGGCCCAGGGAAATCGCTCTATCATTGCGGCCGGCACCGGCCTGGGAGAGGCGGGTCTCTACTGGGACGGAGAGAGATACCACCCCTTTCCCTCGGAAGGGGGGCATAGTGACTTCAGTCCAGCCACTGACCTGGAATTCGGACTCTTTCAGACCTTGCAGAATCAACATGGGCACGTCAGCTGGGAAAACCTGGTCTCCGGTCCAGGTCTCGAGGCCATCTATGACTACCTGAGCAACTACCGGGAAAGACTGACACCCGCCTGGCTGCAAGGGCAGATGGACAAACTGGGGAAGGCCCAGGCCATCTCCAGCGCAGGCCTTGAATCGAGGGACCCCCTGTGCCGGGAGTCCCTCGAGCTGTTCACCCGGCTCTACGCCAGGGAAGCGGGAAACCATGCCCTGAAGATCATGGCCACGGGCGGTGTCTATCTGGGTGGTGGTATCGCCCCGCAAATCCTGCCTATTCTGCAAGAGGGCATCTTCATGGAGGCTTTCCTCGCCAAGGGGCCGATGCGGAAAATCATGCTGAGCATGCCGATCCAGGTCATCCTCAATGATAAAGCCGCCCTCTATGGAGCAGCGAACTACGCCATGCTGGGGTAGTCCATATCGGGCTGGGATAGAGACTGGGTACGCCTATGCAGGCACATTGAATGGGATAGTGCGCAGAAACCAGTTCACCCCCCCAAGAAGGGGGGGTGGCAGGTGAAACAGTCATCTCTCAAAACCATGCTCACTACCATGGCGAGATCTGTCTGATCAATCGAAGGGTTTGGGTTCCGGTGTCTTGTCGGTGGAGGGCGGCAGGATCGGCATCAGGAACGCTGGCTGATCACCGGTCAGGCTCTTCAGGAAGGCGACGATCTGGGCATTCTCCTGCTCAGAGAACTTCTTACCCAGCTGCAACCTGCCCATGACATCCACTGCCTCGGTCAATGTTTCCGCCTCGCCGTCGTGGAAGTAGGGATAGGTCATCTCCACGTTGCGCAGGGTTGGCACCTTGAACTTGAAGCGATCCGCATCCTTACCGGTTACGGCGCTCAAACCCTCTGCCGGACTCTTTGCCTTGTAGGGTTCCACTACACCCATCTTCTGGAACGAGTTACCGCCAACCGCCTCACCATTGTGACAGCTCACACAGCCGCTCTCTTTGAACAGCTTGTAACCGGCCATCTCATCCTGTGAGAGGGCCTGTTTATCCCCTAGCAGCCATTGATCAAAGCGGGAGTTTGGCGTTACCAGGGTCTTCTCAAACTCGGCGATGGCCTGGGTGACCTCGTCAATGGCGATCTTATCGGTACCGAAGACCTGCTTGAACTCCATTACATACTCAGGTATCGAGGTCAGCACATCGATAGCCAGGGTATGGGTAAATGCCATCTCACCAGGATTGGCAATGGGCCCACCCGCCTGCGCCTTGAGATCGGCCGCCCTGCCATCCCAAAACTGGGCGACATTGAGACTGGAATTGAGCACCGTCGGCGCATTGATTGGACCCTGCTGCCAGTTGTGGCCGATAGAGGTTTTCAGGTTGTCGGTACCGCCCATGCTGAGATTGTGGCAGGAGTTGCAGGAGATGAATCCAGACTTGGACAGACGGGGATCGAAGTAGAGCTTCTTGCCCAGTTCGACCTGACCCAGGTTGATATTCTGTACCGGCTTGATCGGCTTTATGGGCTCATCCATAGCGAAAAGCGCGGTTGATAGTCCCAGCAAGAGTGAAAATGTAGCAATTTGTTTACGTATCATGTCCTGTTACCCAATAGTTGAAGTACTGGTAAAGCCATCCTCTTACGTGGCGACACCCCACGCCTGTTGTATGTGCGAGGATGAGACCACTCGATAGGGCATCGATTCGGTTGTATCAACTCTCACTCTGCACCCAGATACCCCGGGCCAGACCAAATACCCTGATTCGAACCGGGTTTATATTAGATTTAGAATAATTCTAAAACATTGACATGGATCAACATTCAGTCAATGGAGAAAAGAAAAATTGTTGCAGCCGGTCTGTCAGCTTAAATCCCGGTGAGTCGGTTTAGCGGGTGCGGGCTGGTAGCCCGGGATAGGGCGGAATAATAGTGAAGTATCCGGTTAAGGACCTAAGCAGAGGTGTTGTTCTTTACCCGAATAACCAGATCGACCACATCCATGGCCGTACCCTCGGGGAGTTCCTGATCGACGAAGTGGTGTGCCAGACGATCTTTGACATCGATAAGATCCCCGGTGTCCACATTGTAGAAATGGTGGTGATGGCTGTTATTGGAGTCGTAGAAGGTGCGGCTCGCATCGATGAAGATCTCGCGCACCAGCCCTTTCCTGACAAACAGCCCCAGGGTATTGTAGACCGTGGCCTTGGAAACCCTGGCACCAGTCTGATTCAGCATTTCGTACAACTGCTCGGCCGTCACATGTTGATTGCGTGCAAACAGGGTGTTGGCGATGATTCCCCGCTGTTTGGTCAGATTGATGCCGCTATCGATGAGACGCTGTTTAATAGGGTCTCGGTTCGTAGACGGGCTGGTGATGTTAGCGCTCATCAGCAAAGTATATGTACACACCCACTATCTTGCCAAGCCCAAAACCAAAAAAAGTCAGTTAAACAGGTGCTTTACTGACTGATAGGCCCGCTCGTCTTGCATACAAAGGGGGCTAATGGCTGGCGAATCAATTTTGAGGCTAGTAGAATCACACTTGGATACCAACTCTGTGATTCTTAGGCATTGCCTATCAACATCATTGAAAAGACCGCTCGATTCCAATCAATTTTATAACTATTCTAAACATCTGCGAAGGGCCCCGCGGCTCGACGTTTCTTTCCACAATAAACCATCATTTTGGAGAACCAGATATGGAACTCAAAGGTAGTCAGACTGAGCAAAATTTAAAAGACGCTTTCGCCGGAGAATCCCAAGCTAATCGCCGCTATCTCTACTTCGCCTCCAAGGCCGACATAGAGGGTTACAACGACGTCGCTGCCCTGTTCCGCTCCACCGCGGAAGGTGAAACCGGCCACGCTCATGGTCATCTGGAATATCTGGAGCAGTGTGGCGATCCTGCCACTGGCATGCCCATCGGCCCAACCGGAGACAACCTGAAGGCAGCCGTCGCCGGGGAGACCCATGAGTACACCGATATGTATCCCGGTATGGCCAAGACCGCCCGCGACGAGGGATTCGACGAGGTTGCTGACTGGTTCGAGACCCTGGCAAAGGCGGAACGCTCCCACGCAAACCGTTACCAAAAGGCATTAGACGAAATGGATTGATGTCCAGCCAGAGACCTGAGCCCAGGGTTCAGGAAGACCCATGGGCGGCCTCTGGGCCGCCCAACGCCACCATCAGGAGTGAATCTAATGGCAGCACCCAGCAACCAGAGAGAAGGTAATCTGGAAGCCCCGACACGGCATCCAATCGACTGGAAGAACCCAGACTATTACAACGAAGAGATGCTCATGGCAGAGCTAGAGCGAGTGTTTGATCTGTGCCATGGGTGTAGACGCTGCGTCAGTCTCTGCCAAAGCTTTCCAACCCTGTTCGACCTGGTGGACGAGTCGGAGACCATGGAGGTCGATGGGGTCGATAAAAACGACTATTGGCAGGTAGTCGATCACTGCTATCTCTGCGACCTCTGCTACATGACCAAGTGCCCCTACGTGCCGCCCCATGACTGGAACATCGACTTTCCTCACCTGATGCTGCGCGGCAAGGCCGTCAAGTATAAGAAGGGTGATGTGAAGCTTCGCGACCGGCTCCTCACCAGCACCGACAACCTGGGTAAACTGGCAGGCATCCCTGTGGTTGCCGGGGTGGTGAACCGTTTTAACCAGGCAAAGAATTTTCGCGAGATACTCGATCACTCACTGGGTGTTCATCCCGAAGCGAAATTACCCGAATTTCATGCCAAGCCGCTACGCAAGCGTCTGGCCGAGAGAATCAACAGCGCTGCCGAGGGAACACCTGCCGGCGCCACCAAAGGCAAGGTAGCCCTGTTCAGCACCTGCTACGGCAACTATAACGAGCCCCACGTCGGTGAGGACCTGGTAGCCGTCTTCGAACACAACGACATCCCCGTCACCATTGCCGAAAAGGAGCAGTGCTGTGGCATGCCAAAGCTGGAGCTGGGTAATCTCGATGCCGTGGAGGCAGCCAAAGACGCCAATATCCCGGTCCTGGCCAAACTGGTCGATGCCGGATGGGATATCGTGGCGCCCGTCCCCTCATGCGCATTGATGTTCAAACAGGAGCTGCCATTGCTGTTCCCGGATGATCCGGCGGTGAAAAAGGTGGCGGATGCCATCTTCGATATCTTCGAATACCTGATGATCCGGCATAAAAACGGCCTCCTGAAGACCGACTTCAGTCAGGGGCTGGGCAAGGTCGCCTATCATGCCGCCTGCCATCAGCGGGTACAGAATATCGGCGCAAAAACCAAGGAACTGCTCAGCCTGATCCCGGATACGCAGGTCAGCGCCATCGAGCGCTGTTCAGGCCACGACGGTACCTATGCGGTCAAGAGCGAGTTTCATCAACATGCGATGAAGATCGGCAAACCGGTGGTCAACCGGGTCAAACAGGCAGAGGCCGACCACTACGGCAGTGACTGCCCGATGGCGGGCCACCATATCGAAAACGGCCTGCGTGACGGTAGTGTTCCGGAACATCCGATCAGTCTGTTACGCCTCGCATACGGTCTTTAAAAGCTTAGAAGGAGCAGAACATGTCGAACGAAGGCTACCATGAACCCATTGAACAACTGAGCGACGATACCCGTGATATGCATCGGGCGATTGTTTCACTGATGGAGGAACTCGAGGCGGTCGACTGGTATAACCAACGGGTGGATGCCTGTAGCGATGCAAATCTTCGGGCCATCCTCGCCCATAACAGAGATGAGGAGAAAGAGCACGCTGCCATGGTACTGGAGTGGATCAGACGCAAAGACCCCAGCTTCGACAAAGAGTTGAAAGACTACCTCTTCACTGACAAGCCCATTGCTCACGAATAAGGGAAAAGACCGATCAAAGCCCGCCAGCGTTGGAAATATGGCCAGTTGCGATATTGAGAATTATATTAGGAGAGATCAATGACCCACCTTTCACACAGCGACCTCTACAGTCTCGAGGAGTACGCACGGATTCGCCAGGAATTCAGGGCCAAGGTGATAGACCATAAGAAGAATCGACGCCTTGCCATCGGTCCGAACGCCGCCCTCTATTTCGAGGATGAACTGACCATGCAGTATCAGATTCAGGAGATGCTGCGGATCGAGCGGATATTTGAACAGCAAGGCATCCAGGATGAGCTCGACGTCTACAACCCACTGATTCCGGACGGTATGAACTGGAAAGCGACTTTCATGATGGAGTATCACGATGTGGACGAACGCAAGGAGGCACTGGCCAAGCTGATCGGTATCGAGCAGGCCATCTGGGTGCAGGTCGCCGATTTTGGCAAGGTCAGGCCCATCGCCAACGAGGACCTGGAACGCAGCACTGAAGACAAAACATCAGCAGTGCATTTTCTCCGCTTTGAACTGACCCAGCCTATGATCAATGCCCTGAAGAGTGGTTCAGCCCTAGCCGCAGGTATAGATCATCCCAACTACAACTATTCGGTCGACACCATTGAAGCCAGTATCCGGGAGTCGTTGATAAACGATCTTCAGTGACAGGTTAGAATTGTACATACCCCGTGTCAGGGCCCCTGATAGGCGCCCTGACATCGTGGTTATTCCACCAGCGCATCGTTAATATTCGTTAAATCTTTAAACCAAAAAGGCCAACCGGCATCTCGGCGAGAGAGCCAAAAAACCACTATTCCGCTGACTTATTACACCGTCAGCCCCTATGGCCATAGCAGACGACTGATATCGATCCAAGACACATACCTTGCCGAATCGTGTGCAGTACAGCATCACATCCCTCACTGCCACGCACAACATAGGTTGACGAAGCGGTCATTCACTTTAATAATCATCCCTATCCAACATGTATATTCGCACGCTGGACTGCCACATATACCAATAAAGGAACATTGTCATGATGATCGATCACACCTCCCGACTTTGGCGTACACCCACACTACCCATTTTCAGCGCACTCATCTTCACCGCGCTCATTGGCTGCAGTTCAACCCCCGAGCCGGTTGCGGAGATGGCGGCCGCCAAGACATCCCTGGTGGCGGCAGAAAATGAAGAGACCACGAGGCACGCCCCGGTTGCTATCGATCGGGCCAAACAGAAGCTGAAGCGTGCCGAAACCGCGATTGCCAAGGAGGAGTACGAAGAGGCAAAACGACTGGCTGAGGAGGCCCAGGCCGACGCAGAGCTGGCCCAGGCAGTCGCGGCAAAGAGTGAGGCGGAAAAGGCCGTCAAAGAGCTGGAAAACAGCATTCAGGTGTTGCGTGAAGAGATCATGCGGGCCAGGAGCCGGTAAACCATAAGCAAACCCAATGATTAGGGGAGATCTACAATGTCTCGAACAATGATCAACTTGTTCACCGCCACATCTCTGGCACTACTCTTTACCGCCTGCGGCACCCTGCCGAAAAACCAGGCCCTGCTCGATGCCGAGCAGAGCTATGCAGACGCCAAGCAGAAGGAGCATCTGCTGCGCTACGCACCCGCAGAATTGGATCGGGCCAATCTGGCCCTTACCCGGGCGGCGGCAGCGGAAAATGAAGAGGATATGACCTCGCTGGCCTACGTGGGCAAGACCCGCATCGACATCGCCAAATCGGTTGCCGCGCGCAAGGCCGCTTCCGCAAGACTCACCGAGCTGGGTGAAATCAAAGACAAGGAGCGGCTGCGGGCAAGGGAGATCGAGATTCAACTCGAGCAGCAGGCAAAGACCGAGGCGCTGCGGGAGAAGGAGGCCGCCCTCATGGAGCGGGAGAACGCCCTGGCCAAAGCGGAAGCGCTGCGCAAGGAGCTCGAAGATCTGCAGGCGATGAAGACCGAGCGCGGAATCGTCCTGACCCTGGGCGACGTGCTCTTCTCCACCGGCAAGACCGAACTCCTGCCGGGGGCTATGACCACCATCGACAAACTCGCCTCTTTTCTTGCCGAATATCCGGACAAGACCCTGCTGGTGGAGGGACACACCGACAATGTGGGCACGGATGAGTATAACCAGAACCTGTCCGAGCGGCGCGCACTCTCGGTGAAGAACGCCTTGATGCAGGCCGGGGTCGACGGATCACGCATCGATACCATGGGGCTTGGCGAGACCCATCCCATCACCGACAACAGTACCAGTGCGGGGCGACTGAAGAATCGCCGGGTGGAGATTGTGATACGCGATTGAGCGAAGCGACCCTGTCACAGCCAGTGATCCAATTTACGGGTGCGGTTTAACCGCACCCGTCCTCCTTGGATCTTGCCTGTATCGGGAATCCAACCAGAACAGAAACGCCATTGTTAAAAGGCAATAGAAGAGCGCCATCAACGGCGCGAACCATAGGGAGTGGTTGTTTTTTAAGCGATAAGCCTGGGTTGGCCGGATTGTCACCACGCTATCCTTCACCCTGGTTGATGAGAGATCCACAACCTCTCTGAACCCCTCTGACTCGATCAACACCCTGCCCTTATCTTCGCCCGTGACAAGCACGACCTCTAGCGCCAAACCATGGGTCGGCACGCTAGCTATCAGCACACCATGACTGCTATTCCCTTTGAGCCGTCCCTCTCCGTCCGTTTGCCAACCATGGGGCGACAGTTCGCCATCCAGATTGATTCCCATCCAGCGGGGTTTCGAAGCGCTTTGCAGGCCCTTTACTGTGACCATTTTTTCATCCATTGGAGTCAAGCTCAGTTGACGATCGATCGGCGGCAAGGAGCTGGATGCCGCCAGCAGGCCGACGCTTATACCAAGCAACGCAATTACAGCTTTAGTTGTCCAGTTGCCAATAGAGATGATACGGCCTTCCCTATTTGCAACAACCAAAGTAAAAACAGCTATCACCATACCGAGGTATATCGAGAAACCTGACCAGTAGAAATAGCGATACTCAGCAGAAACCGTCACCAAGAAGTAGCTTAGAATGTTGACCAGGCCGGAACACAATAGCGCCATTGCAAAGAGGCCGCTGCCGTCTATTGTCGTGCGCCTGAATATCAACAGTGAAAGACCAGATATAGCTATAACCGCGAATAGCAGCGGTCTGCCAAGCAGGTCATTGATCTTTGAGGTTACATAACTCTGCACAATGACCGTTGCCAACCTGGAAGGATCGGTTTCGACTTCCCAATGGAACAGCTTGCTCTCTCCCGGTTTATAGAACATGGCGCGGGAGTTTGGATCGCTGATACTTTTGTGGAAGCTGGCTGAGACCACAGAAAACAGGGCGAGCGGGTTTTCCAGCACCTCGCTTATCCATACCTTGGTCAAGCTGGCTGAACCCCAGATTTTCTGGCGCAAAAGCTCATTGTGTATAAAACCGCACTTACCCCAAAGCGCGGCCGTATCCCACTGTATCGGCGTATAGCACGACTCGACTATTCTTCTCGCCTGATCGTCGCTCCACTCGCCAGGAAGAAGATTTCTGCCCACCACATAGGAGAGACCGAGCAACTGATATGTTTTGATACTGTCGCCTGGATGCAATCTATCGGCCCGGGTCAATGTCAAGAGCGTGGAATTGAGCGTTGGCATCAACAGAAGCACCACTACACCGGCAAGTATGTTACGCCGCCATCCCAATCCATGATTGATATAGAGCAGCAAGGGTATGATGGCGAAAACGGCATTTAACCGGGTCAGAAAGGCGGCCAGCACCAACAGATTGGAGACAACAAGAAAGATAATCTTTTTACCGCGGGTCACGCTATCCCGGTTTGCAAGAAAACCGAACACCCCCGCCGCCAGCAGCCATCCTACCAGCAGTACATCCTTGTGCACATTGCCCAGCATATTGAATGCGCCCGGCAGCAACGGGACAACCAGGATAGCGAGCGAGAAAATACCGATGCGCCGAGCGTAGAGAGTCGTCAGTACAGCAATACTCCCCCATATCAACACATTGACCAAGATGACAAAGCCGAACGGACCGGGAATCAGGGCATGAATCAATGACCACACCAAAGTGGAGAAAGGCGCATGCCAGTCGCTGAATTTACCTGTATGAATTTGCGTGAGTTGATTGATGGAATCTGGATTCAAATAGCCTGGGTAACTGGCGTAGAGGACAAACATTACGGCAGACAGAACCACAACAATTGTGATCATTTTGATTGTTGCCGAATCTATTTTACCGAAATCGACTTTTGCCAGGCTTTGCATGCAAGCACTATTTCGGGTAGGTAAAGACGAAATGCTTCGCCAGCATGAAATTGACAAGCATGCCTGCGAGGGCACCGGCCGCCACCGCGACAGGCAGCCACAAAGTTGTGAGGTCGAGTAGATTTACCAGCGTGAAGTAGATCAAAAGATTGACAACCCCGCCACCCAGGGCGGTTGTAAAGTAGCGTGAAAACTCAGTTATCAATGATAATTCCCTATAATTGGTAAAGGTGTGTTTCCTGTTTATGAGCCAGGTCGCGACCACCGCCGCACTGAAGGAGAAGAGGCGCCCCAGATGGGGACCCACTAAAAGGTTGGACAGCAACAGAACGACGACATCGACCAGATAGCCCACGCTTCCGGCTACTGCGAACATGCCAATCTGCTTCATCGCCTAGTTTTCATCTCGCTTCGACCTGGAAACAGAGGGTATGGAGAGATAGTGCAGCTGCTTTATCTCCCGCCTGCCTATGGTGACCGTTTCCAGGATGATCCCGGTAATCAAACAGATCACGCCTGTTACCGACAGGCCGGTACTCAGAATGGCCGTCGGAAACCTAGGCACCAAGCCGGAGTCGGCATAAGTGATCGCTAACGGCACGGCGAGGGCAACTGAGGTCAAAATAAACATCAACGCAGCCAGGCCGTAAAACCTAAACGGACGCTCTACAGCGAACAGCTTGACAATGGTTTTAAGAATACGAAAACCATCGGCATAGGTGCGAAGCTTGCTTTCCGACTCTAGCGGCCTGATACCATAGGGGGTACTCAATTCACCGCAAGGCATACGCAACTCGAGGGCATGGATGGTGAGCTCTGTCTCTATCTCAAAACCCTTTGACATCGCGGGAAACGACTTGACGAAACGGCGGCTAAAGATCCGGTATCCAGACAACATGTCGGTAAAGCCGCTGCCGAAGATGCTGGTCATGGTGCGGGTAAGCAGGCGATTGCCGGAGCGGTGACCTCTTCTATAGGCCTCGCTCTGATGGTGATTGCGAATACCGACCACCATATCGAGGTTGTCCCGCAACAGTTTTCTTATCATCAGCGGTGCGCTCGGTGCATGATAGGTCGCATCACCGTCCGCCATCACATAGATATCGGCATCTATATCGGCGAACATGCGCCTTGCCACATTGCCCTTGCCCGGCAGATCAACCCGCCGAACCACCGCTCCAGCTGCCTCAGCCACTTCAGCCGTCCTATCCGTCGAACTGTTGTCGAAGACATAGACCACGGCCGCCGGCAGGGAGAGGCGAAAATCGCCAACGACTGTCGCGATCGCAGCTTCCTCATTGTAACAGGGGAGAATTACCGCCAGCCGAAGATCAGTCGGACTGAGATCGGCATCAGCAGTTTGTCGGTAGTAGTATGCTCCGGGTGATAGAACTGAATCCCTTGCTGGTGATTCCATTTACCTTTCATCCATTTCATTATCTGTGCAATAACTGCTCTTCGTCCGCTAACGATACCTCAAGTCGGTGATAAATGCAGCTTGCAGGGCCGTGGGCCTCCGTCCCGGCCAACTCTTTATTCGTACCCAAAACTGCACCGGCAGTGGTTGGGAGTTAACCGCCGCCGGTGCAGTGTATAGAGACCAAGATACTGGGTTTCTCCGCTTACGCCTGATAGAGGCGCGAGTGGAAGATGGCGCTGTCTTCGAGTCTATGCAGGGATTTAGCTGCGGCAAGGACAGCCAGGTCGACCAACGGCTCGACCACAATCACCAGCATATAGGCAGCACTAAAGGTCGCAACCGAGGCCAGGCTCTCGGCGCCGAACCCTTGACCATAAGTCGCCCAGAAACCCACCCAGGCCACCACGCCGGCCTGAAATGCCGTCGACAATTTGAGCGCCTGTGTATAGGTCACATCTTTATAGGCGGTATCAGCCGGAATGATGCGCCGCGCCAGTGCATCGATCATGAACAGGGGTACCAGCAGGGTGGTGACATTCATGGCGTACTGGGGCAGGTCGGCAGGGGCGAACAGGATCCCCTGGGCCAGCAGACCCATGGCCAGTCCGATGGCGGCCGGGGCGGCGCCAAACATCAGGAACAGGGTCGAACCAAGGATGAAATGCACCTCGGAGACGCCTACCGGATAGTGTGGCAGTATTTGAAAAAAGCTGAACACCAGCAATGTTGTCAGGAGGGTCCTGACCCCAAGTGCCGTGAGACCATCCTTGTTCATCGTTTTCAGGGAAAGCTTTGCCGCATACAGGAAAACCCCTGCGGCCGTCGCATAGCCAAGTGCCATTTTTGCGCCGGCTACGACGCCTGGTTCTATGTGCATATCTATTACCTCTTAGTCATGTCTCACAGGGGTCACCCAACAAAGTTCGGCGACGTTTCTAAATTCAATCCTCACCAACTCTTGTAGGGCAGGAACTTACCGCTCATGCTGACCAGCACGCGGTCCCCCGCCGGATTCTCCTCCTTGTCGATACTCATGGAGAAGTCGATGGCGGACATGATGCCGTCGCCAAACTTCTCATTGATGATCTCTTTGATGGTCTCGCCATAGACACCGACGATCTCGTACCAGCGGTAGATGACCGGATCGGTCGGCACTGTCTGATCCCAAATCTTGGTAGGAAACTGTTGCAGAGTGGCGGAGACCTCATCCGAAAGCCCCAGGGCAGTACAGAGCTTCTCGGCATAGGGCGCCTCCAGCGTGTTCATACCCAGGCAGGCGGAGGTGACGAACACAGGGTCCAGACCCACCTTCTCCGCAATCGCCTCCCAACCAAGTCCCGCCTCGCTCTTGGCGGTCATGATAGCTTCCGTCATCTCAATCTTTTTCATGGTCTTGCCTCTTCGTTAGATTAGTTAATAGGGAGGGGGCTCAGCTCTTCTCCCCCAGAATAAACAGGCGCAACATGCCGTCGATGCTGCCTACAGCCAAACATTGAGCGCCTGGCTGCCAAGCCAGTGCCGTGATCTCATGACCCAGCTCCATCTCGAAGGCCACCATGCCATCCTTATCCCATATGCAGAGCCTGCCGTGACGATCCGCGCTTGCCAGCAACTGACCATCCTGATTGTAGGCAAGCGTCGTTATAGTATGGCTGTGACGCCGCAAGGGGGTGGCGTGTCGATTGCCCTTCTTGGCATCCAGGTCCCAGAGCACCACATCACTGCCACCACAGGTGGCGATACGCAGTCGCTTGGGATGCCAGCTCAGCGCTGTCACCTTGCCTGGATAACCACTCATGCTGAGTTGGCGGGGTGAGGACCCGGGCAGTTGCAGACGGATGTAGAGAAAGCCATCCTGGGTGCCCGCCGCCAGGGCGCGTCCATTGTGGCTCCAGGCAAGGGAGACAGCGGCACCGGGGAAACTCAATACCTGAGTCGGTTGCCAGCTGCCCACATTCCACAGATAGACCCCCTTGTTGGTGGCGCTGGCAAGCTGTCGCCCCTTGGGCGCCCAGGCCAGGGCGGCCACACTGCCCGGGTGTCCATTCCATTCACTGGTATGGCCTTGCCTATCGCGAAGATAGAGCCGGGACCCGGCGGCACCGGCCAGCATCTTGCCGTCACTGGACCAGGCCAGGTGTTCGGCCCAATCGTGATCCCGTGCAAGGGTCTCCTGGGGTTCACCCGTATCCGCCTGCCACAACATAAGACCCCCATCCTCCCCAGAGGTAGCGACACACTTGCCGGTGGGATCGGGAGAGACCCGGGTGATGCCCCGTTGGTGGGCCTGGATACGGTATTTCCACTCTGCATCTGTCTGGTAGGCGCACAATTCACCATCCGCGGTACCGCTAAGCAACAGGTCACCGGAGGGCAACCAGGCGATAGTGGCAATGCTCTCTCCCAGGGCCGTCGCCCAGGCAAGCTCCGCGCTATTCGCCACAGGGGCTGCCATGCTCAAGCCCTGCATGAGGCCAATCCACGCTCAAGTTCCGCGCGATCCAGCGCCCGTCCGATGAAAACCAACTGGTTGTGTCGTACCTCGCCGCTCCAGGCACGCCCGAATTTCCCGTCGAACAGCATGTGAACCCCCTGAAAAACGAAACGTTCGCTCTTGCCCGCCAGGGCCAGAATCCCTTTGAAGCGAAAGATGTCGGGGCCCTTGGTTCGCAGCAGGGAGACCACCCAACTCTCGAACTTCTCCTGATCCAGATCCCCTGCCAGGTGCAGACCCACGGAACCCACTGTTTCATCGTGGCTGTGGGGGCTGGCATACTCTTGCCGGCTCTCGGCGGAGACTGGCTGGCCATTCAGGGCCAGGGTCATGGAGAACTCTTCCGGCAAGTGCTGAGTCAACAGCACATAATGGCCGGACCTGGGTATCACCACCCGGTAACGACCCCCCTCTGTTGCATCCACCGGCAGACGGTAGAGTGCTTTCCCAGGGGTGAGTCCGGTTTCGGCCAGGGGTGCCGCTTCACCGGAATAGAGCAGGATGCCTTCGCTTTTCCAATCCTCGAAACTCTGATCCTCTTCGATCGCACCCAACACAACATCGATGCTGGGATCGGGCCCTGGTTCAAAATTCAATTCATAGCTGCCTGCCTGCAGAGAAAAAATCCCAGACCATTCGAAGGGCAGCTCTTCCTGCAGGAAAGAGGGTATCTCCTCAACCTTGGCCTCCAGATCAAAGGCGCGGATACCCAATATCTGATCCAGATCGATGCCGCCATGTTGGGTTTGATGGATACGCGCCAGGCGGTTGCGTCCCTTTATGGCGGCAGAGAGTTCATGCAGTTCCTTGCTGTCCACCAGGTCTGTCTTGTTGAGCAGGACCACATCCGCGAACGCCAATTGAGCCTCGCACTCATCCGACTCGCCCAGGTGCTGCACCACATGCTTGGCATCCACCAGGGTGACGATGGCATCCAGGCGCAGCTTCTCCTTCATCTCCTCGTCCATGAAGAAGGTCTGGGCCACGGGGCCGGGATCGGCCATACCGGTGGTTTCGATAAGAATATGATCGAACTTGTGCTTACGGCGCATCAGGCGGCCCAGGATGCGGATCAGGTCGCCCCGCACCGTGCAGCAGATACAGCCGTTGTTCATCTCGAAGATCTCTTCGTCGGACTGCACCACCAGCTCATGATCGATACCGATCTCGCCATACTCGTTTTCGATCACCGCGATACGCTTACCGTGCTGCTCGGTGAGGATCCGGTTCAACAGGGTGGTCTTTCCGGCACCGAGAAATCCGGTCAGTACCGTCACCGGCACACGCCCGTCGTCCGGTACCCTCTCTTCACCGCTGTTGTGATCGCTGCAGGTTTTCTGAAGACAAGCCGTCATACCCTATCTCTCTCGTTAGTGGTTTACTGGTTTGCTGCCTGCGCTGCCTCTCTACTCGGCAACGTAGCGCTATCCCGGGCCGGATTGACATCCTCGGGAAACACCCTGACATAACCATCCGGCTTACCATTTTCACCCTTGCCCGGCTGCTCAGCCCCGGGACCGCCAGCCAGCTCCTTGGAGCGCATCACCAGGAAATCCACCAGGTGGTTGCGGATCGGGTAGTAGCCGGGGTCGTGGATGATGGTGGTACGATCCCGGGGTCTGGGAATGTCCACCTTCACCGACTCGGCGATGCGCGCATAGGGGCCGTTGGTCATCAACAATACCCGGTCGGCCAGCAGGATCGACTCGTCCACGTCATGAGTGATCATGAATACCGTCTGATGGGTCTCGTTCCAGATCTTCAGCAGCTCGTCCTGGATGTTGCCCCGGGTCAGCGCATCCAGGGCGCCGAAGGGCTCGTCCAGCAGCAACAGCTTGGGTTCGATGGCGAAGGCACGGGCAATGGAGACCCGCTGGCGCATACCGCCGGAGAGTTCATAGGGCTTGCGCTCCTCCGAACCATCCCCAAGCCCCACCATCTGCAGATATTTATAGGCGTGCTCGCGCACCTTCTCACGGCTCCAATGGGGCCAGCGGGCGCGCACCCCGAACATCACATTCTTGATGGCGCTCAACCAGGGCAGCAGGCTGTAGTTCTGGAACACCACGCCCCGCTCCAGGGCCGGGCCGGCCACCTCCTTGCTATCCATGAACAGGGCGCCTTCAGTGGCGCCATCGAGACCGGCCAGGATATTCATGATGGTGGACTTGCCGCAGCCGGAGTGGCCGATGATGCAGACAAACTCCCCCTTGTTGATACCGAAATTGGCGTTCTCGAATACCGTCAACTCTCCATCCTTGGTCTTGAAACGCTTGCTGAGGTTTTCCGCCTCGACAAAATAGTGTACTGCTGTCATGGGTATGTTTATTCCTTATAGGTGACCAGACGGGTAGCGCCGGACAAAGCCATATCCAGCAACATACCGACGAGACCGATCATCAGGATGGAGAAAATTACGCTAGTCAGGTCCAGGTTGTTCCACTCATTCCAGACGTAGTAACCAATACCGGTGCCTCCCACCAGCATCTCTGCAGCGACGATTACCAGCCAGGCGATACCGATCGAGATACGCATGCCGGTGAGAATGGTGGGGGCCGCGGCCGGCAGGATCACCGTAAAGGCGGTGCGCATAGGTGACAACTCATGAGTACGTGCCACATTCAGCCAATCCTTGCGCACGTTGGCCACGCCGAAGGCGGTATTGATCAACATCGGCCAGATGGAACAGATGAAGATGACGAAGATGGAGCTGGCCTCCGAATCCTTGATGATAAACAGGGCCAGCGGCATCCAGGCCAGCGGTGAGATGGGCCGCAACACCTGGATGAAGGGATTCATTGCTTTTTGCATCAGCGGCGACATTCCGATCAGAAAACCGATGGGGATTGCAATAATCGCCGCCATGAAATAACCGGACAATACCCGATACACGGAGTAGCCGAGCTGGATACCTATGCCCTTGTCGTTGGGACCCTTGTCGTAGAAAGGATGGGACAACTCCTCCACGGCCAGGCGAATGACCTTGGATGGCGGCGGCACGCGCGCCTCCTGATCGGCGCCGCCCATGAGGATCTCATACTCGGTCAACGCCTCTTTTGCTTTCGGTGCCTGGTTGGCCATTTCCCAGATACCGAGCACAACGACCAGGAAAGAGACCGCCAGAACAGTGGCTCGCATGTTAAGGGACTGCAGCATAACTTCGGTTTCCGTCTGTTTCGTTAAGGGGCCGGGCGGAAGTGACCACCCGACCCCGCTTCATGGTCTAACGTTTAATGGCGAAGCTCTGGACGTATGCTTCGGGTGTGTCCGGATCGAATGCCTTACCCATGATTTCATAGGACTCATAGGTATGATCCGGAACCGCATAACCCAGCTCCTTCATCATGCGTCCCGCGTCGGAGGCCAGGTAGACCTCTTCGGCGATCTTCTTGTAGTCCACATCGCCCTTCACATAACCCCAACGCTTCATCTGGGTCAGGATCCAGACCGCCATGGAGTGCCAGGGGAAGGGATCGAAGTCGATCCGGTCGGGCACGTTGTGCACCTTGCCCAGTCCATCCGCGTACTTACCGGTCAACACCTGCTCGATAACGGGTACCGGCTGATTGAGATAGTTCTTCGGCGCAATGGCCTTGGAGATCTCCTTGCGGTTCTCGTGCTTGGACGAGTAGGCGGTGGCGTCCACGATGGACTTGAGTAACGCCGCATAGGTATTCGGCAGGGTAGTGGCGAACTCCTCGGAGCAGGCGAAGGCGCAGCAGGGATGACCCGGCCAGATATCCTTGGTCAGGGTATGAATGAAACCCACCTTCTCCCATACCGCCCGCTGGTTGAACGGATCCGGCGACAGGTAACCGTCAAGGTTGCCGGCACGCAGGTTGGCCACCATCTCCGGTGGCGGTACCACCCGGATCTGGATATCCTTGTCCGGATCGATGCCATGTTCCGCCACGTAATAGCGCAACAGGAAGTTGTGCATGGAATAGTCGAAAGGCACGCCGAACTTGAACCCCTTCCAATCTTTCGGGTCACGCTTATCCTTGTGCTTCATGTGCAGTACGATGGCCTGACCATTGATGTTCTCCACCGCCGGCATGCGGAAGGGCACCTCGGTGGAACCCGAACCCATGGTGATAGCCAGGGGCATCGGGGTCAGCATATGGCTGGCGTCGTACTCCTTGGCCAGGGACTTGTCCCGGGCCACCGCCCAACCGGCGGTCTTGATCACGTCCACATCCAGCCCGTACTTGGCATAGAAACCCATGGGGTGGGCCATGATGATGGGTGTGGCGCAGGTGATCGGCACAAAGCCCACCTTGAGCTTGCTCTTCTCCGGCTTGCCCAGGTTGTCCTTGATCGCCGCCTTCAGATCATCCATGGGCAGCATGCTGCCGAGCATGGCAGCGAAGGTGCCACCGCCCACCATACGCATGAAATCCCTGCGGCCCATATCGTCGTGACCGAAGATCCCGCGGACCACGGCGCTTTCGATGACCCGGTCCATGATATCTTCGGAGCTCTCGAGCGGATTCGGATCCTCCGCTAGCGTCTGCTGCATATCGTCGCTAATGAAATCGGCCTGTTCCGCACCCACCAGCTCATGCATCTCCGATGTGGTAGTGCCCTCGAAGACCGCTCGCTCCAAACGCTCGGTCAACTCGGTTTCGCTGCACTCGTAATTACTCTGGATCTGCTCCTTCTGAAAAACACAGATGGGGCAGTTGCACGCGGGACCGTGCTGAAGATCGGTATCCGCATCATACGGATTGCCGAGACTCTTGTTTGCCATGTTTTAACCCCTTGTAACTAGATTCGATTCAAACGTCGGCAATGCGGTCAGCCACCTGCGTGGCACGGTTCCTGCTCTAATCGATAGGCGGGTATCAAACCCGTTGTTGAACGCAAAACAGGGACGATACTGGTGCAGGGACGCACAACCTCTACTAATTCCGCACAAAAATTGTGCGAACCGGCGACGGGCCGGCTACTGCGTATAGTTTGAAGAGCAACCCGTCTTACCAGGAGTGATTGCAGCTATCATGCCAAGCAACGTAACCGGCCATAACATATTGAAATATATGGGTATATGTAAAATATAGAGGCAACTTGCGAAACTACGAATATGCGTAAATCACGAAATCTTGGAGTCGCTAACTACGAGAATTCGTAGCTTCTGTAACCAGAGTGAGACCTGTTCAGATGAATCTATCGGAGACACACCTAAACACCCCTGATCTCCAGGATGGAGTGCCTTTCGGCGATAGTGAACAACGGATATTTCACACCTACTTTGATCAGCACCCTACGGCAACCCTGGTTTTTGACCCGGTCGAGAACCGCATGATCGAGGCCAACAACGCAGCCGTGGACCTGCTGGGATTCCCAATGGAGACCCTGCTGCGGAGCAAACCCAGTTGGCTGTTTCATGGGGGACTGTCTGCCCTGATCGTGTTCACCCAATCGGTGATGGTGCAGGGTTATTGCTGGACCAACGAGCTGAGTTGCAAAACCCGCAGCGGGAAAGAGATGCCGGTGGAGTGCAACGCCCGTGCCGTGGAACTGGAGGGTCGTCTGGTTCTGGCCGTTACCCTACAGGACAGGGAGGCCGTGGAGGGTCTGCGCAAGCAGGCAGAGGCCAACGACTATGTACGCCGCGGCCTCTCCGAGTGGCGCAAGTTCGAACAGCTGTTCCAGGAGATCGAGCAGGGTAACCAACTGCTTCTGCAGGCCGCCGGCGAAGGTATCTATGGGGTCAACGCGGATGGCATCACCACCTTTGTCAATCCCGCAGCTGAACGCCTGCTTGGCTATGGGGCCGAGGAACTGGTGGGTAAGAACATGCACAATTTGGTGCACTGCAGACACCCCGATGGATCCCACTACCCGGTCAAGCACTGTCCCATCTATGCCGCCTTCAATGACGGTGCAGTCCATCATGTGGACGATGAGGTATTCTGGCGCAAGGATGGCAGCGTGTTTCCGGTTGAGTACACCAGCACCCCCATTGTCGAGCACGGCATGCTGATTGGCGCGGTGATCATCTTTCGCGATATCAGTGACCGCAAGCAGGCCGAAGACAACCTGCGTCAGGCCCTGGAACAGGTAAAGTCACTGCAGCGACGGCTGGAAGAGGAGAACGCCTATCTGCAGGAAGAGATCCGTACCGAATACAACTACCATGAGATCATCGGCAGCAGTGCCGCCATTCGCCAAGTCATCCAGAAGATCCAGCAGGTGGCGCCGACCACCTCCACCACCCTGATCACCGGTGAGTCCGGTACCGGCAAGGAGCTGATCGCCAGGGCCATGCATGTCAACAGCGAGCGCAGCGATCGGCCGCTGATCCGGGTCAACTGCGCGGCCATCCCCCGTGACCTGTTCGAGAGTGAATTTTTCGGTCATGTACGCGGCGCCTTCACCGGCGCCACCCGGGACCGGGCAGGCCGCTTCGAGCTGGCCAATGGCGGTACCCTGTTTCTCGATGAGGTGGGTGAAATTCCGCTGGAGCTTCAGGGCAAGTTACTCCGGGTCCTGCAAGAGGGTCAGTATGAACGCATCGGCGAGGAGAGGACCCGCGACGTGGATGTACGCATCATCGCCGCCACCAACAAGGATCTCGCGCAAGAGGTGGTGGCGAAAAACTTTCGCGAGGACCTCTACTTTCGCCTCCAGGTATTTCCCATTCACCTGCCCCCGCTACGTGAACGTCCTGAGGATATCTCACTGTTGGCCAGCCACTTTCTACAGACCATGTGCCGCAAGTTCAACAAGCGGGGCATCCACCTCAGCCAGAGCGATATTCACTGTCTCATGAACTACCACTGGCCCGGCAATGTGCGTGAGTTGGAAAACATCATAGAACGGGCTGTCATCGTTACCCAGTCCGGCCGCCTGCGTCTGGACCTGCCGGTACCGGATCAACGTCCGGTGACAACATCCACATCGGTTGAACAGACTGCAGACAAGAGCCAGACATTAATCACTGAAAGTGAACGTGTGACCCGTGACAGGATGATGATCATTCAGGCCCTTGAACAGGCAGGCGGAAAAGTGTTCGGTGAAGATGGCGCGGCGGAACTGCTAGGGTTGAAACCCACCACTCTGGCTTCGCGTATGAAGCGTCTGGGCATAGAGAAGCCGAAACGCAGAAACGTAACGATAAAAAATGAATCCCACCCTTAGCTAATCAGTTGGCCTTGTAGATGAAAAATATCTATATCCGATAAATCAGCTGCAAGGTCTGACTGTTGACAATGCATTTGTATCAGCTTTACTTGAATCATATTAAGAATTCGAACACCAATATTCTTCTGTAGAATCCCAGATACCTTTCTTCAGTTATTCTGGCATAAATAATCGGCAATTAAGACCTCTTAATATACGCCGGATTTAATAAATTACCTAGCTAATGATAAAGGCAATAATGCCATGGATAGATATGATGCATTTATCTCCTACAGCCATTCAGAGGATAATAGATTATCTAGAATTCTCTGCGAACAGTTACAACGTTTTGCCACCTCTTGGAGGCCACTGAATTGGAATAATCCTGTTCATTCTTTGCGAGTGTTCCGCGATGAATCTGCCCTTTCTGCCGACCCTGCTTTATGGCATTCAATTGAGCAAGCACTCCAGATGTCAGAATGGTTCATCCTTCTTGCGTCAAAAGATGCAGCAACCTCCCCTTGGATTAAAAAGGAAATCGATTATTGGCGGGCTAATAAACCAAAACAACGTATACTGTTGGTTCTTTCGCACGGAGAAATTGTATGGAGCAACAATCAAAATGATTTCGACTGGAGCGAAACAACCGCACTACCGAGAAATTTAAAAGATTACTTTACTCAGGAACCACTATGGTTGGATCTCAGATGGACTAAAATACAATATACATTTGATCGAAAAGACCCAAGATTCCAGGATGCTATAGCTGGCATAGCTTCACCGATACGAGGTGTTCCAAAAGACCAATTGATAGGAGCTGACATTCGTCAGCACAATAAACTAAACAGATGGCGCAATCTGGCGGTGATCTCGCTGAGCGTTTTACTTATTACAGCAATAGTCGCAGCTGAATTAGCTCGTCAACAAAGAAACCTTGCGCTCACACGAGAAACTGAAGCAATTACTCAACAAAAAAGGGCTGAGCGGCAGGCTGAGATATCTCTAGCACGACAACTTGCGGCACAATCCGTGTTGGTTAGGCTACAGACACCAAAACGAATTGATCTGAGTTTACTACTCGCGGTCGAGTCTATGCATAGGGATCCATCATTTGAAGCCAGACAAGCGCTTACACAAGCACTCAAATTAACCCCGAAGCGAACAGCTAAATTCAACCATAGATTCGGCTCGTTTGATCCATTCGCCATAGTATACGACCTAACTTACAGTCCCGATGGTCAACTACTTGCTAGTGTCAATGAGGATGGCTCGCTTGCTCTTTGGACAGCGGACGGAGATCAGGTCTGGCTACAACCGCTTTCTTCTGAAAACTTATATGCAATTGCTTTCGATCCAGAGGCTAAAATTCTTGCCGCTGGCGGGAAGGAGGGCCGTGTCTATTTAGTGCAAGTGAAGAGTGGTGAAGTTCTCGCAGAGCTATCCCATGATGGGCCCATAAACGATCTTGTATTTTCTCCCTCTGGGCATCTACTGGCGACGGGCAGCGATGATGGTACAACTCGACTGTGGGACGTAACTAGTGGCCGTGAGACAAATCAAAAATCGTTCGGCGAGGGTGATTCAGCAACGGTACATGACCTAGATTTCAGTCCAGACGGCAGGTACCTTGCAATGATCGTCGAAGGTGGACGGGTTTGCTTGTGGGATATTGATCAGGATGAGGATGCAGGTTGTATGTTCACCAAGGGCTTTGGTTACCACGTTGAGTTCGACTCGAGAGGAAAGTTGCTGGCTACTGCGAGTGAGAACTTTGCTCTTGTATGGGATCTCAAAAGCAGAGAGTCCATAGGCCCATTCGAGCATTCTGATTTAGCCAACGATGCCAAAATGGCTCACTTTCTGTATATAGACGACATCGCTTTCCATCCTAATGGACGTTTTCTTGCCACTGCGAGCAGAGATGGAACAGTTCGTCTTTGGGATCTGGAAAATGGGCAGGAAGCGCTTAAATTAAATGAATTCGGTCCCGTGGAGAGTATCGATTTCTCCCCAGACGGAAGGCAACTAGCCACAGCGACCGCTGCGGGAACAGTTCGCATCTGGGAAATTATCAGCGGGAGAGAAATCTACCGTATTTCGGATTTTTTGGATAGCACTGTACAAGCATTAAAATTTAGCCCAGACGGTAGCCAGTTAGCTGCGGGCAGCTGGTGGCAAGGTGAAATTGGAGTTTGGTCCCTCCATCCACCGCTAGAAGATTCAAGACTCAATCATTCTGATGATGTCGAATTGATAACATTTGATCCCAGTGGCCATTTCTTTGCCACAGCAACTGATGATCATATGATTCATCTTTGGGATGCGAGGAAGAAAACCAAAATTACCGAGGTTAGACGTTTCCAGCCTAGAAGACTTTTCTTTGATAAGAGCGGTGAATACTTAGCCATTCAATCACTTGCCGAAGGCTTAGAGGTGTTCAGGATTCAGCCGGGTAGTACAGGCACACTTGTACCGCAGAAATCACCAATCAGTGAGGTTAAAGAGTTAAATCATCTCCTCTTGACGAGGGGAGATGCTCGCCACATAGAGGTATGGCCAGCCAATGGAAAGCCTGCAATTGTTGAAGCTCTCAGAGAAAATCCGGATGTTGAAGCGTTTGCTCTACACTATGAAACTGACACACTAGCAGTTGCCTATAATAATCAAACGTCTGTAGAGATCGGAAGCATATTTGGAGAAAGACAAAGTAATACAATTCAACTCGAGTCAAGAATATTCAACATGGCTATCAACGACGATGGAGATCGACTGGTTATAATTATAGGCAGCCGCAAACAGGGCGCCGCCCGCTATGGTCCATTTGAATATATGATGGTCCTCGTGAGCCTAGCTGATGGAACAATCATTGATCAATTCGCACTTGGAGAACATCGTATTGCATTACTAGACTTTTTACCTGACGGAAAACGTGTACTTGTTGCTGACGATAATTCTCAACTGATCAGCAAGGTTCGAGTGGTTGATACTGATACTAATGGTAAAATAGTCGCTTTAAAGGATGTCAAAGAAGCTCGCAATATACGTAACTCTCCTGATGGCGAATACATCGCAATAAACGATGATTGGGGGGTCCGAATCTGGAATATAAAAAGCGGCCAAGTAGTTACGGAAATTCCTACGTCTGGTCATGTTAAGGATATCAATTTTTCAGCTGACGGACGTTTCCTTGCAACAGCATCGACTAATGATGATCTTACATTATGGATTTGGCACCCAGATCATTTGTTACCGCTAAGCTGTCTGCAACTTA
Source organism: Candidatus Thiodiazotropha sp. CDECU1 (assembly GCF_963455295.1). Classification (NCBI taxonomy): domain Bacteria; kingdom Pseudomonadati; phylum Pseudomonadota; class Gammaproteobacteria; order Chromatiales; family Sedimenticolaceae; genus Candidatus Thiodiazotropha; species Candidatus Thiodiazotropha sp. CDECU1. The sequence continues at coordinate 4,389,445 of NZ_OY734020.1, forward strand.
GTCGCAATCTCACAAGAGAAGAATGGAATGATTTCTTACCAAACCAACCTTACAGAGCTACTTGTGAAAATCTACCTATTCAACCGGATTGAGTAAAATTAGGGTATAAATGGAATATATTCCCTTTTAATCAGGCAGGGCTGCAGAGTGTCGTATGCACCCCACCGTTGCAAAAATAAAACAAAGCAGCCTATTAATAGAGAAATGATAATTAGATAATTTGTGAGTCCGGCCCGGACCAAACCAGGCCGGCACTGATAAAGTGATTTTTAAAATTTAGTACTGCCCCAGCCCCATTTCGATATAACCGGTGGGACAGACCTCCTTACAGATATGGCAGCCGACGCACTTGGAATAGTCGGTCTCAACGTAACGCCCCATGGCGCGTTCGTTCTTATCTACGCGGTAGACGGCATCCTGCGGGCAGTAGATGACGCAGTTGTCACACTCGAAGCAGAAACCGCAGCTCATGCAACGCTTGGCCTCGCTGATGGCGGTCTCCTCTTCGAGACCATTGAAACGCTCGATCATGCTTCCCAACACATTGGTGACATTCACATCCAGCTCATCCCGTGCATTCAGCGGCTGGTAAGTAAAGTGCCCCGTGAACATGGCATTCGTCTTCACCACATCTGCATCAGCGCGATTCTCGAAGTTGTGAACAGACCATTTGGCGCTGTTGGTGCCCCAGGTCTCACCATGATTGTACTCTTCCGGTGAAAGATCTTTCTGCGCCAGCTCCTGGAGAAGATCGAAGTGGTGTCCTTCCACTTTAGGTCGGTCACCGACCGCTTCGCCACGCAAATGGTTGTCTATGCCCTGTACTGCAATAGAGGCTTGGCCGATGGCGGTCGTCAGCAGGTGGGGATTGACTGCATCGCCAGCCACGAAATGACCGCTCTTTCCTTTCACCTGCATGCGCCGATCGGCATCGATCTGGTTCCAGTCGTTGGCAATATCATCGATACCTTCGTAGTCACCGGTCTGTCCAGTGGCCGCGACAATTAAGCTGCACTCGATTTCGAAGGGCTCGCCATTGGCTTCCATCTTGCCGGAAGACCAGTCCACCGGTTGCACTTTCAAGGCAAAGGCGTGGCCCTGGTCATCCAACATGACCTCAAGGGGTGCCAGGCTGTCATGGACCTCAACCCCCTCGGCGATACAGGCCTCCAGTTCATGCTTGGTGCAGGGGGCCTTGGCGATGGGCCGGCGATAGACCAACCAGCAATCGGAATCGCTGCGCTTGGCTATCTGTTCATCGCGCTGGCTGCCGGATCCGTCAAACACGGCCTGCGGGCGCTCCGCGGCATCCAGTTCGGCCACTTCCCCGATACGCTTGGCCACTGCTGCCACATCCATAGCGGTGTCGCCACCGCCGATCACCAGGATACGACCGTCGAGATACTTCAGAGAACCATCGTTGAAGGCCTTCAGGAAGGTCATCCCGTCCACGCAGTTGGGGGCCTCGCCACCTTCGACACGCAGCGGCTTGCCCATCACAGTGCCGACACTCCAAAAGATGGCGTGGTAATCTTTCTCCAGCGCATCAACCTTAACCTCGCGTCCCACACGGGTGTTCAGTTTCACATCGATACCACCCACATCGAGGATACGCTGGATCTCATGTTCAAGCACATCCCGGGGAATACGGTATCCGGGAATACCGAACACCATCTGCCCCCCCAGGGCGTTGTGTGCTTCAAAGATGGTGGACCGGTGACCGAGACGACGCAGAAACAACGCCGCTGCCAGGCCGGCGGGACCACCGCCGATGATGGCCACCCGCTTTCCGGAGTCGGCTTCCGGCTTGCTGAAGGCAAGATCATTCTGGCGTGCCCAATCCCCAATATATTGTTCAATGGAGTTGATACCGACACAACCGTCCAGGCTGTTACGGTTACATCCCTCCTGGCAGGGCGCCGGGCATACGCGACCCATGATCGACGGGAAGGGATTGGCCAATGTCATCCGCTCGAAGGCGTGCTGCTGCCAGGGCTTGTCGCCCTCGGGTCTATCCTGTCCGCGCACAATGGATAACCAACCACGAATATCGTGTCCTGAAGGACAGGCGTTTTGACATGGCGGCGTGCGTTGGATGTAGGTCGGGCAGATGTAAGACTCTCCCTGGCTTACCACATCCCTGTTCCAGTCGTAAGGTTGGTCGTCACCATCTGCATAACGTCGATATGTCGGGTCGGTATCACTCATTCTTCATTCACTCCATGCATAACCGCATTGCCTAAATTGCTCACTCTACAATTCCGTCGGAAATTGGTTCACAGTCTACCCGATCAAGTTAAGCATATTTTTTTTAAAAGTGACTTAAAGGGGACGTGTAACCGATCACCTTTTACTAGATTAATGGTGGAATTGGCAACTCATGCCACACATTTTCTCTAGTCAGAGACAGAAATAATTCGATGTAAATCAGGAATAACTATCCATTCATAAAAAAAATCTATAAGGATTTAGGTTCATTAATAATCCAAGAATAATACGTTTGTGATTGGAAAAAATGTCGCTAAAATCGTAGGAGAATCTGCCTCGATAGGCAGAGTTCAGGAGCATGGACAGGGGGGCGCAAGCCCATTAAGCCTGCCACACCATTCGTGCCTCAATTTTTATGATCTCATCATCTGCGGCCGCCTGGTAGTTTTAGGACAGAAGGCAGCTGTACGACGCGATATACGCATTATGCGAAATATAAGTCGTTCATGTTTTAGGCATAACGTCTATAAATCAAAGTAAGGAATAGTTGATAAGGATTACATGACGCAATGGATTGTAAGGGTAATGGTTGGCTTACCACCCTGCATATGAAGCAATGACAACATAATTACCAGGTTGAGAAGCAGCAGATGCACTGTTTACTACATCTTGCGCCACATGAACTCGCAACCCTGGGATACACGGACCTATCTCTGCTCAGCGAGACAGATGCGTTTCGTATCATTCGTGCATACACGCATGACAAACAGGCCGTTCTGATCAAGGCCCCTGTTTCCTCTGATCCATCAGCAAAACTCATCCATCAACTCGAGCACGAATTCGCTATAACATCCGATCTGAATACGGAATATGTGGTAAGACCGGGCAAAATAGAACGGGGCACAAGCCTGACGGCACTGATACTGGAGGACTGTGCCTGTCAACCGCTTTCATCGTTGCTGAAAGCTCCCTTGGAAATTGACTACTTCCTAACCCTTGCCATGGGCATCACAACGGCATTGGCGGAGATCCATCGGGGTGGATTGGTGCATAAGGATATTACACCGGCAAACATCTTTGTCACTGCCGATGGCAGGGTCAAACTTAGCGGTTTCGGGTTTGCCTCAAGACTCTCCCGCGAACGGCCAACACTCGCACATCTCCAGGAGATAGCCGGCACGCTTGCCTATATGGCGCCGGAACAGACCGGGCGTATGAACCGTTCTATAGATACCCGTAGCGACCTCTACTCCCTGGGGGTTGTTTTCTACCAGATGCTCACCGGACAGCTGCCGTTCAATGCCAGTGATCCTATGGGGTGGGTACACTGCCACATCGCCATCCAGCCTATATCCCCGCAGCAACAGCTATCGACAATCCCCGCCCCGCTCTCGAAGATTGTCATGAAGCTGCTGGCGAAGGCCGCGGAAGAGCGTTACCAGACCGCCGAAGGACTGAAGATAGACCTGCAACGCTGTCATGATGAGTGGCTCGAAGGGGAATCCATCGAACCCTTCGAGCTGGGCATGCAGGACATCTGCAACCACCTGGTGATCCCGGAAAAACTCTACGGGCGAGGGCATGAAGTGAAAAGTCTGCTCAGCGCCGTCGATCGGGTTGTCGACAATGGCAATCTGGAAATACTGCTGGTATCCGGCTACGCAGGCATCGGCAAGTCGGCGCTGATCAACGAGATACGTCGCTCAATGGTTTCGCCCAAGGTCCTCTATGCCGAAGGTAAATACGATCAATTCAAGCGCGATATCCCCTACGCAACCCTTACCCAGGCACTGCAGGCCCTGGTTCGGCATATCTTGGGCAGAGGCAAGGAGGAGATCGCTCAATGGCGGGATGACCTGAACAATGCGATAAAGCCCAATGCACGGCTCGTCACCGACCTGGTCCCCGACCTGGTCCGCCTGATTGGTGAGCAGCCCGCGGTTGCGAAGGTTCCCCCCCAGGAGGCCCAGAACCGATTTCACCATGTGATCCGGCGTCTGATAGAGGTTTTCGCACGCCCGGAACACCCCCTGGTGCTGCTTCTCGACGACCTGCAGTGGTTAGACAACGCCAGCCTGCAGCTGCTCGAACACCTGTTGACTCAGTCCGGACTTAAACATCTGCTGGTTCTGGGTGCTTACCGCGACAACGAGGTCGGCCAAACCCACCCCTTGAGGCGAACCGTCCAGGTGCTAAACAACAGGGAAGTCCGGTTGTCGGAGATCATTCTGAAACCGCTCGCAATCGACCACGTCTGCCGACTCATCGTCGACACAATACATACCGATGAAGAACGGGTGCTTCCGCTTGCCGATCTGGTTCTGAAGAAGACGGGTGGAAATCCCTTCTTTGTTAATCAGTTTTTGACCTCGATGGCGGAAGAAAACCTGCTTGCCTTTGATTCGGAGGCAAAAGAGTGGACATGGAACCTGGACGCGATCCGCGCCAAGGGCTACTCCGAAAATGTGGTCGATCTGATGCTGCAGAAGTTAGGCGGCTTGCCCGATGAGACGCAGCAGGCTCTCAAGCGGTTGGCCTGTCTGGGAACTGATACCGAGATTGATACCCTAGCCGCACTCTCTGATCAATCTGAAACCGCTCTGCATACTGCTTTATGGGGGGCGGTGAAGGTTGGACTGGTTCTACGTGACAAGGCGAGCTATCGGTTCTTACACGACCGGGTGCAGGAGACCGCCTATGCACTGATTCCTGAGCAGGACCGGCCGCAACTCCATTTAACCATTGGCCGGCAGCTTGTTTCCAACCCCCCCTCAGGCAAACTCGACGATACTCTTTTCGATGTGGTCAACCACCTCAATCGGGGAGCCGGGTTGATGACAGACCCGGCTGAGGTAATACAACTTGCAGAGCTCAATGCCGCAGCCGGTAGAAAAGCCCGCTCCTCAATCGCCTATGCGACGGCGCGGGAGCTTTTCTCGATCGCTGCCGCCATCCTCTCAGAAGACGCGTGGAGCAACCGTTATGATTTTCAGTTCGCCCTATACAGTGACTGGGCGGAGGCCGAATTTCTATGCGGAGATTATGCGCATGCAGAATCACTCTTCGAGACGCTTCTGACCCGGGCCGCCAGCGATCTCGATAGGGTAGGTGTGTATATGCTGCGGATGCACTGCTACCCAACCGCCGGCAGGTTTGACGACGCCCTTGTCGCCGGGATCGAGGCCCTTCGGCTGTTGGGCCAGTCCGTACCGGATGACGCGGGTGCAGTCAGCCAGGCAATTGCGAGCGAAGCCGAAACCCTAGAGGAATATTTGCAGACACATTCGATTGACGATATGCCGCAGGCCCCCGAAGTGACCGATGTACGGGCCAGAATCATGATTGATCTGCTCACCGGGATCGCCGGCCCGGCCTATATCGGCAACCGACCCGAGCTGTATCCCCTGTTCGCGTACATGAACCTGAATATAATATTTCAGTACGGGGTGAGCAAAGAGGCCTGCCATGCCTTCAGCGCCTACGCACTCCTGCAGGCCTCATCACTGGGCGATCTCAATGCGGCCTATGAATCTTCACAGACGGCGATCAGTCTCAGCGAGCGCTTTGGCGAGTCCGGTGTGCTTGGTTCGGTCCTTTACCTGCATGGCAACCACGTCAATTTCTGGTTGAATCCCTTCAGCTCGGATTTCCCGATTCTGGAGCGGGGTTTTAATGCATGTATTGATGGCGGCAATCTCGCCTTTGCGAACTACATCGGTTATTCGATCGTCTGGCAGGCGATCGAGCGGGGCGACGCGCTTGCAGGGGTACTCGAATTCTCCAATAAGTATACCGGTTTTGCCCAGGATAGCGGCAATGAGCCGATACGTCAGTCCATTGTACTCGAACAGCAGTTTGTCAAATGCCTGATGGGAAAGACCGATGGGGCGCTTTCCTTTAGTGATGAAGCCATCGATGAGTCCGCAAGTGCGGCGGTGATCGGCAAAGGCGGTTTCACCTGTGGACTCGCCTACTACCATAGCCTGAAAATGCTGGTCGCCTACCTGCTGGGGGATGACACGGCAGCGCATTCCCACGCACTCGAAGCCAGGCAATTGCATTCATCGGTGTTGTCCCAACCGATGCAGGCGATGTTCCACTTTCTGGATGGCTTGGTATTGGCCCGCAGTTGCAATGCCGCTGATGACGAACAGCGGGAAAAAACCCTGCAGACTTTAGCTGAACATGCACAAAAACTCGCTTTTTGGGCCGACAACGCCCCGGCCAATTTTGCCTGTAAACATGCGTTAGTGGCAGCACAGATCGCACTCCTGCAACGAGACACCCTATCGGCCGAGCAACTGTTCGAACGGGCATGTGAGACAGCGCGGACAAACAACTTCATTCACTGGCAAGCCATGGCCAGCGAAGCCGCTGCGCGATTTTATGCCGATCGGGGTTTGCAGACTATTGCACGTGCGTATCTGCATGAGGCGCTGGATTGCTATGCGCGCTGGGGCGCAAGCGCCAAGGTGCGGCAGTTGCAGCAGCAGCATACCTGGCTGCAACCCATACAAGCATCACCACCGGGTTCATTAAACCACCAACTCGATACAGCAGCGCTACTTGAGGCATCGCAAAAGCTGTCAGGCGAGGTTGAACTGGGAAAACTGATCAAGGCTCTGATGACTCTCACGCTTGAGAGTGCGGGTGCAGACCGGGGTTTGCTGCTGCTTGGGCGGGATAGAGTTTATGAGGTAGAAGTGGAAGCCACTGCCGTTGATGCAGATATTCAGATCAAACAGCTGCGTACTCCGATCAATCAGATCGAGTGCGCCGAATCTGTTGTCAACAGGGTCATCAACACCCATCAAAATATCCTGATCGATAACACTGCAAATCCTGGTGAATATTCCACCGACCCTTATTTTCAGCAAATGGATGCAAAATGCATATGTTGCATTCCCTTGCTCAGGCAGGACGAGCTTACCGGTGTGTTGTATCTGGAAAACAGCCATACGCCGGGCGTCTTCACCCACCAACGGACCGCCGTACTCGACCTGCTCGCAACCCAAGCGGCCATCTCTCTTGAGAACGCCAATCTCTACCAGAATATCAAGGAGAGTGAAAACGAGTACCACAACCTTGTGGAAACAGTCCAGGCGGCCATCGTGGTACACACCGCCGACACGCAAATTATCGCCGCAAATCCTATGGCGCAAAATCTGCTCGGCCTGAGCGAAGCCCAACTGCTGGGCAAGAACTCCACCGATTCCGACTGGCATTTCCTACGCGAGGACGGCAGCATAATGCCGGTGGAGGAGTACCCGGTCAATCAGGTGCTTGCCACAGACCGTGCGCTGCATAACATTATCGTCGGTGTCGATCGTCCGGACAGGGAGGAGCCCATGTGGGCCATGGTGAGCGCGCTTCCCGTATTTGACGAGACGCATAGCATCACCCGGGTCATCGTCAGCTTTTCCGATATCACCGAGCGAAAAAAGAGCGAGCAACAGCTGGTCGCCAGCGAGCAACTCTTCCGCACCCTGGTGGAGAACTCCCCCGATCATATCGCACGTTACGACCTGAACCTGCGTCGGGTCTATATCAATCCAGTGCTTGAGAAAACCTTCAAGGTGCCACGAGACCAGGCGCTAAGAAAGACAAGCGAAGTGAGTTCGCCGCTGCTCGATCCCGTAAGCTACATGGCGAATCTTCGCAAGGTCATCGCGAGCGGAAAAGAGGTTGCCGATCAGATCGCCTACCGCACACCCCAGGATGAAATCCACTGGGCCAGCTGCCGTTTCGCCCCCGAATTCGATAGCCATGGCAAGGTTCAGTCGGTGCTGGTCATCTCCAACGAGATCACCAAGCAGAAACTTGCTGAATTGGAACAACAGGAACACACCCACTTCCTCGAAAGCCTCGACCGGATCAACCGGGTGTTACAGGAAGAGGGCAATATCGAACAGATCATGAACAAGGCCCTGGACGAGGTGCTCGATATATTCGCTTGCGACCGGGTCTATCTCCTCTATCCCTGCGACCCGTATTCGTCCTACTGGTCGATACCGATGGAGCGCACCAAACCGGAGTACCCGGGGGTGCTCGAGTTAGGCATTGATATGCCCATGAACGAACTCGTCGCCTGGGAGGTGAAACTGGTACTCGATACCGAGCATCCAGTACGGGTGGGGCCCGGTACGGAATATCCGGTGGCAGAATTCCTGCAAAAAGACTTCAACATCCGCTCCTTCATGGCCATGGCCCTCCACCCCCGGGTGGACAAGCCTTGGCAACTCGGCATCCATCAATGCTCCTACGACCGCGTCTGGAGCGACCAGGAGCTACGCCTGTTCGAGGAGATCGGCCATCGCATCTCCGACGGGCTGAACGATCTGTTGATTACACGCAATCTACGTGAAAACGAGGAGCGCTTTCGCCTGGTCTACGAAAACTCACCCGTATCCATCTGGGAGGAGGACTTCTCAGCCGTCAAGTCACGCTTGGATGAGCTGACACAGAGTAACGGTGCTGATCTAGAGGCCTATCTCGATGCGCATCCGGAAATCACCAAAGAGCTCGTAGGGCTGGTACGTATCGTCAATATCAACAACGCCACCCTGGAACTCCACGAGGCCGACAGCAAGGAGGCGCTACTCGAAGGCCTGCCAAAGACCTTTATTCCGGAATCTTACGACGCCTTCCGCAAGCAGCTGATCGCCCTGTGGCGAGGTGAGACAGAACTGCGGGTTGATGGCGCAGTGCAGACCCTGAGAGGAAAACGCCGGGAGGTCAGTGTGTCGTTTTCGGTCTGTCCGGGTTATGAGCAGAGCCTGAGCAAGGTCTTTGTCTCCCTGTTCGACATCACTCAACGCAAGCAGGACGAAGATGGTTTACGCCTGGCGGCCAGTGTCTTTTCAACCAGCCAGGAGGGCATTCTGATCAGCGATGCCGACAACTGCATCATCGATATCAACCCGGCCTTTACCAGCCTCACAGGCTACAGCCGAGAAGAGGCGCTGGGGCAAAATCCCGGCTTTCTCAGCGCGGGCCGGCAGGACCAGGCGTTCTATGCCGAGATGTGGCAATCGATCAATACGACAGGGGAGTGGCAAGGGGAGCTCTTGAACCGGCGTAAATCGGGGGAGGTCTTTCCCGAGCTGCTCTCCATCGTTGCGGTGCGGGATGAACAGGGGCAACTGCAGCACTATGTGGGCGCCTTTTCCGATATCAGCGTGATCAAACAGCACGAAGCCGACCTGGACCGCATCGCCCACTACGATATGCTGACCTCGGTGCCCAATCGACGCCTGCTCGGCGATCGGCTGGACCAGGCCATCGCCTATACCCGGCGCCACGGCAAGAGCCTTGCCGTCTGTTACCTCGACCTGGACGGCTTCAAGCCCATCAACGACCAGTTCGGTCACGAGGGTGGCGATCACATGCTGGTTGAAATTGCCCGCCGCCTGGAGTCGATGTCCCGGGGCGAGGATACAGTCGCCCGCTTGGGCGGTGACGAGTTCGTGCTGCTGTGGAACAACATTGAAACCGAGGAAGATTGCATGCGGGCATTGGAACGCATCCTGGCGAAGGTAGCCGAACCGATGCTGCTGGAAGATCAACCGGTATCGGTCTCAGCCAGTATCGGCGTAACGCTCTACCCGGACGACGATGTGGACGCCGACAGCCTGTTGCGCCATGCCGACCATGCGATGTATACGGCAAAACAGCTCGGCAAGAACTGCTACAAGCTCTTCGACGCACGCCTGGAACGGCAGATATCTGCCCAGGCTGAACTCCTGAGTATGATCGAGCGCGGTCTCGATCGGGGACAGTTTGAACTCTACTACCAACCCAAACTGGATTACACCGCCGGGAAAGTCGTCGGTGTTGAGGCGCTACTACGCTGGAACGACCCTATCCTCGGCCTGTTGGGACCCGCGGAGTTTCTCTCCCTAATCGTAAACGACAGCCTGGCATTCCGCATGGGTCGTTGGGTGCTGGAAGAGGCGATATGCCAGGCGAAGATCTGGGATGATATGGGTATCACGATACCGATCAGTATCAACATCTTCCCGCGTCACCTGAAATTCAGCAGCTTTATCGACGACCTGCGTAGTGCCATTGAATCACACTGGCCGCAGATGCCGAAACATCGCCTACTGATTGAGATTATCGAATCTTCCGACCTGGAGGAGCTGGAACCTATCGAAATGATAATCAGGGAATGCGTCGAGCTGGGGATAGGCTTCTCCCTCGACGACTTCGGCACCGGCTACTCCTCACTGGTCTATCTGCGCCGCCTGAGTATCGAAGAGCTGAAGATCGATCAATCCTTTGTGCGCGATATGCTCGATGACCCGGAAGATGAGGCGATCGTGGTTGGGGTGATCAGCCTGGGCCAGGCATTCGGCCTACGTGTTGTCGCCGAGGGGGTGGAAACCAGCCAGCAGGCAGAGTATCTGGTGGGCCTGGGCTGTCCAATAGTCCAGGGATACGGCCTGGGACGGCCGATGCCGCCACGGGCTTTTCAGAAATGGTATACCGGCATTTATGCCAACAAGTTGAAAATATGGCAAAAATAGAGCACTTTCAGCCGATCGAATGGGAAGCATCCATGGCCACCGGTGTTGCCGCCATCGACAAACAACACAAATATCTCATCGACACCCTGCAAACAGCCAATGAAACATTACTGGCTGATGACGATGTTGCCCTGCTGAAGAGAGTTGCCAATGATCTTCTCGGTTATGCCATTACCCATTTCGAAACCGAAGAGGAACTGATGCAGCGCTATGGTTACACAGAAGCCCGGCCGGAGGAGGCAAGGGCTCACATCGCCCAGCATCGGGATTTTTCATGCCAGATAGTCGCTGTCCACGAGCAGTTGCGGGAGGGAAAAAAGGTTTCCCGCATCGAGGTACTGAGATTTCTGAACCATTGGCTGCGCGATCATGTACTCGGCGTCGACCAGCTGCTCGGTAAATATCTGGTCAAGCAAACAGGCCATGAAACCAAAAATTGATTCATTTAACCGCAAATGAAATCTAGAGACATGGAGAGGCGGCCGTGATCGTTAACGATAAGATCGTGTCGGTGGCCGGTATTGGTAATAAAAAGGAGGATCACAATGAGGGGGATGTACAACAGCTAAGGCTACTGATGGAAGGTATGTGGCGTCTGATCGAGCGCATGCGAACAGAATTGGTCTAAACCATTGGCTTAGTGATCATCTGCGGCGTCGATCAGTAACGGGGCAAATATCTGAGCGGGCAATATAAGCGTGATTTGCAACACTGGCCCATACCTTTCACTGTGCGGCGAAGTGGTCAATTCCATATAAACGTCTATGCTTGTTCATATGGCCAGCGGAAGGCGGACAATGGAAACACTAGGACTCACCCATCTCCATAATATCGCAATTGATGAAACGGTATCGACCCCTATACCACGTACCCTGCTGCTGCGAAAAACACTCCTTCTGGCCTTACCCTTCCTAGCTATTTTCGGCATTGCCATTGTTAGCTATTTCAACCAACAGGTAACGGCGGTTGAAGAACATGCACGCAAGATGGACGAACTTGCCAACCATGACCTCTATCTGACACTACAACAGATCCTGCGCAATATCAAAGGCGATATCAGACTGTTGGCGAGCAATCCCTTGCTGGTAAAGGTCATGAATAATCCGGAAGGAAGCGATGCGCAACGGCTAAGTGAACAATGGATAGTTTTTTCAGCGCAAAAGCGCATCTACGACCAACTCCGGCTGTTGGATCTTCAGGGTCGGGAGGTACTACGCATCAACTTGAACACCGATGGGGCAAGCCTGGTTCCACAACAACATTTACAAGACAAAACCGACCGCTACTATTTTAAGGAAGCCATGACACTTCCTCCTGGAGAGATCTATCTTTCTCCCCTCGATCTGAATGTTGAAAACAACAGGATAGAGCAGCCGCTGAAACCAATGCTGCGCATAGGCCTCCCGGTGACCAATGACAAAGGGAATAAGATTGGACTGCTCATTCTTAACTATCTTGCTCTCAACATAATGAATGAGATCGATATCCATGACGCGTTGACAGACAGTCAAAGTCATCTTATCAATCAAAATGGCTACTATCTCCGCGGCCCCTCCAGGGACAGGGAGTGGTTGTTCATGTACCCGCACCACAACCAGCACAAGGGTAAATTTTCCGAGGACTATCCAGATGTGTGGCGGCATATCCAACATGTCAGACATGACCAACTAATTACTGATCAAGGCATATTCAATTATCACTGGTTATCCTCACAAGATGCCAGTGATTCACCCAACCCATTCGCCCGGCAACTTGTGATTGTGTCTGTGGTCAGCGCTGCCAGACTGGCGTATATGATAGCGCCCTATCGCAATACCGCATGGGGGTTAGCACTGATTGCCATACCCACAATATTTATCTTCGCCGGCGTGGCTTCACACTTCAGACTACGTGAGATCCATGCCTTCGAACGCTTACACAGTATCGAAGCCAATCAGCGCCTGATTCTCGAATCGGTAGGCGAGGGCATTCTCGGTATCGATGCCAGGGGAGAGCTGACCTTCGCAAACTCTCGCGCCGAGTACCTTATCGGCTATCAACAAAGTGAAATGCTCGGTCGATCGCTGCACAATCTGATCCACGACTGTCTCACTCAACAGAGTCAACATATTGCTGATAGTTGTCCATTACAACAAAGCCTGGTACATGGCAAATCCCGCCATCAAGACAGCGATACCTTCTTGCGCAAGAATTGCGACACCTTTCCTGTTGAGTACATCAGCAATCCGATTATCAAGAACGGGGAACTACAAGGCGGCGTCATCTCCTTCTTCGATATCTCGGTGCGTAAGAAGGCAGAACAACACGTCGAGTATCTGGTGCTATACGATCCCCTGACCGACCTTCCCAATAAGCGTCTCTTCCTCGACCGTCTCAAGCAACAGCTGGCGATAGCCAAGAACAACAATCAGATTTCTGCATTGCTGTATATCGACATCGATCGATTCAAGCAGATCAACGATGCCATGGGACACGACAGCGGTGATGAAATTCTCATTGAAACTGCGCGTAGACTGAAATACATCACCCAGGAAGGAGACACCCTTGCCCATATCGGCAGTGACGAATTCGTGTTGTTACGCGCCAATGATTCCGTGGATGCGGATCATATGGCCCACATTGCGCAACTCACTGCTGACGAGATCATGTTGATACTCGAACAGCCCTTCTATTTAAAGCGAGATAGTGTGCGCATTACGGCAAGCGTCGGTATCACCATCTTTCCACTTGGCAATGAGGAAGCCTCTAGTATCCTTGCCCAGGCCGATACCGCCGTTGCCAGCGCCAAACAGGCCGGGCGTTATACTACGAGGTTTTTTAAATCAGAGATGGAACAGACCACCAAAAGCTGGCTGCGCATCCACAATCGTATGCTCGACGCACTTGCTCATGATGCATTCACTCTTGTCTACCAGCCGAAAGTGGAACCTAACGGTATCCTCATCGGTGTAGAGGCACTATTACGCTGGGAGGATGAGGAGTTGGGCATAGTCAGTCCTGATGATTTCATTCCCATCGCGGAGCAGAGTGGATTGATCTTGCAGATCAATGACTTTGTTCTTGGCCAGGCGTGCAGGCAAATCAAGAGATGGACCGACGCAGGATTGTTTGACCCCATAGGCCGTGTAGCGGTAAACATCTCACCAACACAATTCTGCAATAGTAATTTCGTTACCTATATCCTGGAACATATCAGTCGTGCTGGAATTGATGCAAATACCCTGGAACTCGAAATAACTGAACGTACCCTGGTGTCTGACACAGCCGCGATACGGGAAAAGCTGCTTACACTGCGCAAACTGGGGATACGTTTCAGTATCGATGATTTCGGTATCGGCTACTCCTCCCTCGCATATCTGCGACAACTCCCATTGGATCGGCTAAAGATCGATCGCGCCTTCATCGCGGATGTGGATAAGGTGAGTGATCAACAAAGAATCGTTGAAGCGATCATTCTACTCGCCAAAGGCCTTGCCATAGAGGTCATTGCCGAAGGTGTGGAAACGGCGGAAGAGATGAACTACCTGATCAAAGCAGGCTGTCATGAGTTTCAGGGTTATCATTTTTACCAGCCGATGAATCCCGTTGCGATAACGAAGTTACTGCAGGAAACTGTAACGAGACATGGGGTCTCGTTAACGTAACTGTTAATCGAACACCTCATCTCCAACAGGCTCATAATGGTCTGCCTGGTTCATTCTCTGACGGAATTTTGATAGCTCATAATACATGCGTAGACGGGCGCGGCTCTGATTGCCCAGGGGGCGATGCTCCGGCAGGCAGTGCCAGGGATTCATCTTCAGACCCTTTGCGAATTCGAACTGCTTTTCGGAATCGAACTGCTGGCGCGGGATATGTACTGTCGCAGCCGGGATAAAGGGCGATAATTTTTCCGGCCAGCGCACCGCGGCGTTTTCGATGGGCATACGATGCGGATCGGTCTGCAGCTGGATCATCAGATCGAACTCCACATCCTTTTTGCTCAGGGTCTTGATCATGTTCTCCCGCAGGTAGTTGAACGGCGGGGTGCCGAAAGGAAGACCGGGTATCTCTCTATCCACCTCGGTCTTGGGGACGAAGGAGTACATCATGGCCTGTCCCTCTCCCAGCAGATAAGGCACGCAACTCCAGTAACGCTGACCCAAGGGGTTATATTGGGTTTCATTCCACAGACTCTGCATAAGGAAATCGAGCAGATGGCTGTCCTTGGGATTGAGAAAATAGTAGATGGGCATGTCTACCAGGCTCCAATACTGCAGCTTGGCATTTTCCCGGGTATTGGGGGTGACGAAGGTGGGAGTGCAGATGGTGATGAAATCCTGGGTGTATCGCTCCTCCTGCATCAGCTTCTCCCCCGGCACATCCATCAGCTTGACCGCCATACTGGCGAATCCCACATCATCGATATCGGCAGGGACATCCGGGCCAGGGCCGGAGTAACGTACATAGGCCGGAAAACTGCGCGGGGTGGCGAAAACACCCTTGCGGCAATGCTCAGGGAGATCATCGCGGATGGTCACTGTTGCGCGCAGGATGCCATGGGTCTTGGTGTTACCGCCTCGTTCATAAGCGCCGGGTTTAAAATGTCCGCGCATCTGATCCATCATCAGATCGATGATCGCATCCAGACTCTGCTCCTCATCCTTAGCGATACTCTCCTCGGCCAGTTGCTTACCCTCGTCTCTGCGCCACAGGTTGATGAAGAACTGAATGACCGCGGCACTGGGTTCGCGAAACAGCCAGTTCCATTGAGGCCTGAACCAGGGCTCCAAGCGACGTTCCAGATGCATCAGTTGCACCAGGATGCGGTGGATGAATTTGAGCACCCGGGTCTTGAGCGTCATGCTGCATCCCCCTCATTTGCCGAAGGCTGGGATGCGATATATCTCAATGCACGCATCCCTGGCATGAAGAAGTAAGCGCCTCCACGCACCGTGACAAACTGGGGTAGGGCACAGATCTGGCGAGCCGGTCCGGCCGGATCGGTGAGCTTGAAGCAGTCGGTTTTCTCCCCATTGATCAAGGGTTCCCGCCGACCTAGCAGGGGATCACTCTCCTGCTGCATGCCATTGAACTTGCTGTTCATCGACCAGGTGTTCTGCACGAACTCGAACTGCCGGGAGATATTCGCCACCAGGCAGATAAACTGCAGACCACGTTCTGCTTCCGCGGCATCCGGCTTGATCGCATCTTCTGGTGACAACAGGGGCCCATAGGGACGGCCACGCCGCAGCAGACGGTGAAAGCGGGTTGACGCTATCAGGTCTTCGTCCGGGCGCTTCTGCTTGAAGCCGAGGATCTTTACCAGTCGGGAGATCAAGCCGTTTACGCCGGGTGGAAAGTCGCCGGTACGAGGATTCGCACGGCGTATATGCGCACCCAAGGGACAGCCATGACCGTCAGGGTCCGTGTCATAGTTGAATTGGTTATCTTGCGCATTCGCTGGTATGCCTGGAATCTCCTCTCCGCTTCCCTGCACCAATGGGGTTCCATCGCGCCATCTGCCCACCATGCTGGCGGCGAGCCGTTCACGCGCATCGGGATCGGCGCCACTCTGTTGCTCGACGAAGCGCCAGAAACCGGGTACGTCCTGGTGCAACTGGCGTACAACCAGGTAGCAACCATTGCGTCCCAAGTCCTTCATACCGGGTGCATCCTCCGCGTCCGGCAACTGAGTTGCCAGTCCATCCTGTGCCGGGTCGATCAGGGGTCTGGTGGTATAGAGGCCATATTCATTGGCATACCCAAGCACCGTCTCACCCAATGCCAGCCAGTTGGCGTAGCTGTCCCGCTGGTGCAGATCGGTACTCAGGCGCTGTTCCCAGTCGACCTTCGGTTGACTGATGCCATCCACGAAGCCGAACGGCTCGATACCACCCAGATCCTGGGTCGGCAGGACAGCCTGCAGCGCGAAGGCGGCCTTGAAGCTGTCGTCCTCCACTGAGACTCGCCACTTTTCCAGACCACCAGCGGTCGCATAAAGCAACAGCAGAATATGCGGCATAGTGGCTGAATCACCGCCCCATTCCCATCTGGTCGGCGCACTATCACCGCTATCCCCAAGTCGCCGGGAGCGACTCTCGTCGCCTGCCATACCGACGATGAACTCATCGGAAAAGCCCTCGATAACCTGATCATCGAGTCCCAGCTCACGTAAGCCCTCCACGCTGAAGGCGAGCTGCAGAGCGACCTCGGGCGCAAGGGATTTGCTGCCGGCATCGGTCACCGGGGCCCTCATCAGCCATTCCCTGGCGGCCTGGGGATCAGTCACCCTCAGCAGCATGAAACAGCTTTCGCTCAGCTTGCCATGGCCGAAGCGCAGCAGGCCCTGCAGATCCTCGAATTCAAACACCCCGGCTCCATTCATCGCCTCGGCCCCCTCAGATCAAGCTCAGCCATGCGCGGATCTCCTGGTCACTGGATTGACGTACCTCCACGCCTTGACGGATGCGGCTGTTGCGCGCCAGATCAAAAGCACTCAGCCCCGGATAGGCCTTGTACCAGACCTCCGAGGGCAGCTGATGACGCCGCAAGGTGTATTTGAACTGCTGTTCCCGTTCCGCGCCCTGTTTGATCAACCAGCTGGTCTTGGGATAACCCACCCCGTTGCTGAAGACCAGGTTCAGGCCCCAGGCGACCTTGTTGATGAAATCGTCCATGTAGCCCTCCAGGCTGCCATCGTAGTTGCTCGCAAAGTAGAGTCTGCGGTTGTTGTCGATCAACACCCAGCGGGCGAAATGGATGGTCTTCACCCGGGTGAGGTAGCCATGGTTGTAGATATGCCTGGAGGCATAGTCGAGGGTCAACAGGAGAAATTTAAGCAACATCAACCGGAACAGGCCAGGCTTCACATCCCCCAGCACATTGAACTGGTTGGTGACGTCCAGGTCCTCCCGCACCGAAAGACTGGCGATATGTGACCGCCCCGGCCGGATGACGATCTCCGGGTCCGCACGTTCCAACATGCGCAAGCGCCATATCAGAAATGGTGCCAGCAGCAACAGGATGGGCGCTATCAACAACAGGATTAAAGGTAGGCCGATCTTGTGAACAAGATTGCTAATCCACCACCCCTTGGGGGTTGGCTCCGGTGGTGTCAGTCGCAGGCGGCCCGCATCTATTTCCAGCTCTACATGGGTAAGCAGCTTCTGCCGCAGGTCAAGGGTATTGTTCCTGCCCACCTCCTGAATGGCCGTCGGCAGATAGTCCGCCAGGCTGCGCTGCAGGGCCTGCTCCTCTCTGATCTGTTTGACGCTACGCCCTATCCAGTTGACATAGTTGGCCTGTGGGGAGATGTTGCGCTTAACCATCCACGCCAGTAGATCGTCCCGCTGGGGATCGAATTCTTCACAATGGGAGAAGATCTTCGTCAATCCTTCACCGGCGTGCTGAGCCAGTTCGTCAAGAAAGGTGAGGCCCTCCCCATCACAATCACCAAGGAATACCAGAGCGGGCTGCCAGGGGTAGGGCTGCCTGCCATGGTACCGGATCTCGTCGGCGGTCTTGGCCTCGAGGATAACGAAACGTGCCACATGCAGGCGTTCGAAGTGTGCAAACGGCAGCAACGGATTGTCCGGGTCCGCATGGCCGATCACCTGATTCATGGTTGCGAGCAGGCTGCGCAATACCTCGACCTGGCCCTCGTGGATCTCGGCAAGAATCATGAATGTGGATTGGGGAGTCATGGCGTCCTTGGCTGCTGATCAGTGTGGATCAACCTATTCATCCTGCTTGCGGGTCAGGGCAAAATCGAGAATGCGTTTTTTGCCCCACCAGACCTTGCCCAGGTAGACCCCGGGTTCGACCTCGCGTATCTCATCCCGGATCACCTTGGCGAAGAACGAGGTCTTGGAGTAGTCGATGACAATGGTCTCCTTACCGTCCATCCAACTATTGTCACGATAGACCTTGGCCACGATGAAGCTCAGGCTGAAAGGGGTAATCTTGTTGATCAACACCCCGGCCCGGCCATCCTCGGCGAAGATGTCGAACACCTTGCCCTGCCAGGCAAACAGACGCGCGAAGGCGGCTACCAGCTTGGAGAGGAGGGAACCCGCCAGGATCGCCGTACCCCGGGTGTCTCCAGTTGGCAACTCGCCGGGTTTGGCATTGCGATAGATCTCGTCCAGCTCCTCCCGGGTCTTGCTCAACCAGCTCTCTACGGTGGCGTGCATGGCGTCTACTCCCTGTTGCGTAGTTTGGCGGCATTCCCGTAGACCTGACGGCGCACCTCGTTCATCCTGCCCAGCGGGCGATGTGCTGAAAGTGTCTGCCAGGGATTGAAACTGCTGCCTTCGCAGGCAGCCATTGCCGCCGGGGAATCGAATGGCTGATCCTCGATAGTGATGGTGGCAACCGTGCGGAAGGGGGAGACCGCCTCATCCCAGACCACAGAGGCGTCCTCGATCGGCATCGCATACGGATCCAGCTGCTGCTGCAGACCGAACTCGAAGCAGGCAGGCCCTTGTTGCAGATGCGCCTTGAGTGCGGAGCGTAATTGGTTTTCCCCCGCATCCACTGCCCGATCGGTGTTGTGCTCGGAGCAGGGTGTAACGGAGTATTTAACCACCCGCTCAATACCCAGACTGAAGGGGACGGTACTCCAATAACGGATATCCAGCGGACTCATGTGGCGCTTGCGCGCCTTGAAGAGAATCCACAGGGATTTGAGATGAGAGTCGAACGGGTTGAGAAAGAACCTGAGCTTCTTATCCTCCTGCCTGGCCCGAATGAACTTCAGGAAATCTTCCGGTGTCGCCACGAACAGGGCGGGATAGCTGTTCAACACAAAATCCTGTCTGCCGGCGTCTCCCCAGAGGGACTTGCCCTCCACGCCCGAAAGACTGATCGACAGTCCTCGAATGTCCTTTTTCGAATCGTCCCTTTCACTGGCGTTGGCGAACCTGAGCAATGCCGGATAGCTGGCCGGTTTTGCAAACAGGCCCTGCTGCAACTCGCCAGGTATGTCTGCATGCACGCGAAAATTGGCATTCACACAGGCGACCGTCTTTGCTTGATTGAACCTGGGGATGGTGCCGTTCTCTGCCTCGGCCAGGGTGATGGTTTCGACCCGTTGGTTCATCTCCGCCACCAGCTGTTCGATTGTCGCCTGCTGCTCCTCTGCCGCACAGAGTCCGGTTAGCGGCAACAGTGACAGCAATCCAGCCAGCCTGGTAAAAGAGTGCCTCTCGATGTCCATTTTATTCCGCATTTTTCACTCCTCGTAGTGCGCCCGGTTAAAGATCACCGGACTCCCTGTGATGTAAAACGGTTCGTTTTAACGCCGCTCCGATCTGCTCAGAAAGCAGGATCAGACTCCGCACCAGGACGAGGCTTCCAGTCCAGGCTGTAGTATTCGCCCCTCTCCCGGGCCCAGGGATCGAAGGCATTCTTGACGTGCAATAGCTCATCCTTGAGTGCAGGCACATTGCGCATCAGCAGACGCTTGAGCGGCGTCACCTCCATGATGTGGCCATTCACCTCGCCCGGTTCGAGGCACGCCTGCTTGCCATCCGCCTGGGTCGTCAGCGCATAGGGACAATCCGCAAGCGGGCCGTTGTGCAACACCCAGTCGTACCCCAGCCTGGAGTAGAACTCAGGACGGAAACTGGAGGTAAAGAAACGGTCGCTGAAAAGACGCCGCGAGGCATTGATGATAAAGATATGAAACTGGGTTTCGGAGATGGCGAAACCATGCGGACGTGTATACTCCGCCAGCCAGCCCACCACGTTGTCCACGTCTTCGATATTATCGACTACCGATCCATCCGGATGCCCGAGACAGTCGTTGATGAACTCACCCGCCTCATTCCGCTGCACCCTGGAAATGATCTTACTGGCATCACACTTATGGGTGCCGTAGATCTCCCGCATCCGCGAGACGGTCTCCTCCTGGTGTTTACGCCAGGGATTCTCTTTGTCGAGATGCTGATCGACGAAGTCATCGAAACTGCTGAGGTGTTTCAATCCGATCTGACGCCGGAATTCGTTGAACCTGGGCACCCCACGCTCACGGTCACGGATCAGATCCAGCGCGACCACGTCTATCTTTCGGGTCTCTGAATCGAGATGGGGCATGGGCAGATTCTGCAGAAACATGGGCTGATTACGCAGATGCAATACACCAAGTCTTTGGCGCCCCATGCTCAGGGCCCAGTTATCCAAACCGTGCTCACGCATGAGCGTGGTTGACCCGTCTCTCACGGATTCAAACACCGGAACCTTCGCCTTGATCAGGTTGGGTTGCTCCTTCTGGCGCATTTCGATCAGGTCCGGCACCAGGGGATGAAGGCGATAGACCGATGTGAACTCCTCGGGAAAATTGAAGGGTGAACCGAAATGGTTGATGCCACCGTTCACATCCCGTGGATCACTCAGATCCCAGCCGTCATGCTTCCACCAGAGAACCCCTTCGGTTTTCTTGTTACCGAGTCCGAATATACCGGCGCCGGATGCCAGCACAGAGTAGAGAGAGTTGGCCTTCTTCGGGTCAGGCGAATCGGAGAACCAACCTGCCATCTTTTCCGACAGGCGACTAAGCAGGTTTTCATCCTTCTTGAGGATACGCCTCAGCACCTTCGACACCCGGTCCTCTCCCTGGTTGAAGAGGCCGAACCAGTTGGAGTTCATGCCCAGAAACAGCGGCTCGTCGTAGAGCAGCTGGGTGGTCCATTCAATGGTATGGATCTTGGCGATCTCCGCAGCCACCACCAGCCGCGCAACCTGATAGACCCGTTCATCATCCACCTGCTTATAGGTGATGACCTTGTCGGGTTGATTCGGGTCCCGCAGACCGGAGTCCGCATCGGGGGTGAGTTTTTGCTGGGCGCGGAACCTGTCCACGAAGTAGTTGTGTTCACGGGTAAACAGATTGTGATAAAAGCTCATGCCGATATTCCAGTTGTCTGGAAACCCGGCGGCCTCCTGACCCTGCCACTGGGGCTGTACCGGGCAATCTTCTGAGTAGCCGTCACACGCCTGCATCAGCGGCAGGTATCCTTCCTTTTGCAACAGCTTGGCAGGATCCTGCGGATCCCTCTGCACGCGCTTCAGCGACAGTTCATCATGACCATAGATCTGCGATGCGTCCCACCAGGCTGTTACCAGATTGTTGGTGGTCTTCGGCGCCCGCTTCAGATATTGCCTGCCGGCATGTTCAAAACTGTCCGGTTGCTCTGTTGCCGCAAACAGGGCTGGCTCGCGGCGGTCCCCTTCACGACAGCCAAGCGCCTGAGCCTCTTCGGACGTACAGCCGACGGGTTCAAGTTTTGGCGTATTACGCCCTTCGCTGGTATGGGAAAACCAGTCATGGGTCATGAACTGGATCCAGAACGCCGCCAGCACATTGAAGAAGGGGGCCTTGAGATAGTCGCAGTCCACATCAGCCGAGTGGCTCCCATCACCCATGCCCTGATTGCAGCCGTTACCATCGGTCTGTTCACGCGAAAAAAGTTTTCTGCTGATCAGCTGGGGATCGGGCTTGAGCAGACCAATGCGATCGCCATGACGATTTTTTGTCAGCTCATTCAACCCAAGGCGGGGAAAGGTGGTTTCGAACTGCATGTTGCGTGTAAACGGCATCCCCGATGAACCCATCAGCGGATTGCGCAGGTCGTTGCAGATACCGTTCAGGGTTCGATGAGTGATCAGATCACCACTACACAACTGTTCGCCATCTCCACCTACATCCCTGTAATTGCTATGTTGCGGCGGCAAACGCATGGCATCCCAGGTATTGAGCGACGGCCCTGGCTGGCCGTCTCTGCCCTGAACATATTCCTGATAAGTATCTTGATCGAAGAGGTTGAACTTGATCAGCTCGATACGTTGATATTCAAGATCGAGCAGCGCCCCATCTACACCTCGACCGTTTGGATAGATGTGCTCACCGAGCTTGGTTTTTGCCTCGCGCCCTGAGCGCTTGCTTTTGGCATCACCCGTGGCATGGTAATTCTGCCAATCGACCCAGGGAGTGTTGCGGTACTTCAACGCTCTATCGCCACCACGACAGCGAGCCGTGTCTTCTCTAACCTTGCCCAGAAAACGCTTGGAGCGATCTTCCGGCACCTTGAGCAAACCACGCTTGGCACTGTCGATACAGGCATCTATGTCACTCTCTTCATTTGCCTGTAGCGGATTGCAGATAAGTGATGCGATGACCAGGTTGGTCAGCATGATGTTCCGTGAGCAGAACAAAGGCATGATCGTTTTCATAACACCTTCCCGTTGTCTATTCCTAAAGTAGCGGTTGGCTTGCAGCCACACGCTTATTGCGTGTACCCGGTTTTCCCTAAAATACAACGGAGGGATAATAAATTACTGCTTATGTACTGATCAATTTATGTTATGACAAAGAAATAACAAGCATACATATCCATGGTATCTATATGCTTTATTCCATCTACAGCTTGTATTTAACTTTGCGTATCCGTTTCAACCCATACCCAATCAAGGTCGATCCAGAGAAAGCTTCAAGATCCTTGAAAAAGTAATTCTGTTTTTACTCAAGGAACACTGTTTATTGATTGTAGGATGTCGTTTAGAGAAAAGCGTATCAGAGTAATAACGGAACATGTGTGAATTTGTCACATATGGTGTGTTGCATATTAACCACCTGTTATCGAGAGCACTCAGATAAAAAAGCAACCAATTCCATTTTCCAAACACGCACAGCGTGTGTCATGGTTTTAAGCCTACGCAAGTAATCCACGCCGCTTTTGGAGACGTTGATTGTCCGCCTGTGAGGAACAGAATCGGATAAATCTTGCTCGTTGCTGGGTCCGCAGCTATAAGCGGAATTTTACTAAGCAAGAAGTCACAAATTAAATCCAATTAATAGCAGATATCTTGAATAGGTTTACATAAGCAACGATCGGCCATTTAAGATGGGCCGATCGAGAGGATGGCCAGTTATCGAAGATCCTTTATCTGATCAAGCGGACTGCATACATTCTTATGATCTAGTGTGTTGTAAGTATAAATCATCGTGGTTTCAACACTCTTATGACCAAGTAGTATCTGGATCGTCCTGATATCCGTTCCATGTCCTCGTTACCCTTAGCGGCACGAACCATAATCGATCGCAGGTCGAATTCGATATCTTTAACCTGTAGACTCATACATTCTTTGATTCTCGTTCCTGTTCCATAGATGAGCTCAGCCATCAGCCGAGTCGAACCACACATCCTAGACAAGGCAGCTTCCACCTCATGCTTCGACATGACAACGGGTATTGATTTATAGTGCTTGATACGCCTCAGGTTATCCGGATCCGGTAATTCCACCTTTTAAAACCAAACGATATAGAAAGGCGATGGCATTCAGGGCGCCAGATTGAGTGCTGTCAGAGACACAGCGTTTAGCGTAAAAAAGTATGAACTGACGGAACCAATAGAAGTAGGCCTTCTCCGTTTTGGGACTGAAATGCTTTTGGCGACAGGCGGTTCGGACCCGTTCGAGTAGGCGTGGCTGGCGCTGTTCAGTGGTATTACCC
Source organism: Candidatus Thiodiazotropha sp. CDECU1 (assembly GCF_963455295.1). Taxonomy (NCBI): domain Bacteria; kingdom Pseudomonadati; phylum Pseudomonadota; class Gammaproteobacteria; order Chromatiales; family Sedimenticolaceae; genus Candidatus Thiodiazotropha; species Candidatus Thiodiazotropha sp. CDECU1. The sequence continues at coordinate 4,413,673 of NZ_OY734020.1, forward strand.
CATGACTTTCCTCCAAAATTCACAGTTTGCCTCTGTCACGACTTTCTAAAAGACATAACGAGACAGCAGGAAGCTAACTTATTGATTTTGTGTCTGTTTGGGTGTTATATAGAGGTCTTACTATAAAATAGTAAAGAGACAGGGGGTCTCGTTAACGTAACTGTTAGAAGTAATAAAATATGGAAAGCGCGCATATAAAATCAACAAGCACATCAGCAACACTCATATTTCGTGAAAGAGAAGGTGACTACTTTAGTATTGTGTATGATAGCCCTGCGGTAAAAATACAAAAAAGGGTATGGGGCTATACTGACTGTCAGGCATTAGTCGGTCTTTTTCAGTCTCTTGCACAAGATTGGAAGGGCTGGGAGGGCGTAAGAGAATGGTCTTCTATTGAAGGTGAATTTGGCTTGTCTGCATCTTCTGATAATTTAGGGCATATTGAGTTATCAATATCATTTGCAGAATTCGATGCCCCAGAAGAGTGGAGCGCTAAGGTATGTTTGCTCTTAGATTCTGGTCAGACAGAAAGTATTGCTAAAAAAGTGAGAGTGTTTTTTGAAAACTAAAACTCCTAAAAAATAGTAACGTATATGGACTCCTCCTATTCAGCAATATATTTTCAGGAAAAACGAAATAGTTTAGTTCACGTATATCCGGTCTTTATTAAGGGGAGCTACCCCTGACCTTAACGGCATCATTCACCGTTTGCCAGATACCTTATCGAGACAGTGGCTTCAAGAGCCTTCGTTACTACCAGGTTTTATCTGGCTGACTATTTGTCACTTTCCGTTAATACACTGCCAAAACTCGGTTTACAACTGTGACATTTGAAATGAATATGATGCTACTGAGCTACAGGGGATCTATATTCATCGCCAGTAATCAAAATTGACCAGGCCATCCTGACTATCTTATTAGCCAATGCCACAGCCGTATTGTTTGCATGTTTTGTAGAAAGTTGCTGGCGTACCCAAGCACTCAATCCATCCTTCTTGCCGTGTACTCTATGCAGGGTAGACCGCGCGCCATGCACCAGCAAACAGCGAAGATACTTGTCACCCCGCTTAGTGATTTTTCCAAGCCTATTCTTTCCACCACTTCCGGAATGGGATGGAACCAAGCCCAGACTTGCACTGGCATCTCGACCTCGACGGAAGGCACTGCCATCACCTAAGCGAGCATAGAGCATGCTTGCTACCAGCCAACCGACACCAGGTATCTTTTCGAGTCGTACACATGCATCAATTTTCTTTGCGTGGTTGACAAGTATTGTGGTCGCCTCATTAATAATTTTATCAAGGGCCAATAGCTGGTTGTATAAATTCCACAAGCAGCTCCTTGCAATGGTTGTTAATTCATTTTCTGCATCTTCTAAAGCTGTAGGAATCTGCTGACGCAGTCGTTGCAGACCCTTGGAGAAGTTGAACCCATATTCCATGGCAAACCCACGGATACGGTTACCTAACTGCGTTCTTTGTTTGATATAGCCACTGCGTAGTTTATGCTGAATTGCCAGATCCTGTTGCTCCAGGGTGCGTATGGAAACGAAGTAGACACTGTGATTCTTGGATGCTTCGTAAATGGCTACAGCATCGTTTTTGTCACTCTTGTTGCCGCTACGGTATTTAGCAACAAGATGGGGTGGTATCAATTGCGTCTTGTAACCTAGTTTCGTGAATCGTCTTCCCCAGTAGTGGGCTGATCCACAGGCCTCCATGTAAATACAGGCTTCTGGGTGCTGCAATACTAGTTGCACTAATCGCTTCGAATTCATGCCCTTATTGATCAATTTCTTACCAAACTTATTAAAAACAACAGCTTGGAATACGTCTTTGGCGAGATCGATGGTGATTGTGGTAGTATTTTTCATGGTATGGGCTCCGTTGGTTTTGGTCGACCTGTCACTTTAACGATGTTTCAGCTTGAGGTGGAGGAGTCCATACCATTGAGACAGGGGTTCTCATTAACGTAACTGTTAGAGCAATAGAAATATGGATACGACAAAATTAGCAATCACCATTGGAGTAAGCATATTTCTATGGGTATTTAGGAACGTAATCGCTAGCGCATTCCACTATACGACACTGGTTATAGATGGACTATCGGTCGAAAATCCCTACCCCAGAGATCACGAGCGAAGTTTTCCGAAAAAAGTGAGATTTTTGAGGCTGTCAATCAGATCGCGTATAGGCCGACTGAGAGAAGTTCAAGCAGAGCTCAAAATAAAGAACAGTGAGAACGAATATCTAGACAACACAGGCATACTTCATTGGCAACGGCAACCGAGAGCAGGAAAGCCACATCCCTTGAAAATGCACGAAGATTTGACGACCGCGGAAGACGTCAAAGATCACATGTATGACTACCATTTTTCAGAGAACAAGCCCGTCGATATTCCTAGTGGTGAATGCGACAAAGTCGACTTATTCATGAAAATAGAGGATCTACCTTATGCAATATCTACCGTCTCAAGAGAGTCTCACATTGATCCTGGCAATTATGAAATTGAAGTAAAAGTAACAGCATCCAATGTTCTAAAGCCAAAGAAAAAGTTGTTTAAAGTAAAATTTGGCGAAGTATTTGATGACATACAGATATTATGAGCTTTCGAGGTAGTCACTCTAACAATCACATACAGCCGACCAAAAAAACGCTACGCGTTTTTCTGTCGGCTGATGTGTGGCGTTATGTTTATTAATGGAAACAACAGCATGGCTGAATTAATAATTTTCGTTACTTTAGCCATAATTATTTACCTAGATATTTCTGCATCAGTGCATCTGGCAAAAAGTGATATGTATTCTAAGAACCAGAAGGTTGCTCAATATCTTTTAATATGGCTCGTACCGTCCATAGGCGCCGCAGTTGTATTAAGTATTCTTATGGAAGAACCAGATCCTTCCAGAAAAGGTGAAAAAGCTCCTTCATTCCTGTTTAGATTATTGGCTCTTACTTTTTTCTTCGAAACATCATCTAGTCTTGCTGATGGAGATTCACCAAGCCAGGATTCCAGCTTTGATTCAGGTGGTTATGACTCTGGGGGAGGCGATGGTGGTGGCGGAGATGGTTGAAAAACATAAAAAATAGGAACGAGACATGGGGTCTCGTTAACGTATCTGTTATGAGAAATCGAGCCTAATATGGATCATCGATGAATTCGAATCTAACAAAGTACTTCTTTCTTGCTGGTGCTGCATACTTTCTTTGCATGGCATTTGCACACTTCTTTGGAATAAAAGTCCCGGTCCTGTTCGTGTACTACGACACACCGTTTTATGCGTACCAAGATAAAATCATCTCGTTCGCTGTTTGCTCATACATCGGTCTTTTCTGGTCAGCTGCTTTTAATAGGTCTGTTGCCAGAGTCGCGATCATGGTTTTAATGGTAACTGTGCTCGGATTGGCTTCGGTAAATCTATCTGAAGCATTAGCTTCAGTACTATCTTCCGAGCAAACAACACTTCCATACTGGGCACAAACGATCGCTATCAGTATCTATTTTATCGCACTACTTCTCTTGTACATCAGAGATGGAAATGCCCATAAAAATGTATTACGGGACAAGGGGTCTCGTTAATAAAGCTGATAATGTCCGCTCTCCGGAAGTACTGAGATTCGCCTTAACGTCAGCTTCGGTCGCAATGCGCACATTGGATAGAGTTGTGAGATGACGCTTTGTATCAAAAACCATCAATCTGATAGTCCGGCACGTGGGAACAGCCAAACGATTATCCGCAACATGCTGTTCATGCGCTTATATGACAGGCTTTATTCCCGCACAACATAGCGTCCAGGCATACCTACTCAACCGTAACAGATTTTGCCAGATTCCTCGGCTGATCCACATCGGTGCCCTTCAATATCGCAACATGATAAGACAACAGCTGCAAGGGTATTGTGTAGACAATCGGCGCCGTGCTGGGATAGATGTCGGACAGGGTCAGATTCTGAAAGTGGTCCAACTCGATCTTCACCTTCTGATCGCTGAACAGGAACAACTCACCACCCCGGGCACGCACTTCCTGCAGATTTGAGATGACCTTTTCCAATAGGGGATCGTCGGGCAGCGCACACACAACCGGCATCTCCGCATCCACCAATGCCAGGGGGCCATGTTTGAGTTCACCGGCGGGGTAGGCCTCGGCATGGATGTAGGAGATCTCCTTCAATTTCAAGGCACCCTCCATGGCGATGGGATAGAAACAACCCCGACCCAGAAAGAGGGCGTGGTGTCGCTCTGCAAAGGCGTCGGCCATCTGCTTGATGGCATCACTCATCTTGAGCACCACTTCAACTTGACGCGGCAGGGCATGCAGCTCTTCCACCAGCGCCTGCTCCCGCTCCGCACTCATGCCGCGACGCTTGGCCAAGGCGAGTGCCAACAACCTCAGGGCCACCAGCTGGGTGGTGAAGGCCTTGGTGGATGCCACGCCGATCTCGGGTCCTGCACGGGTCATCAAGGCAACATTGGACTCGCGCACCAATGAGCTTTCGGGCACATTGCAGATGGTCAGGCTTCCCAGGTAACCCTGAGATTCTGCCCCACGCAGGGCCGCAAGGGTATCTGCGGTCTCGCCCGATTGGGAGATGGTCACGAACAGGGTGTCATCCGGCACCACCACCTGTCGATAGCGAAACTCGCTCGCCACCTCGACGCTGCAGTGAATACCAACCTCTTCCAGCCAGTAGCGGGCAACCAGACCGGCATGGTAGCTGGTGCCGCAGGCTATGATGTGTACGTTTTGAGTCTTGTCCAGCAGCTGTTTTGCTTCATAGCCGAAGGCCTCTTCCAGTAGCTTGCCTTTGTAGATCCGGCCCTCAAGTGTCTCTGCGATTACCGCTGGCTGCTCAAAGATCTCTTTCAGCATGTAGTGGCGGTAGGGACCCTTTTCCGCACTTGTCGCAGAGATCTGAGAGGTGCGAACCTCACGTTCAACCTGGTTGTCCTTATGATCGAAAATTCTGACCTCATCCCTAGAGACATGGGCCAGGTCACCTTCTTCGAGAAAGATAAAGCGCTGGGTTACGGGCAATAGGGCAAATACATCCGAAGCGATGAAGTTTTCACCCACCCCGAGGCCGATGACTAATGGACTCCCGGCTCTGATGACTACCATCTGATCCGGATCATCCGGACAGACAACCGCAAGCGCATAGGCACCGACCAGCTTACTGCAGGCCTTGCGAATAGCCTTGATAAAATCGGATTCCGCTTCAAGTACATCCGCCAGTAGGTGGGCGATAACCTCGGTATCGGTTTCCGAGGTGAAGACAAAGCCCTTGGCACTCAGCTCCTGGCGCAGTTCGGCATAGTTTTCGATGATGCCGTTGTGTACGATCGCCACCCGTTCACCACTCATATGGGGGTGGGCATTTCGCTCCGCAGGCATACCGTGGGTAGCCCAGCGGGTATGGGCGATACCCAAACGGCTAGAGAGTGCGGTGCTGTCGATCAGCTCCTTGAGCACGGCGACCTTGCCTACCGAGCGGATCCGCTGAATATGCCGGCCCTCATCCAATACCGCGACACCGGCGGAGTCATAGCCCCTATACTCAAGGCGCTTCAGCCCCTCCATCAGGATCGGGACAACGTCCCGTTGCGCGATTCCACCGACGATGCCACACATGATTCAAATCCCCCTGGATATTACCCTTTCGGCTTCTTAACCGGCCGCTGCCAACCTTCGATACTGACCTGTTTTACCCGGGTCAGGGTGAGTTTCTCCGATGGCGCATCCTTGCTGATGGTAGAGCCGGCGCCGATGGTCGCTCCCTCACCCACAACCACCGGCGCGATCAATTGGGTATCCGAACCGATGAAGGCGCGATCGCCGATCACAGTCCTGTGCTTGTTGGCACCGTCGTAGTTGCAGGTAATGGTACCCGCACCGATATTGACCTGCTCACCGACTTCGCTATCACCCACATAACTGAGATGATTGATCTTACTCCCGCGGGCTACCAGACTCTTCTTTATTTCAACGAAATTACCGATATGGACATGGTCCGCAAGCCGACTCTCGGGCCGGACCCGGGCAAAAGGTCCGATGCGGCACTGGTTACCGATCTCGGCATCTTCCAGCACACTGTTGGCGAAGACCTCCGTGCCCTCACCGATCGAGCAATCCTTGAGCAATACATTCGGGCCGATTCTCACACCGTCCGCAAGCATGACCTTACCTTCGATGATCACATTGCAGTCGATGAACACATCCTGTCCAGTGGTCAAGCTCCCCCGAATATCAAGACGCGAGGGATCTGCCAGAGTGGCGCCGTTCTGCATTAAACCCTCCGCCAGTTGACGCTGGTGGAAGCGCTCAAGATAGGCCAGTTGCTTACGGTCATTGATCCCCATGACCTCCTCTTCACAGTCTGGATGCACCGCCTGGATATTGACCCCATCCTCGACCGCCATGGCGATGATATCGGTCAGATAGTACTCCTTCTGCACATTATTGTTGTCGAGTCGCGCCAGCCACTGCTCAAGCCTTTCACGCTTGACCGCCATGATACCGGTGTTGATCTCGGTGATCTCCCGTTCCCGCGAGGTGGCGTCTTTCTGTTCCACGATACGAAGGATCCGATCCATACCGTCGCGAACGATACGTCCATAACCAGTGGGATCGGGAAGATCGACCGTCAACAGGGCCAGATCACTGAGTCTCAGGCAACTCAATAATCCGGTCAGGGTTGAGCTGCTGATCAAGGGCACATCACCATATAGAATCAGTACCTGGTCAGCCTTTTGCAACGAGGGCAGCGCCTGCATCACCGCATGACCGGTACCGAGGCGTTCGCGCTGTTCCACCCAGGTCAGATCCGGGGCGGAGAGTTGGGTTGGCACCAGCTCACCGCCATGACCATAGACAATGGTGATTTCATCGGGATTGACTGAGCGGGCCGTATCGACCACATGACCGAGCAGGGATTTACCGGCCAATTGGTGCAGAACCTTGGGTGTCCTGGAACGCATTCGCGTACCTTCTCCCGCTGCCAAAATCAGTGCACCCAGATCCATCGATTCACCTCACTGCTGTAACTTGACTCGAGGATAGCTTAATACCATTCAGCAGTACCAGCTTCTAGGGCCTGTTAACACTAATCCAATGCGCTCTGCTGGGACTGTTTTTGCGCCCAGCAAGGCAGAATGAGCGTGGTGTAGCCCGGCTACATGAGCGAATGATAACGCCGCTGGGTGCAAAAACAGCCCCAGCCCTTCGGGTTGCGCCTGAAAAAGCACCACTCAGCGTTGCTCGTCGTTCATTTGGAGTGACCAAACTTCTCTCCTCGCGCCTTGATTGGCGCTTTTTCAGGCACAACAGAGTGCACCCCAAGGGCACTTCCTGCGGGGCGCATTGGATTAGTGCTAACAGGCCCTAGGTAAAAAAAATCACACTCCCGCATTACCTATGTAATGGTTGTGTCGCTTAATCAGGTTTCCGGGGAGAAGTCGGGAAGCTTGGCAGCATCAATTAATTGTATGCGATTGACCCGGCAGTCCCACCGACATGGCATCTTCCTTGGTGGCGTCCCTGACCTCCAGGATCTTGACTTTGACCACCAGGGTCTTGCCAGCGAGGGGGTGGTTGCCATCAACCGTCAACCTGCCATCCTCGATCTTGGTGACAAAAAAGCTCTTCACCTCACCGGCCTCATTCTGCATCTGTACCTCAGCGCCAAGCTGGCGGAACTGCGGGGGTACATTCTCGATGTCGTCGGTAAAGGTCAGATCGGGATCATGCTCACCGAAGGCATCACTGGAAGGAATGGTAAGGGTGACTTCATCTCCCTGACACTTACCTGCCACCGCACGGTCCATGCCCCCGATCAGTTCCGTTTCGCCACCATGGATATAACTGACTGGAAGATCGCTCTGTTCCAGGGTATCGCCTTCCGGGTCACTGATGGCGTAGGTGAGGGAGACGAACTTTCCGTTCTGTATGATTTCTTTGGACATAGTGAAGTGGGCTGGGGCCTGAAAGGTCAGGCCCTCTAATCATTGTGGGGTGGTCAGCTGTGCTTGCCTTTGCGGATACGCTCGATGGCGCGCAACTGAGCTGCCGCCTCCACCAGCTCCGCCTGGGCCTTGGCATATTCGAACTCGGAAGTACGATTCGCCATGGCGTCCTCGGCCCGGCGCTTGGCCTCTTGGGCGGCCGCTTCATCCAGGTCTGCGGCGCGAATCGCGGTATCGGCGAGTACGGTGACCACGTGGGGCTGTATCTCGAGGATACCCCCTGAGACATAAAAGTGCTGCATCTCCTTGCTATTTCCGGTATCGACCCGAACCTCACCGGGTTTCAATTGGGTCACCAGCGGGGTGTGGCGGGGAGCAATTCCCACCTCACCCATGATCGCCGGTGCATAGACCATCTCAGCCAGACCGCTGAAGATCTCACCCTCTGCGCTGACGATGTCCACATGGATTGTCATGGCCATCTGCTAACTCCCGGGCAATCAGCCCTTGCCGCCTTTTTCAACGGCCTCTTCGATGCCGCCGACCATATAGAAGGCCTGCTCGGGCAGCTGATCATACTCACCCTCCACAATCGCCTTGAAGCTGGCGATGGTGTCCTTGAGGGAGACATACTTACCCGGTGAACCAGTGAATACCTCGGCCACGAAGAAGGGCTGGGAGAGGAAACGCTGTATCTTACGTGCGCGCTGCACCACCAGTTTGTCCTCTTCGGAGAGCTCATCCATACCGAGGATCGCAATGATGTCCTTCAGCTCCTTGTAGCGCTGCAGGGTACCCTGAACCGCACGAGCCACGCTGTAATGCTCAACCCCAACCACGTTGGGATCGAGGATACGCGAAGTGGAATCGAGAGGATCCACCGCCGGGTAGATACCCAGCTCGGCAATCTGACGCGAGAGTACGAGGGTCGCATCCAAGTGAGCAAAGGTGGTAGCGGGGGAGGGATCGGTCAGATCGTCCGCCGGTACGTATACCGCCTGGAAGGAGGTGATGGAGCCGGTCTTGGTGGAGGTGATACGCTCCTGCAGCGCACCCATCTCCTCGGCCAGGGTCGGCTGGTAACCCACCGCGGAGGGCATACGACCCAGCAGCGCGGATACCTCGGTACCGGCCAGTGTGTAACGATAGATGTTATCCACGAACATCAGTACGTCACGGCCTTCGTCACGGAAGTTCTCGGCGATGGTCAGACCGGTCAGGGCCACACGCAGACGGTTGCCCGGAGGCTCGTTCATCTGACCATAGACCAGGGCTACCTTGTCGAGTACGCCACCCTCCTGCATCTCGTGGTAGAAGTCGTTACCCTCACGCGTACGCTCACCCACACCGGCGAATACGGAGAAGCCGGAGTGCTCAACCGCAATATTACGGATCAGCTCCATCAGGGTAACGGTCTTGCCCACGCCGGCGCCGCCGAACAGCCCGATCTTACCACCCTTGACGATGGGCATGATCAGATCGATAACCTTGATCCCGGTTTCGAGGATCTCGGTAGTGGCCGCCTGATCCTCCAGTTTCGGCGGCAGACGGTGAATCGGCATCAGCTTGTCGGCGTCCACATCGCCAGCCTCGTCCACCGGGTTGCCGAGGACGTCCATGATGCGGCCCAGGGTACCCTGACCGACCGGAACACTGATTGGCGCACCCGTGGACTCCACAGTGACATTACGCTTCAGCCCGTCGGTTGATCCCATAGCGATGGTTCTCACCACCCCGTCACCCAACTGCTGCTGAACTTCCAGCGTGAGGCCCATCTCGTCTATCTTGAGTGCCTCGTAGACCTTCGGCATCTCACCGCGTGCGAACTGTACGTCCACCACGGCACCGATGATTTCAACCACTTTGCCCGAACTCATTTCTGGTTCCTCTTGCCGCTCCAGGCGACTCTCAAAATTTAAAAACTAAAATTCTGTTGTCTCTGGCTGTCATCAGACAGCCGCCGCTCCACCGACGATCTCCGAGATCTCCTGGGTGATAGCGGCTTGACGAGCCTTGTTGTAGATCAGTTGCAACTCATTGATCAGCTCGCCCGCGTTATCCGAGGCCGCCTTCATCGCCACCATCCGAGCGGACTGCTCGCAGGCGCCGTTTTCCACCACGGCCTGGTAGACCAGTGACTCTACATAGCGGCTCAACAGGTTATCGAGTACATGCTTTGAATCAGGTTCGTAGATGTAGTCCCAGTGATACTTCAGCTCTTCTATCTCATTTGGCGGAATCGGCACCAACTGCTCGACGGATGGGCTCTGGGTCATGGTGTTGACGAAATTGTTATAGGCAATATAGATGCGATCGATCTTGCCCTCGGCATAGGCATCCAGCATAACCTTGACCGTACCGATCAGGTCTTCGATATGTGGTGCGTCACCCAAATGGGTTGCCTGACTGACAACATTGCCGCCGAAACGCCCGAAGAAACCCAGCGCCTTGTTACCAATGGTGCAAAAGTCCACTTCAGTTCCATTTTCACGCAGGGATTTCATCTCCTTGATCAAAGAGCGAAACAGATTGTTGTTCAAGCCGCCACACAATCCACGATCAGAAGAGACGATGATGTAGCCCACACGCTTCACTTCACGCTCGATCATGAAGGTATGCTTGTATTCGGGATGGGCATGGAACAGATGTCCGATAACATTCCGCATCTTATCCGCGTAGGGCCGGGTGGATGCCATTCGATTCTGCGCCTTACGCATCTTCGAGGCCGCCACCATCTCCATCGCCTTGGTGATCTTGCTGGTATTCTTGATACTCGCAATCTGTGTGCGTATCTCTTTTGCGCCTGCCATAACTCTGAACCTTATCTCGTGTTACGTACCCGGCTTACCAAGTATGGTTGGCCTTGAAGTCCTTCAGTGCATCGTGCAGGGCCTGTTCGATCTCGGCATTGTAGTCGCCGCTCTCGTTCATCTTATCCATAAGCTCCTTATGGCTACTCTTCATGTAACCCTGCAGTGAGGCTTCAAAATCAACCACTTTAGGTGCTTCCACATCATCCAGATAGCCTTCATTGGCGGCAAACAGGGAGACGGCCATACCCGCAATGGAGAGTGGCGAGTACTGGGCCTGTTTCATCAGCTCGGTCACCCGTTCACCACGCTCCAGCTGTTTCCGGGTCGCCTCATCCAGATCGGATGCGAACTGGGAGAAGGCGGCCAGCTCACGATACTGGGCCAGGGCCAGTCGGACACCACCACCCAGCTTTTTGATGATCTTGGTCTGCGCCGCACCACCCACTCGGGATACCGAGAGACCGGCGTTGATGGCCGGACGGATACCTGCGTTGAACAGATCCGCCTCGAGGAAGATCTGACCGTCGGTGATGGAGATAACGTTGGTCGGTACGAAGGCCGATACGTCACCCGCCTGGGTCTCGATGATCGGCAGGGCGGTCAAAGAACCGGTCTGGCCCTTCACCTTGCCGTCGGTCATCTTCTCCACATAGTCGGCGTTGACACGCGCGGCGCGCTCCAGCAGACGGGAGTGGAGATAGAAGACGTCACCGGGATAGGCCTCACGACCTGGCGGACGACGCAGCAGCAGGGAGACCTGACGATAGGCCCAGGCCTGTTTGGTCAGATCGTCGTAGATGATCAAGGCGTCTTCGCCGATATCCCGGAAATACTCACCCATGGTGCAACCGGAGTAGGGGGCGAGGAACTGCATGGCCGCAGAGTCCGCTGCCGGCGCCGCAACGATGATGGTGTGCTCCATCGCGTCGTGCTCTTCCAGCTTGCGTACCACCTGGGCGATGGTGGAGTTCTTCTGACCCACGGCAACGTAGATACACTTAATGCCGGTGCCTTTCTGATTGATGATGGTGTCGATCGCCACCGCCGACTTACCGGTCTGGCGGTCACCGATGATCAGCTCACGCTGGCCGCGACCGATGGGCACCATGGCGTCGATAGCCTTCAGACCGGTCTGCACCGGCTGATCAACCGACTTACGCTCGATAACACCGGGCGCCACCTTCTCGATGGGCGAGGTGGTATCGGCAACGATGTCGCCTTTGCCGTCCAGGGGGTTACCCAGGGAGTCGACCACACGTCCCAGCAGGCCTTCGCCCACCGGCACCTCGAGTACGCGGCCGGTACATTTGACGGCGTCGCCTTCACTCAGGTGTTTGTAGTCACCCAACACCACGGCGCCGACAGAATCGCGCTCCAGGTTGAGCGCCAGGCCGTAGGTGTTGCCGGGGAACTCCAGCATCTCGTAGGACATGGCGTCCTCGAGACCGTGGATACGGGCAATGCCGTCGGTCAGACTGATGATCGTACCCTCGTTGCGGGCCTCGGTCTTGAGATCGAATTTTTCGATCTTGCTTTTGATCAGGTCGCTGATCTCGGATGGATTGAGTTGCATGATGGCTTCTCGCTTAGATTCCTAATTCGTTCGCCAGTTGCTGCAGTTGTCCACGGACAGAGCCGTCGATAACCATGTCGCCAGCACGGATGTGAACACCGCCGATCAGTTCGGCATCAAGTTCACTGGTGATGGTGACGTCGCGTCCCAACTTGGCCTTTAAGGCGTCGGCAATGAGTTTTTCCTGCGCTGTGTCGAGGGCGAATGCGGAGGTCACGTGGACCTTGCTGATGCGCTGTTTGTCCGCTTTCAGCTCTTCAAAGAGTGCGTCGATCTCTGGTAGCACACTGAGACGACCATTCTCGACCAATACCTTGATCAGATTGCCGCCCTCTTGGTCGACCTTGTCGCCCGCGATCTCCAGCAGCAGTGACACCAGTGCCTCCTGCTCGATCAGTGGATTACCGACTATCGGGGCCATCTCTTCGCTCTCCACCACAGAGGTGAGAAAACTCAGCATGTCGGACCAGATATCGAGCTTGCCGCTCTCTTCAGCTCGCGCAAACACCGCTTCGGCGTAGGGGCGGGCAATAGTGGTTGCTTCACCAGCCATGATTCCGCCCTATATCTCTTTTGCCAGTTCGTTGACGATGTCTTTGTGCGCCGCTGCATTGATCTCCTTTCTAAGGATCCTCTCAGCGCCGGCCACAGCCAGTTCGCCAAGCTTCTCCCGCAGATGCTCACGGGCACGATTTGACTCCTGCTCGATCTCTGCCTGTGCGGCGGTCAGGATACGCTCGCCTTCTATGCGTGCGGTACCCTTTGACTCATCGACAATTTCGGCTGCCCGCTTCTGCGCCTGAGTCACAATCTCAGCAGCCTGAGATTTGGCTTCGTGCAGAACGTCCTTGGCCCGCTCTTTCGCAAGCTCCTGTTCGTGCTGCCCGCGTTCGGCGGCGGCCAGGCCATCGGCTATCTCTTTTTTGCGGCTCTCCAGCGCACCCATGATCGGGGTCCAGATAAATTTCATTGTGAACCACACGAACACCGCAAAAGTGAGCAGCTGACCTATTAGCGTCAGATTGATGTTCATCCCGGAATTACCTCTCGTTGGACGAGATGATAGTGAATTCGCTCAAGCCTGGATCAGGCGACAGCGAACAGTACGTACATGGCCAGACCCACGGCGATCATGGGGACGGCGTCAACCAGACCCATGACGATGAAGAACTGGGTACGCAGCATGGGGATGAGTTCAGGCTGACGTGCGGCGCCTTCGAGAAAGCGGCCACCCAGTACGCCGATACCTACCGCGGCACCCAGGGCGCCCAGGCCCATCATGATTGCGCCGGCGATGTACAGCAGTGCTTGTTCCATTATTGGTCTCCCGTTTAATGAACTAGATAGTTAAAGGTTAAATCAGTGTTCGTGGTGTGCCATATCCAGATAGACGATTGTCAGGGTCATAAAGATGAACGCCTGCAATGTGATGATCAGGATATGGAAAATCGCCCAGCCCAGCTGGAGCACGCCACCGAACAAGCCGAGAATCAGGCCGGCATTGTACATGATGGCGATCAAAATAAAGATCATTTCACCCGCGTACATGTTACCGAACAGACGCAGGGCGAGAGAGATGGGTTTGGCGATCAGGCTGACGAATTCCAGAATGAAGTTGACTGGAATGAACAGGATGTTGACCACGGCATTACTGGAAGAGAAGGGCTGTAGCGTCAATTCGCCGGCAAAACCGCCGATGCCCTTGATCTTGATACTGTAATAGAGAACCAAAAGGAATACACCGATAGCCATCCCGAAGGTGGCATTGGGATCGGTTGACGGAACAACCTTCATATAATGGATACCCAGCAACTTGGCTGCTTCCGGAATTAAATCCACCGGCACCAGATCCATCAGATTCTGCAGGAAGATCCAGACAAAAATGGTCAATGCAAGGGGCGCCACCAAGGAATTGCGGGCGGAAAAGGAACCGCGCACGCTGTCATCGATGAAGTCGACAATCCATTCGACGAAATTCTGCAGGCCATTGGGCACGCCGACGGTGGCCTGCTTGGCGGCCTTGCTGAAGAAATAGAGAAACAGGATGCCGAGGGCGATGGACCAGAACATGGTATCCACATGAATCGCCCAGAAGCCCATCTCCTTGGCCTCGTTGGCGGAGTGCGCCATGCCCCAGCCGCCATCCGGATGCTTACCGAAGGTCAGATTAGTTAAATGATGTTTAATATATTCACCGGAGGTGAGGGCATCGCCAGCCATACTTAAACCTATGAATGCTGTCTATCTTCAATAACCAATACAATCAATGGAACCGCTACCTGGACAAACAGATAACAGCCCAATAATGCACCAATACTCAGTGGACTGATGGTGACAATTGTCAATCCGAACATCAGTCCAGTGATGATCAACTTCTGGATTTCGGCGCCAAACATGCGGCCGGCTATCTTTTGCGGATCCTGGGCGCGGTAGCGCGTGAAGGATTTCAAGGCAAAAAAGCCGTTTGCCGCCGCGGCTATCAGACCACCAATAAACCCGGAATATGCATAGGTTTTACCGAAAAACAGAAGTGCCAAACCGATCATCAGCGCCACTCCAAATTGGAGCGTCACAATGGTGCGGATCTGGCTGTTTCCGGTAAGCTGCATTCCGGTTTCCCGGTACCCTTTAAATGAGCCTAACCAGCAAGGAGGGAGGAGTATAAGGGGTCTTAGTTATAAGGTCAAAGGATAGAGACATAAATTTTTTCATAGCAGGCATTTTTTTCTCCAGCGGCGGCCGGACCAACCCTGGATACGGGCTGGTCGACCGTTTTCAGCCCCATTAACCCTAATTTAATTAGGGTAGACGAGTCCCGTTTCAGCGATAGCGACGGTTGGGGGATACCCCCGGACCACCGCGTGGCCCAGGTGGGTTCTCCCAATTGGTACCCGGACCGCCTCTCGGCCCCGGCGGATTGTTGTCCCGGTCATATCGGTAGTAGCGATTGGGCCGCTTGTAATACCACCCTGAACCCGGCCCTCCCACCCGTCCTGGCGGATTGATTCGGTAGCGATTCCACCGATCGGGTGAGGCGCCCGGCCCACCTTCAGGTCCCGGGGGGTTCTCCCAGTTGGTACCAGGCCCCCCTGCAGGCCCCGGTGGATTGTTGTCCAGATCCTTTGCCAATCCCATCTGGGCGGCAAGCATCAATAGCATGAATAACGAAACAAGCCCGAGTCTTTTGATCACTGTATTCTCCTTAATGCAGTTAAATAGCGACTGTTAAATTTCCCCTGATTCAGGTCTTAGCATAGCCAAAACCACAATTCGCCACATCCTCAGTCTGGCACTCCTTGCCATAACATTTCATAGCCGACTTCGTAGGTATCGTCACAAAAATCTGCCAGGGCTGAAAACTTCTCCTTGAATAGCCGGTCCGCATGGGAGCGTTCGTGTTGCTCAAACGACTGCCAAAAAGTGACGATTACAATATCGCCCATATTCTGATTGACGCGCTTGTTCTTGTGACTGTCATCGGCACCCACTGTGCCCTCCTCGGAGATAAATCCGGCATTGCTGTAAACCTGGCCGCCGATGAAACCGCCATTGTCGTCACCATAATTGTTCTTTACCACATTGCACATTTCGCCAAGCACCAGTTCAACGTCCTCGACTTTGACCCCGGGTTTCAGGTCGACCACATTGAAAAGCATGACGCAACCAAACGGAATTTCAATCGGATGAAACATCTGAATGCCCCTTGTATCAGAATTATCAAATGCTCAGCATAAGCGACTCAACACCAGGAATTAACACCGCAATACAAGTGTTTACTATTTAATATATAGCCAGGTCTGATGACATGTCTGTGCCGGTCTCCAGTTATTAATGCATCAATAGACCACCTGTAACGGCAAATCTCTCTGGCTATAATTGCTTTAACACTACCTATTGTGGATAGGAGACCGGGGAAGACAATAATGCAACCATCATTAAAAAGAGTAATAAAATACGGCGCACGTGGCGACGATGTCGTTCAAGTACAACAAGCTCTTAATGAGGCCGTATCTGCCAAGCCCGAGCTGGTCTCGGACGGTATATTCGGGACTAAGTCTGCCGCCAGAACTCAGCAGTTCCAACGCAACAACAATCTCATCGCCGACGGTATCGTCGGACCGAACACATGGGCACAACTGATCGCTTTCTTGAAAAACCTGCTGGGTGTTCCACCCGTTGGTAAGGACAAACATGCTGATCTGCGAAAAAGAATATTGTCTGAAGCTGGCAAACTTGTCGGTAAGGTCGATTTTACACAGCTCATTGGTGGCAGGCCTAAAGGAATTGACATTGTGAAGGCCATCTTTAAGGAGGCTGCGAACGTTACCCTGCAGGATGACAACTTTAAGGATCCCCACAGCAAGGCCTGGAGTCCGCAGCCATTCGTCGGTGGAAAGAAAAAGAGCTGGTGCGGTATCTTCTGTGTCTATTGCTATCGCAAGGCCGGACTAAAGACCATCAGGTGGGATATCGCAATAGGCGCGCCCAGAGGAAATATCGGATTGAACACTTGGAGTCCTCAGTTTGTGCAAAACATCAAGCTGGCGGACATTGGTGCAGTGGCGACGCAACAGCACCATTTTCTCATCGAAAAGGTCGATTCAGCTAATCCCTTCAAGCCTCGCCTCAACACCATCGATGGCAATCTGCTTGCGGGAAAAATCCAACGCCGTACAGGCTATCACCAGGTCGGGAAGGATAACTTCAACTACTACTCCGTGAAGTAGTGTTGCCGTTCAGTAAGGGATCAGGAGCGGTACTATCCTGAATTGCGCTTACTTTATGTGGTCGAGGATCCCTTCAAGCTCATCCAGACTGTTGTAGCCAATAACCAGTTTGCCCTTGCCTTTGCTTCCCTGTTGCAGATCGACCTTGGCCCCCAACTTCTCCGACAGGTCCGTGACCAGGCGCCGAATATCGGGATCCATCACCGGGGTTGCCCGGGAGGCTTTAGGCTTTTCCTCCTGATTCTGTAAGCGGCGTACCAGGCGTTCCGTTTCACGCACCGAGAGTCCCTGGGCAGCGACCTGATTTGCCGCCCGGGTCTGATCCTCACCCTTCAGGCCCAACAGGCATCGGGCGTGGCCCATTTCCAGGCGTCCGCTCTCCACCAGGGTCTTGACCTCTTCGTTGAGCTCCAGCAGGCGCAACAGGTTGGTCACGGTGGTGCGCGACTTACCCACCGCTTTGGCCACCTCCTGGTGGGTCAGCCCGAACTCCAGCAACAAACGGCTCAGGGCGTTCGCCTCTTCCAGGGGATTGAGATCCTCCCGCTGGATGTTCTCGATCAGCCCCATGGCCATGGCGGCCTCTTCGGTGACCTCCTTGATCACTACCGGTATCTCATCCAACCCCGCCTGCTGAGCCGCACGCCAACGCCGTTCGCCGGCGATCAATTCATAGCGCTCATTCTCCACCGGGCGTACCACAATCGGCTGAATCACGCCCTGGGCCGCAATCGAGTCGGCCAGTTCGCGCAAGCTTTCGGCATCGAACTCCCGTCTTGGCTGATAGCGGCCACGCTGGATCAGGTCAACCGGGAGTCGATGCAGATTGTCCCGGTTGCTGCCGCTTGCGGCTGTCTGTTTGCCCTCGGCCTCGGCCTGCATACCCCCCAGCAGGGCGTCGAGACCGCGACCCAATCCTCTTTTCTTTGTCGCCATATGGTTCTATCCCTCAGGCCGTTTGGGTTTGCACGTCGCGCATGCGATGGCGTCTCAGCAATTCACTGGCCAGGGCCAGATAGGCGGTGGCTCCCCGTGAATGCTTGTCATACAGCAACACCGGTATGCCATGGCTCGGCGCCTCGGCAACCCGGACGTTGCGCGGGATGATGGTGTTGAACACCGCATCCTTGAAATGGGAGAGTAGCTGTCCGGATACATCTATCGCCAGGTTGTTGCGCGGATCATGCATGGTTCGCAGAAAGCCTTCGATCTGCAGATCCTGATTGAGATGGGCGCGTATCTGTTCCACCGTGTTCATCAATGCGGTCAGCCCTTCCAAGGCATAGTACTCGGTCTGGATGGGGATCAGCACCCCGTCCGCCGCCACCAGGGCATTCAGGGTCAGCATGTTCAACGACGGTGGGCAATCGATGAGGATGTAGTCATAACTCGGCTTTGCCGGGGCCAGTGCCAGGTCGAGTCGCTTCTCCCGCATGGAGCTGCTCATCAGGCCCACTTCCGCGGCGGTCAGGTCCGAATTCGCCGGCAGC
Source organism: Candidatus Thiodiazotropha sp. CDECU1 (assembly GCF_963455295.1). Lineage (NCBI taxonomy): Bacteria > Pseudomonadati > Pseudomonadota > Gammaproteobacteria > Chromatiales > Sedimenticolaceae > Candidatus Thiodiazotropha > Candidatus Thiodiazotropha sp. CDECU1. The sequence goes on from NZ_OY734020.1 coordinate 4,432,236, forward strand.
ACATCGAAATTGGAATCGGGCGCCAGCTGGATGGCTTGCCGCAGGGTTGAATCCCCCAACAACAGTTCGCAACAGGAGTGTTCCAAACCGTGTTTGTCGATACCACTGCCCATACTGGCATTGCCCTGTGGATCCATATCCACCAGCAACACCCGTTTCTTCATGGCGGCAAGCGAGGCCGCCAGGTTCACGGTGGTGGTGGTTTTGCCGACACCGCCCTTCTGATTGGCGATTGAGATGATGTAACCCATGGCGTAACTCGGCTCCGCAATAACAGGAACTGCCTATCATAACGGTAGTGTCGTTGAAGGTGGTACCCTTTCTGTCACTTTGCGTGATATCCGGCCGCTTGCTCAAGCCGCACAAGACAGCGCTCACCCACCTCGAATGGCACCTGTAACGGAATGACTTCTGCATGTACACCGGCCGGCAGATGGGCAATCTCCTGCTCGGGAACACTCCCTTTCATGGCCAGGATCTCGGATCCCGGCTGGCGCAGGCCGGCACTCAGGGCAAGCATCTTGGGCAGGTCGGTAAAGGCCCTTGCAATCAAGGTTTTAAAAGGTCTGTCGGATTGATACTGCTCAACCCTGGCATGCACCGGCATGACATTATCCAATCCCAATTCCAGTTTCACCTGACGCACAAAGCGGATCTTTTTACTGTTACTGTCGAGCAGCACGAAATCCGTGGCGGGGCGCATGATCGCCAGGGGTATCCCCGGCACTCCAGCCCCGGTACCCATATCCAGGCAGGCCCCGCTTTTCAGGTGGGGCAACAGCGCCAGGCTGTCCAACAGATGTCGCCCAACCATCTCCAGGGGCTCGCGAACCGCGGTGAGATTGTAGGCCCGATTCCACTTCACCAGGAGTGCCAGGAAGTCCATCATCAGGCTCTGTTGTCGCCCATCGAGATCGAGTCCCAACTCGGCGGCACCCGCCAATAGTCGCTGCTGGCAGGCAGAGGCATCATAGCGATCATCAACCATCAGGCTGAACACTTTTTCAGATGAATCAAAAGCAGGGAGATGGCCGCAGGGGTGACACCAGGAATACGTCCCGCCTGTCCCAGGGTCTGTGGCCGATGCCGCTGCAGTTTCTCCATCACCTCGGACGAGAGTCCGCGAACCGTTGCATAATCGAGTCCATCAGGCAGGATAACCGCCTCATTGGCACGCTGTTTTTCGATCTCCCCCTGCTGGCGATCGATATAACCGGCATATTTGGCCTGGACCTCGAGCTGCTCGATGACCTGCGGGTCCGTCTCTCCCGGTCCCAGTTTCGCCATCCCCATCAACTGTTGATAGGCCACATTCGGTCTGGCAAGCAGATTGATGGCACAGGCCTCTTTGGAGAGGGTGCCACCCAGAATGGCTTGTGCCTGCGCCGGCTCCACATCGTTGGGATTGAGCCAGATCCCTTTCAGGCGCTGCTGCTCCCGTTCGATCGCATCCCGTTTACGACAGTAAAGCTCCCAGCGCCGATCGTCCACCAAACCGAGATTACGTCCGGTTTCAGTCAGCCGCAGATCCGCATTGTCCTCACGTAGCATCAGCCGGTACTCGGCACGGCTGGTGAACATGCGATAGGGTTCCAGGGTGCCCTGGGTTATCAGATCGTCCACCATCACTCCGAGATAGGCCTCATCCCTGCGCGGCGTCCAGGGCTGCTCCTCCCGGCACATGAGCACCGCGTTGATTCCTGCCAGCAGGCCCTGTGCCGCCGCCTCCTCGTAACCGGTGGTGCCATTGATCTGACCGGCAAAGAATAGGCCGTGCAGAAATTTTGTCTGCAGTGAAGCCTGCAGGTCACGGGGATCGAAATAGTCATACTCGATGGCATAACCGGGGCGCGTCAAATGGGCCTTTTCGAAGCCCACCATGGAGCGCACCAACTTCAGCTGGATATCGAACGGAAGGCTGGTGGAGATACCGTTGGGATAGACTTCGTGGGTATCCAGCCCTTCGGGTTCGATAAAGATCTGGTGGGACTCCTTATCCGCAAAGCGGACGATTTTATCCTCGATGGAGGGGCAGTAACGTGGCCCGACGCCTTCGATGACACCCGTGTACATGGGTGAACGGGAGAGCCCGCCGCGGATGATTTCATGGGTCTCCCGGTTGGTATGGGTGATATGGCAGCTGACCTGCCGCGGGTGCTGATCAGGGGATCCCAGAAATGAGAAGACCGGGGTGGGGATGTCGCCGGGTTGTGCCTGCAGCCGCGTATAGTCGATGCTGCGGCCGTCGATTCTTGGCGGGGTGCCGGTCTTCAGCCGATCGACCCTAAAGGGTAACTCCCGAAGTCGCTGGGAGAGGGCATTGGCGGGTGGGTCTCCAGCGCGACCGCCTGCATAGTTGGACATGCCGATATGGATTCGACCACCGAGAAAGGTGCCTACGGTCAGCACCACCGCATTGGCGCGGAACTTCAAGCCCATCTGGGTGACGACACCGGTCACCCGCTCCTGTTCCACCAGCAGATCATCCACCGCCTGCTGAAAGATCTCCAGGTTGGGCTGATTCTCCAGGGCATGTCGAATGGCCGCTTTATAGCGTACCCGGTCTGCCTGGGCTCGGGTGGCGCGCACAGCAGCCCCTTTACGCGAGTTGAGGATGCGAAACTGAATCCCGCCGAGATCCGCCGCATGGGCCATAATTCCACCCAAGGCATCCACTTCCTTGACCAGATGGCCCTTACCTATACCCCCGATGGCGGGATTGCAGCTCATCTGACCCAGGGTTTCGATGTTATGGCTGAGCAACAGTGTGCGTGCACCCATGCGCACGGCAGCCAGGGCCGCTTCGGTGCCGGCATGTCCGCCGCCCACTACAATCACATCATAAGTGTTGGTATAAAACATGGGTCTCTGATTAGGTGCTTTTGCAAAGATTCTTTAATGGGAATCGGCTATTTTAGCCGATTCGATGGACTCCACGGAAATCTATGAGCTCTGAATTACAAAAGATTATCGATGCCGCCGGCAATATTCTATTGGGCAAACAGGAGGTGGTTAAACTATCCCTTGCCTGTCTGCTGGCCCGGGGGCATCTGTTGATCGAGGATCTGCCCGGCGTCGGTAAGACCACCCTGGCCCATACCCTGGCCCATATGTTGGGGCTTCACTACCAACGCATCCAGTTTACCAGCGATCTTCTACCCTCGGATATCGTCGGGGTGTCGATCTTTGAGCGAAGCGAACAGCGCTTTCAGTTCCACCACGGCCCAATTTTTGCGCAACTGGTCCTGGCCGATGAGATCAACCGCGCCACACCCAAGGCGCAAAGTGCCTTGCTGGAGGCCATGGAGGAGCGCCAGGTCACCACCGATGGCGTCACCCACGGCTTGCCTGAACCCTTTTTTGTCATTGCCACGCAGAATCCCAGCCATCAGGTCGGCACCTTCCCGTTGCCGGAATCACAGCTGGACCGGTTTCTGATGCGCATACGCATCGGCTATCCCGCGAGAGAAGCTGAGAGAGAACTGCTCGGCGGCGAGGACCGGCGTCAAATGCTGAAAAAAATATCGGCCGTGATAGACAGTCAGAAACTGACCGAATATCAGCAGCGTGTTTCAGCCGTGCATGTGGCGGATGCCCTGATCGACTACTGTCAGGATATACTTTCATACAGCCGTAACTCTCCAGACTACCGGCACGGTCTCTCTCCCAGGGCTGGTTTGGCGATCCTCCAGGGCGCCCGGGCCTGGGCATTGATCGAAGGCAGAAAGCTGGTGTTACCTGAAGATCTGCAAGCGATCCTGCCCGCCACCATAGGACACCGCCTGCAGCCGGCAGGGGATAGCGCCGAGCCGCACGGGGAGAGTCTGGTGATGAATCTAATCAGTTCAGTACCTATCCCTTGAGATGGCAGCGATAACCCAGGTTCACTGGCTGAAGAACTTGCGTCGCCGCGCACGACCGGAATCCCGTGGCAGGGTGCGAATTGCAGCGCGCAGCATCTATATTCTGCCAACCCGACAGGGAATGCTGTTGGCCCTGCTGTTGCTATTGATGTTGGCTGGCTCCATCAACTATGGCAGTAACCTGGGACACTTGATGACCTTCCTGCTCGGTGGTATCTGGCTGGTAACCATCCTTCACACCTGGCGCAATCTACTCGGTCTGTCGATCCAGCCAGGAGAGGCGGCTTCCGTTTTCGCCGGTCAGACCGCCGACTTTTCTCTGCGTGTGAAGAACGACAGCACTGCCTATCATTATGGGATTGCCTTAAGGTGCAAAAAGCAGTTTGCTGACACGGTCGATATCCCAGCCAACTCAATCACTGAGCTGCACATACCCATAAAGACCGAACGGCGCGGATACCTGCAGATACCGGAAATCATCATTCAGACCAGCTATCCACTCGGTCTTTTCAGGGCCTGGAGTTATGCCCAACTCGACCAATCTTGTCTGGTCTACCCCAAACCTGCCACTCAGGGCGAACCACCGACCCAGGCTGTCTACAGTCACAGCGACTCAGGCGACAGAGGCGTAGGCGCTGACGACTTCATCGGCTTGCGAAGTTATCGGCTGGGGGATTCTCCTCGGCAGATCGATTGGAAGGCCCAGGCCAGAGAGCGGGGGCTGTTGAGTAAACAGTTTGGCGGTGACCGGAGCGAACAGGTGCGTCTCGATTGGGAGCTGCTGAAAGAGTACCCTACCGAACAACGCCTCAGCCTGCTTTGTCGATTCATTCTCCAGGCCGAAGAGCAACAACAAAGATACAGTCTGCAGATGCCGGGGCAGAAGATACCCACCGCATCTGGACCTTTGCACCAGCAACGCTGTCTTTCACTGCTTGCCCGTTACGGCGATGACAATGAAACAACCGGTTGACTACTCGGTAACACCCGCTTTCATGTTAAGGCTCAGCCTGGTGATGGGCCTGGCGCTGTTACCCCACTCAAGCAACATCCCCCTCAATATCTCACTCTATCTTTTACTATTGTTCACTTGGCGTATCGCCAGTCTCCATTGGCACAAACTTCAACCCGGGCAGTGGCTGCTTCTGCTGGTTACATGCGTATCGATATTTGTCGTCTATTCCCGATACCAGACACTATTGGGACGGGATCCTGGGGTTGCCCTGTTGGGAATAATGCTGCTGCTGAAGGTCATGGAGACAAGAAAGCGACGGGATATCTATATCTCGGTATTCATCTCATACTTTGTCGTTGTCACACAATTCCTATATAGCCAATCGTTGGCACTATCCATCTATCTTGTCATCGTGGTTACCGCTCTCACTGCTCTATTGCTGGAGATAAACCGGGTCACGCCTCCACGAAATATTCTGCGCCCGTTCATAAAGACCATACAGATAACCCTGCAGGCTTTACCCATAGCGATCATCCTGTTCATCATATTTCCCCGCATCACACAACCGCTGTGGAACTTTGCTTCTCAATCGGTCGCCAGGACAGGTCTCAGTGATAGAGTCACTCCAGGCTCGGTCAGTGAACTGGTTGAATCCTCGGAGGTGGCTTTCAGGGCACAATTCAAACAGCCTCCGCCACCACCACAGCAACGTTATTGGCGCGCTCTGGTTCTGTGGGATACGGATGGATATAGCTGGTATACAGACAAGCAACAACCGATCGGCACGGACAGCACCAAGTTGATCATTTTGGATCAGCCAATCAAGTATGAAATTTTCCTGGAGCCACATGATGAAGAGTGGCTGGTCGCCCTTGATGTTCCCCTTGAAGCACCAGCCCGAAGCAGACTGAAGCATGACTTACAGTTAATTTACAGCACAGCCGTGACTACTCCTAAGTCTTACACTCTGCACTCATCGACCCGGTATGGTATGTCTGACCTCTCATCAATACTACGTCAAAGAGGATTGCAGCTTGGTGAGACGGTGACGGATCAGCAACGTCAACTGGTCGCTCAATGGCGCACAGAAGCACAAACCGATACACAGGTAGTCGAACAGGCATTGCGTTTCTTCAACACAAATCCTTTTATCTACACGCTCTCACCACCAACATATCGAGACAATCCCGTTGAAGAATTTTTATTTGAGGGTAGGGCCGGTTTCTGTGAACACTACGCCACCAGTTTCACGCAATTGATGCGCATTGCCGGCATTCCGTCACGCTTGGTACTGGGTTATCAGGGTGGCGAGTACAATCAGCTCGGAGACTACTTTATCATTCGCCAATACCATGCCCATGCCTGGTCGGAGGTGTGGCTGGAAGGAAGAGGCTGGGTAAGAATAGACCCCACCGCGGCGGTCGCCCCGGAACGCATAGAATACCCCTTACGCATGGCTTTCGGCGAAGAGGGTGCGCCGGCCATGTTCGAGATAGATGGTAGCGGTCTGGCTGCATCCATGCTACGCCAGTTCACCCATGCCCTCGATAGCGTTAATATCCAGTGGCGTCGGTTGATCATCGGTTACAGCAGGGAACACCAATTCACCCTGATGCGTAATTTTGGATTTGACGCTTATAGCAGCGTCCGCTGGAGTTTGATCACCGCGGGATCGGTGGCGATTGTCTTGTTGGTTGTGGTGTTGATAATCATCCGCCAGGGCAGGTTGAGGCTCTCTCCCACACAACAGCTCTATCACCGTTTCTGTAAAAAGCTCTCCCGCCTGGGTATCCGGCGTAGATCCTATGAAGGCCCCATGGATTTCGCAACCCGGGCTGCCCGCCAGCGACCGGATCTGGCCAGCCAGATCATGGCCATCATCGGCCTCTATATCAAATTGCGCTACGCCTCACAGGGGAGTGACGCTGAACAACGGCGCGCATTCGCCCGACAGGTTCGTCTGTTCCGTCCACGACGGAGATGAAGATCAATCAGCCGTGTAAAATGGCATACAGCCTGTCTTTCAATAGTACCCGCCGTTTCTTCATCTCCTCCATATGGAAATCGGAAACCGGATTGTGCAACTCCTCGAGATTACGGATATGTGCATCCAACCAGTCATATTCGTCCATCAGGTTATGGAAGACATCATTGCTGGCACGCAACTCCGCAATCTTGTCGGCATATTCCGGGAATTCATGTAGTAGATCATGGGATTCACCCAGCATGGTTTTACTCCTCTTATATTGTCACTCTATTGCACCACAGATAGCACTGCCTATGCCACGCCTACAATGTGCTCGGTCAAAAAAAATCGGTTTATTCAAAACTGGATCCATACCTGGCCAAGGACCTCATTTACCGATACAGAAACTACTGAAGATCCGTCCTAGAAGGTCATCCGCGGTAAATTCGCCGGTAATCTCCGCTAATGATTGCTGTGCCAACCGAAGATCTTCAGCCAACAATTCACCCGCTCTATCCCGTTGCAGACTCAACGCTCCCTGGCGAAGATACTCGATGGCTCTCTCCAAGGCATCCAGATGGCGGCGTCTGGCGATAAAGTCCCCTTCACCCAGGTGCTGGTAACCTACGCATTGTATGAGATGGGCTCTAAGCAGATCTATTCCCTCGCCTCGGGTGGCGGATAGGGCAATCTCAATCCCAGACTCATCCTCATTGAGTCGCGGTGAACTGCCTGCAATATCAATCTTGTTTCGGATCAGGGTTACAGGAACACCATCCGGCAATTGGTCTCTGTCCACGGCCAGGTGTTGCGGATCCGTATGGTCGTCAAACACCCACAGTACCCGGTCAGCCAGCTCCATCTCATGTTTCGCCCGGCGAATGCCCTCCGCTTCGACCGGATCATGGCTATCGCGCATACCCGCGGTATCGATAATGTGCAGGGGCATGCCCTCAATGGTGATACGTTCGCGCAACAGATCCCTGGTGGTTCCCGGGATGTCGGTGACGATGGCGGCTTCGGCACCGGCCAGGGCATTCAACAAACTCGATTTGCCGGCATTGGGCCTGCCCGCGATAACCAGGGTCAATCCATCTCTCAGCAGTCTGCCACTATGGGCGCTCTGCCGCGTGTCGTTAATCTCATCGAGTATAGTATGTAAGCGTTCACTTACGTTACTGTCAGCGAGAAAATCGATCTCCTCTTCGGGAAAGTCGATGGCTGACTCGACGTAGAGGCGGAGTTCGATCAGTGCCTCAACCAGCTTATGTATCTTGTCTGAAAATGCCCCTTGCAGGGTGCGGGTGGCCGATCGGGCCGCCGCTTGACTCTCCGCATCGATCAGATCCGCAATCGCTTCGGCCTGCACGAGATCGAGTTTACCATTCAGAAAGGCCCGTTCACTGAATTCACCAGGACGGGCCAGACGTGCACCATGCTGAAGGATCTGTTGCAGCAGCAGATCCAAAACCACCGGCCCGCCATGGCCCTGGAGTTCCAGCACATCTTCACCGGTAAATGATTGGGGATTGGGGAAATAGATGGCCAGGCCACTGTCGATGGTATTGTCATGCTGATCCCGAAAGGATCGCAGAGATGCCTGCCTGGGCGGCGGAACCGAACCCAACAACAGCTCGGCAATCCTACCGCACTCAGGTCCGCTTATGCGGACTATGCCGACACTGCCGCGGCCTGGCGGTGTGGCGATTGCCGCGATGGTATCAAGCGGCCGCATGCTCAGGCTGAGAAATCAGCTTGCTGCTTGTTCGATCTTGCGCGTGATATACCACTGTTGAGCAATCGAAATCAGATTGTTGACCACCCAATAGAGCACCAGACCTGCCGGGAAGAAGGCAAAAAATATGGTGAACACAAACGGTAGTGTCATCATGATCTTCGCCTGCATCGGATCTGGCGGTGCCGGATTGAGCTTCTGCTGCACGAACATGGAGACACCCATGATCAATGGCAGAATGAAATAGGGATCTTTTTCCGACAGACTTTCAATCCACAGAATCCATGGGGCCTGGCGTAACTCCACACTCTCCAGCAGAACCCAGTAGAGCGCTATGAAGACAGGTATCTGAACCAGGATAGGCAGACAGCCACCAAGGGGATTGATCTTCTCCTTTTTATACAGCTCCATCATGGCAGCCTGGATACGCTGCTTGTCGTCGCCATAACGATCCTTGATCGCCTGTATCCTTGGCGTGAATTTGCGCATGTTTGCCATCGACTTATAACTGGTTTCAGACAGCTTGAAGAAGGCCGCCTTTATCAGCAGGGTAAGAATGATAATCGCCCAACCCCAGTTGCCTACCCAGTTATGGATGGTCTTCAATAGCCAGAAGATAGGCTTGGCGATCACAGTCAACCAGCCATAATCCACCGTCAGTTCAAGACCCTCGGCTATAACCTCCAACTGGTCCTGTAATTTCGGACCAATGTAGAGCTGGCGGGTCAGGGTCGCAGTTTCACCGGCGGTTACGGTTACTGTTGGGGAGTAGCTGCCGATCAGGTACTTTCCACCCGAGAGTGCATTGGTATAGTAGTGCTCCACCTGATCTTTGGGTGGTATCCAGGCACTCAGAAAATAGTGCTGAATCATAGCCAGCCATCCCTGATCCGTCTCGACGTTGAGCTTTTTCTTCGCCATTTCGTCAAAGTCCACCTTTTCATACTTATCCTTCGGGTTGTAGTAGACACCCCCGGTGTAGGTATAGGTGGTGAAACCGTTGCCATCACTGCTTGGCTCCATCCGCTGCAGCTGTCCATAATCCCTCGCCGCCCATCCAGCAGTGGATTGATTATCAATCAGATATGAAACATCGGAAAGGTAGCTGCCACGCCGAAATATGAACTGTTTAGTGATTTCAATGCCGTCGCCGCTCGACCATGTGAGGGGAACGATCAGCTCGTCACTCCCATCCCCCATTTTGTATTGGCCCTGTTGTGCCTGGTAGATTGCCTCATGGTTGGGCGCTTTGCCCTCCTCGCTGCCGATCAGGCCGGATTGGGCAATAAAGATATCAGGTTCCCGAGGCGTTAATAGCTCAACCTTTATATCAGGCTGATCCAGGGATTCGGGATAATCAAGCAACAGCGCCTTCTGCACCGTGCCGCCCCGTGTCGATATCTCCACTTTAAGCAGATCTGTCTCGACTCTTACAATCTGCGCCTGAGCCGATCCGGCAGATGCAACAGCAGTGTCCGGACCGGCGGCAGCCGGCAGTTCAGCCTTGACCTCAACTGACGGCACAGCTGCCGAGCTCTCCACGACATCGGGAGTTACCGAAGTATCCGTTGTCTGCGGCTTGGCTTGACTCTTGGGACCATAGTCCTGCTGCCAGGCCTGATAGAGCAACAAACCAACAAAGGCGAGAACAAAAAATAGGATCAGTCTTATATTATCCATGAAACTGCTTTCTTCGGGGTTCAGGTACGGGGTCTACTCCGCCTTCATGCCAGGGATGGCAACGGGAGACACGCTTGATAGAGAGCCACAGACCTCGCACTACTCCGTGCTTTTCCAGGGCCTCCAGGGCGTAGGAGGAGCAGCTAGGATAGAAACGGCAATGTTGTCCTACAAACGGGCTCAGAATCGTTTGATAAAGCTTGATCAGTGAAATCACGATGCGGCGCATTGTTCCACCATCTTTTGCCAATGTTGTCCAAGGGAGTTCAAACACTGCCTATTCTCGGCATTTACAGCGCCATGTCTAGAGACAACCACCAGATCGCGTCCAGCCAACAGTCCCTGGTTCAGTCTGAAACTTTCCCGAATCAAACGTTTAATGCGATTTCTATCCACGGCTCTGGGACTACTTTTTTTGGAGACCGCCAAGCCGAGTCGTGCATAGCCATGCCGATTGGGTCTGGCAAGCACCAGAAATAACCTATCCGATGAGCGCTGCCCGTCATTAAAAACCCGACGATATTCGTCGGGCTTGAGAAGTCTGCAACGACGGGGAAAATTCCCTTCGGAGGTTGGCAAGGAGCGTATATATATTAGAGTGCCAGGCGGGCGCGACCCTTGGCCCGGCGTGCCTTAAGCACTTTGCGGCCATTACGTGTTGCCATGCGTGCGCGAAACCCATGGGTACGCGCTCTCTTCAGATTACTGGGTTGAAAGGTTCTTTTCATAGCTGTCTACCGGTAGATCCGCCAATAAATCGAAAATAATTTTTGGTCGAAAAAAAGACGCGTAGCCTAGTCCTAAACACCCTTCCCTGTCAATAGACAATCCACTTTAAAAAAGTCGACGCCTAATCCTAATCGGCTATAGATAACTGCTCCGACCAGAGGTAGACTTGACAGTTCAAAATGGTATGGCCAGAGGGCGTTTCAGAGCCGGTTGGCTGGTTTCAAAATCTATCACAACTCATCCAACGCTGCTGGAGAGAGAACTTGAACCTTTGGCAACGATGTTCCGAACATCTTGAACAGGTGTTATCACCGCAACAGTTCAACACATGGATACGCCCACTACAAATCGTTGAAGACCAAAACCACCTGAAACTCCTGGCACCTAACCGGTTCGTTCTAGACTGGGTACGCAATCACTACTTGGACACTATTCAGGATCACCTGAATAGTTTGTGTGATGGTAATCCTCCCACCGTCAGGGTGGAGATCGGCAGCAAAAGGAGACCGGCACAAAAGCAGAGTGATCTGGTTATACCAAATAAACTTTCCCAGTCAGATGAGAAGACCCTCTCGACAAACAGCAATCTAAACCAAAGTTTCATATTCGATACCTTTGTCGAGGGCAAATCTAATCAGATAGCACGCGCTGCCTCGATGCAGATTGGCGAGAATCCCGGAAAGGCATACAACCCACTCTTTATCTATGGTGGTGTAGGTTTGGGAAAGACTCATCTCATGCATGCGGTGGGAAATATGATGCTGAAAAAGAACCCGCAAGCACGCGTGGTTTATCTCCATTCCGAGCGATTCGTTGCCGAGATGGTAAAGGCATTACAGCACAACACCATCGAGCAATTTAAAAAACGCTATCGCTCTGTCAATGCCCTGCTCATCGATGATATTCAGTTTTTCGCAGGTAAAGAGCGCTCTCAGGAAGAATTTTTTCACACCTTCAATGCACTGTTTGAATCTCAGCAGCAGATTATTCTCTCCAGCGATCGCTTTCCAAAAGAGGTAAGCGGCCTGGAGGAGCGGCTAAAATCGCGATTTGGATGGGGTCTGACCGTGGCCATCGAGCCTCCGGACCTTGAGACCCGGGTCGCCATACTGCAGAGCAAGGCGCTTCAATTGAACATCGATTTACCCAATGAAGTTGCCTTCTTCATGGGTAAGAGAATCCGCTCCAACATCAGGGAATTGGAGGGTGCTCTGCGCAGGGTCATCGCAAACTCCACATTCACTGGTCGAGAGATAAACCTGGACTTTGCCAAGAACGCCTTGCGTGACATGCTTGCCGCCCACGACAAGCAGATCACTATTGAAAATATACAAAAGACTGTTGCAGAGTATTTTCAAATCCGCACATCTGATCTAACCTCTTCCAAGCGAAGCCGATCAATCGCCCGCCCAAGACAAATTGCCATGACACTTGCGAAGGAGCTGACAAATCACAGTCTTCCGGAGATTGGCAACGCCTTCGGTGGAAGAGACCACACAACAGTCATTCACGCCAACCGCAAGGTGAAGGAACTTCGTGAGAGCGATCCGCGAATTTCAGAAGACTATTCCAATCTGTTGAGAACCCTCAGCAGTTAATGTGGATAAATTGTTGAGAAAATCGGGTAATATTGAAGTGTCATTCTATCCACAATTCATCAACAGTTAATGGGCAGCAAAAGAATAGATGAAAACACACAAAAAAATGAAAAAAACATTTAAAAAACATATAGATATAGACTTATACACCAGAAGTGACGGGGCCTAATAATAATAATAATCTTAGACTCTTAAAAAGAATTAATTAAATGCTGAGTGGATAAACATGAAGATAAACACAGATAGGGAAACCCTGCTCGAACCTTTGCAGAAGATTGCAGGTGTCGTAGAAAGACGTCAAACACTACCTATACTGGCTAACATTCTTGTCAATGCCGGAAATGGTTTAATCCAACTCACAGCCACAGATCTGGAAGTCGAGTTGAAAACTGAGGCCAAGGTAGAATGTGATGGTGAAGCTGATTTCACCTTACCAGCACGAAAGCTGCTCGATATATGCAAGGCCCTTCCAGAGTCTGCGCCAATAACCCTGAATGTCACAGAAGACAAAGTGCGCCTGCAATCAGGCAGAAGCCGGTTCTCTCTCAGCCTCCTCCCTGCTCGAGACTACCCGGTCATAGAACCGACTCCGAGTAACAATGTAATGTCGATTAATGAGAATACACTTAATCGATTAATTGAAAAGACACAATTTGCCATGGCACAGCAAGATGTTCGTTACTACCTCAACGGCATGCTGTTCGAGATCAGTAAAGGTGATATACGCACAGTCGCGACAGATGGCCACCGACTTGCCATGAGCCAGATAAAGAAATCGGCCCCTGAAGAGATAAATCAACAGATCATACTTCCGCGCAAGGCAGTCATAGAGTTGGGTCGATTACTCTCAAACAGTGACGATGAGATCAAGATCGAGATGAGCAACAGCTACATACGGGTATTGCTGGAGAAAGCTGTCTTCACTTCAAAACTCATCGATGGCAGATTCCCGGAATATCAACGAGTGATGCCGACAGGATCGGACAAGGAGGTAGAAGCAGATAAGACCAGTCTTCGCCAGTCACTGACACGCGCATCCATTCTGTCAAATGAAAAGTACAGAGGTATTCGCTTCGAATTAAAAGAAAATCTGTTGCAGCTGCAGGCACACAATCCGGAACAGGAGGAGTCAGAGGAAGAGCTTGAAGTGAAATACAGTGGCGATGAGTTGAAAATAGGCTTCAACGTTGGATATCTGCTGGATGCCATCAATGCCATAGCAGAGGACTCGATCATCATAGAACTCAAGGATACGAACAGCAGTGCATTGATATATGGGAAGGATAACGATGAAAGCCGATATGTGGTGATGCCGATGAGGATCTAGAGATAACATAGAGATCCAGGCAAAAAACAGACACATTGCACATAGAACAGATAAAAATTGAGAACCTGCGAAACATAGAGCACGCAGAAATCTCACCCAATAAAAAGCTGAATATAATCACCGGCAACAACGGCGCTGGAAAGACCACGCTCCTAGAATCCATCTATCTACTTGCCAGGGCACGCTCATTCAGACAGCAGAAGCGCGGCCAACTGTTAAAAGAAGGCAAAGACCATCTCAATCTTTTCACAATATTAAAAAGTGTGGATAGAAGCAGACACCAGATAGGTCTGCAGAAAACAGTTAAAGAAACTGTAATACGCAAAGATGGAGAGCAATTGAAGAAACTCTCTGATCTGGCAAAGACCATACCTTTAACAATCATCACGCCAAACATTCAACGCATCATTGAAGAAGATCCAAAGCACAGGCGCCGACTCATCAATTGGGGTATGTTCCACGTGGAACATGAATATGGAGATCTGGCCAACAGGTACAAAAAGGTATTGGTGCAACGAAATAGAGCTTTGCGTGGATCTATCGAGCAAATCAAGGTCTGGGATAGACAACTGATAGATTTGGGAGAGGAGATAGATCGTCGTATGCGAGCGTACACAGATGTGTGGAACCAAAATCTCCAGGAGATTGTGTATTCAACAGATCTGATTCCACCCATATCAATAGAACTGAAACAGGGCTGGAAAGAGCAATCATCCTTGGCAGAGGCCCTGGAAAGAAGTAGCAGAATCGACAGAGAGCGTGGTTTTACCAGCTGCGGTCCGCAACGATCAGATTTGAGAGTTTTACAGGAAGGTCGAACTATAAGGAACATCTTCTCAAGAGGTGAAACAAAGATCACCGCGATTATCCTGCTTTTGGCGCAGACTAAGATAATCGGGCAGAGAAGGGGGGAGAGTCCTGTATTGCTTGTGGATGACCTGCACTCTGAATTGGATTCAGATCATTATAATCGACTGCTATCTCTCATAATCAACCAAAACCTTCAAAGTTTTATTACCTCTCTAAACTTTCAGCCATTGAAGGATTTTAACCAGCCTGGTGCTTGCGGAATGTTCCACGTGGAACATGGTGAGGTTAGCGCACAGTAGTGTGAGTGGTTTGAAAGGATAAATGGTTCGTAAGGAGCCGTGAATTGTAGGTATAATAGAGCGTTGTATCCGGTTTTCGCTGTTACAGATCTTTGCATGGACATTATATGAGCTACGATTCGTCGAATATCAAGGTTTTGAAGGGTTTGGATGCTGTACGCAAGCGTCCTGGTATGTATATCGGTGATACCGATGATGGTACTGGCCTTCATCACATGGTTTTCGAGGTTGTCGATAACTCTATCGATGAGGCCCTCGCAGGCTACTGTAATGAAATCAAGGTCACTATTCACTCGGATCAAAGTGTAACGGTTAGTGATAATGGCCGTGGCATACCGGTAGATGAGCATTCGGAAGAGAAAAAATCTGCGGCTGAGGTCATTATGACGGTGCTGCATGCCGGGGGTAAATTCGACGATAACTCCTACAAGGTGTCTGGTGGACTGCATGGGGTGGGTGTCTCTGTGGTCAATGCCTTGTCCGAAGAGCTCAAACTCAAGATCCGCCGGCAGGGAAAGATCTGGACCCAGATCTATAAGCACGGCGTTCCCCAATCCGATCTGGAGGCCATTGGAGAGACTGAGAGGACAGGTACCAGCGTTACCTTCATGCCGAGCAGTGGTACCTTCACCAATATCGAGTTTCACTACGATATTCTGGCAAAGCGCTTAAGAGAGCTCTCTTTCCTGAATTCCGGTATCAAGATCATCTTGAAAGAGGAGGCTACGGGCAGGGAGGATATCTTTAAGTATGTGGGCGGCATACTTGCATTTGTGGAACACCTCAACCGGAATAAGTCGCCGCTGCATGAGAAGGTCTTCAGTTTTTGTGATGAGCGCAACGATGTCTCTGTAGAGATCGCGATGCAGTGGAATGAGTCGTATCAGGAGAATATCTTCTGCTATACCAACAATATTCCCCAGCGGGATGGCGGTACCCATCTGGCGGGGTTTCGTGCGGCATTGACCAGAACCCTCAATCAATATATCGAGCAGACAGGGTTATCAAAAAAGCAGAAGGTGAATACCTCTGGTGACGATGCGCGGGAAGGTCTGACAGCTGTCCTCTCCGTCAAGGTGCCGGATCCCAAATTCTCATCCCAGACCAAGGACAAACTGGTCTCTTCCGAGGTGAAGGGTATAGTTGAGACACTCCTTTCTGAGAATCTAAACAACTATCTTCTGGAGAATCCTGCAGAGGCTAAGAACATAGCAGGTAAGATGTTGGAAGCCGCTCGTGCCAGGGAGGCTGCGAGAAAGGCGAGGGAGATGACCCGTCGTAAAGGTGCCCTGGATATAGCCGGCCTGCCGGGTAAGCTGGCCGATTGCCAGGAGAAGGATCCCGCGCTCTCCGAGCTCTACCTGGTGGAGGGCGACTCAGCCGGTGGTTCTGCCAAGCAGGGCAGGGACCGGCGTTTTCAGGCTATTCTGCCCCTGAAGGGGAAGATCCTGAATGTTGAAAAGGCCCGTTTCGACAAGATGCTCTCTTCTGCTGAAGTTGGAACCCTGATTACAGCCCTTGGATGCGGTATCGGCAGGGAGGAGTTCAATGTCGATAAGCTACGCTATCACCGGGTCATTATCATGACGGATGCGGATGTGGATGGTGCTCACATCCGCACCCTGCTGTTGACCTTTTTCTATCGTCAGATGCCGGAGTTGATCGACAGGGGACACATCTATATCGCCCAACCACCCCTCTACAAGGTGAAAAAAGGCAAACAGGAACAGTATCTGAAAGATGATCAGGATCTGAATAACTACTTTCTCCAGAGTGCCCTGGACAATGCATCCTTGATGGTGACTAAAGGTGCGCCGCCCCTGGCTGGTGAGAGTCTTGAAAGCCTGTCCCGTGCCTTTCTTTCGGTTATGGCCAGCATCCAGCGTCTCTCCCTCAGATATGACGGTGTGTTACTGGAAAAGTTGATTTACATGCCGAAAGTTGATGAGTCGATGATCGAGGAAGAAAAAGAAATTACCATTTGGATCAAGGAGTTAGAGTCAAGACTCAATACTGATCTGGGTATTTCAGAATCCTGTACATTAAAGCTGGTAGATGAAACCTATGCCGATGAAGCTGGCATCTTGCTGACTCGCAAAATACACGGCATTGGTAACGAACACCTGATCCCATTCGATTTTTTCAGCAGTGTTGAATACCGCAAGATTGTCGAATTGGGCAGCCAGTTGAGTGGACTGCTGAGCGATGATGCTGTGGTCAAGCGGGGGGAGAAGGAGCAGCCTGTCATAAGCTTCAAACAAGCCCTCGACTGGTTGATGGCAGATGCCAAACGCGGACAGCATGTGCAGCGCTATAAGGGTCTTGGTGAGATGAATCCCGAACAGCTGTGGGAGACCACCATGAACGCCGACAGCCGACGCCTGCTGCAGGTCAGCATCGAGGATGCGGTTGCTGCCGACCAGATCTTTTCCACCCTAATGGGTGATCAGGTGGAACCACGCAGGGATTTTATCGAGACCCATGCGTTGACCGTTGAAAATCTAGACGTTTGATTTGATTATTGGTCCCAACGCTTGGGCAGGCTATCCACGGTGGATTCGATCCACTCCTCAGCTCTCTTGTTGATTTCGGCGGCTTTGATACCTTCGGTCTCTATGATGGGGCCGATACGGACGTCAATTGTACCCGGATACTTTCTGATATCCCGCCGACGCCAGAACACCCCAGCATTATGCGCCACCGGGAGTACTGGATAACCAGACTTTTCTGCCAATAGCGCACCGCCTATACCGTAACGCTTACGTGTACCAGGCGCGACCCGTGTTCCTTCTGGAAAAACAAATACATTCTTTCCGGTTTCGAGGCGCTGTGTGCCCTGTTCTATGATCTGATCCACGGCCTTGCGACCCGACTTGCGATCGATGGCGATGGGTTTGAAGTAGACCATGATCCAACCCATGAAGGGTACAAAGAGAAGCTCTCGCTTCAATACCCACGACTTCGGTCCTGGAATAAGACTGACGAGGGCTATTGTTTCCCAGGCAGACTGGTGTTTGGCAAAGATGATGCAGCTCCCTTCAGGGACATTCTCAGTACCCTGTAGGCGATAGTCCAAACCGCATATATGCTTCAATCCCCACAGATTCACTCGGCTCCAGCTATGGTCGAACAGATGGATACCGTTTTTCGGCAAGGCCCAGCCAATCAGGGTGCCGACGGTAGCCAGGGTGATGGTAGTGACCAACAGCAGGATGAAATAGATAATCGATCGGAAGAGAATCATTTGTTTGCTTTGTGTTGTTCGATCAACGCTTCGGTTACGCTGAAGAGATCTTTGTATACAGGGACTTGAGGATATTGAGCTTGGAGTTTTCCGAGCTCCTTTTCACCCTTACCGGTGCGAACCAGGATTGGTTTTGCCTGGACCCTGATTGCAGCCTCGATATCCCTCAAGGAATCACCGACTATGGGTACATCCTTTAGTGATTGCTGGGTACGTTGACTAATCTCTTCATAGAGCCCGGGTTTTGGCTTACGGCAAGGGCAGTCGTCATCCGGACCGTGTGGGCAAAACAGTACAGCCTCTATGTGTCCGCCCTCGGCTTGCACGGCGGAGGTCATTTTCTGATGGATCGCATTCAATGTCTCAATATCGAACAGGCCGCGGGCGAGCCCCGATTGATTGGTGGCCACAAAGACCCGGTATCCCGCCCTGCTGAGTTTGGCGATAGCCTGTAGGCTGCTTTCAATGGGAGTCCATTCCTGGGGATTCTTAATATATGCATCCGAATCCTGATTGATAACGCCATCTCTATCAAGAATAATGAGTTTCATGTAAGTAAGCGCTTACTTATTCCGTGTCCCTGAATTCTGAGACACGTATGCGGCCATTGATCATGCGAGACTCCCGACGCTCCAGTTTTTCCATTTTGTCCCAAAATGCCTGATTGAGATCGAACTCCCCAGCAATGGCGGTTCCTATCACCAGAATGAGTAGATCCGCAACCTCTTCCGCCAAAGCCTCCTTGCGCTTGCCCTTGGTGACACAGCTGGAGATTTCGCCAAGCTCCTCCGCCATCAATGCGATCCGGTAGGTCATCTCTTCGCCACCGGTATCCTTGAAACGGTGCTTTGCATGGAATGCCGTCACCGCGGTCAGCATCTCCTGATAGGAATCTCGATTCATGAGTGGCCATCCTGGAGCTGCAGACGTGAGATGTCAGCAACGCTAAGAAACAGGCTCTCCAGCTGTTTTAGGAGGGTAAGACGATTGTTGCGCAAAGTGGCGTCTTCACTCATCACCATCACCTGATCGAAGAACAGGTCCACTGGCTCCCTGAGGTCTGCAAGTAACTGTAACCCCTGGGTATATTCACCCCGTTCGAACAGAGGTTCAGCCTTGGGCGTGAGTTCATCAAGTTTCATGGCAAGGCTACGCTCGGCATCATCCTGAAAGAGTGAGGGATCGGCGCGGTCTTCCAGTGGCTCGCTACTCTTTTTCAGAATATTGCGTATGCGTTTGTTGGCGGCGGAGAGGCTTTCCGCTTCCGGCAATTGGCTGAAATCACTCATGGCCTTGATTCGCAGATCAAAATCGGCCAGGTTGCTGGGCGCTACCTCGGCTACAGCCTGAAACAGATCCACACTCACACCAAGATCGATGTAGATTCCCCTGAGCCGATCCATCATGAAGTGGTAAACCTCGCTCACTACATCTTTGTCTGTCAGTCTGTCCGCCATCGATTGAGATACTGTTTCCAGTGTCTCTAAGATATCGATCGTTAGTGAGTGCTCACGTACGATGCGTAGGGCACCGAGTGCGGTACGTCTCAAGGCAAAGGGATCCTTGTCACCGGTCGGTTTCAAACCGATGCCGAAGATACCGACAAGGGTGTCGAGTTTTTCAGCCAACGATATGGCGATACCGGTTTTTGTCTGGGGCAACTGGTCACCGGAAAAACGCGGCATGTAGAACTCATCCAAGGCTTGAGCCAACTCAGGGTTTTCACCGTCGCGAATAGCCTGGTAGCGCCCCATGACGCCTTGCATGGATGGAAACTCACCGACCATGTTGGTCATGAGATCACAGCGACTCAGGAGACCGGCACGATAGGCGAGGTCGGGATCGCCCTGGACTGCATTGGCGATCTGTTTGGCTAAACTGGCCACCCGCTCGGATTTGTCATACATGGAACCAAGCTTATTTTGGAACACGACCTGCTTCAGGGTTTGCAGGTGATCCTCAAGTCTGCCTTTACCATCCTGTTGCCAGAAGAACATGGCATCCGCCAGCCTGGGGCGAATCACTCGTTCATTGCCTTGCTGGATGATTTCCGGTTTCGGGCTTTCGATATTGGCGATGGTAATGAATTGGTTCATCAACTCGCCGTCACCATTGAACAGGGGAAAGTATTTTTGATTCCCTTTCATGGTGGCGACCAGGGCTTCCTGGGGTACCTCGAGAAAGCGCTCCTCAAAACTGGCTGATATGGCGACCGGCCACTCATTGAGCGCCGTCACCTCATCCAGCAGATCCGGATCGAAATCGGCCTTGGCACCGAGGGCGGTTGCGCTCTTCTCAATCAAGCTGTGTATCTTTTCCCTGCGCGACTCAAAACTGGGAATCACATGTCCCAAGTCTTGCAGTACCGAGGTATAGTCTTCCGGATTGTAGATGGTGATCGCCGCCGGATGATGAAATCGGTGGCCGTAGGTCAGCCGATCGGCCTTGGCATCGAGTATTTCGCAGGAAATCACCTGGTCCCCATGAATAAATGCCAACCAGTGTACCGGGCGCACGAATTGTGCCTCTGAATCACCCCAGCGCATGCGCTTGGGTATGGGCAGTTTGTTCAATGCCTGAGTTGCGATCTCTGGCAGAAGTTCGGCGGCCGGCTTGCCTGTCTCATGTATCTGATAGCTGAGCCATTCGCCCTTGTCGGTTTCAAGGCGTTGCAGCTGATCAACCGTAGTTTGGCAGGATCTGGCGAAACCCTCCGCGGCCTTGGTGGGATTCCCATCTGTATCGAAGGCGGCATTGACCGCAGGCCCCCGTCGCTCGATTTCACGATCGGGCTGGCGCAAGGCGCAGTCGTGGATCAGCAGTGCCAGGCGACGTGGCGTGGCATAGCTTTCGATCTCGGTATGCCCAAGATTGGCCTGGGCGAGTCCGGCGGCAAAATTTTCCCTGAGTGATTCCGATAGCTGTTTCAACGCCTTCGGGGGTAACTCCTCGGTACCGAGTTCGAACAGTAAGTGGGCGTGATCAGCCATTGGCGGCCTCCTCTGTCGCCTTCAGCATAGGAAAGCCAAGTCGTTCACGGGCATCATAGTAGGCTTGGGCCACATCCCGGGCCAGACCGCGTACTCTGAGGATATAACGCTGACGCTCGGTGACAGAGATGGCGTGTCTGGCATCCAGCAGATTGAAGGTGTGAGAGGCCTTTAGAACCTGCTCGTAGGCCGGTAGCGGGAGGCCCAATTCGATAAGCTTCTTCGACTCTTTCTCGCACTGGTCAAAGTGGCCGAACAGATAGTTAACATCGGCATGCTCGAAATTATAGGCCGATTGCTCAACTTCGTTTTGATGGAAGACATCGCCGTAGGTAACTATACCCTGGGGACTTTCGGTCCAGACCAGATCGAAGAGACTCTCCACACCCTGCAGGTACATGGCAATGCGTTCCAGGCCGTAGGTGATCTCCCCGGTCACAGGGCGACAATCCAGACCGCCGACCTGTTGGAAGTAGGTGAACTGGGTCACCTCCATGCCATTCAGCCAGACCTCCCAGCCCAGGCCCCAGGCGCCGAGAGTGGGTGACTCCCAGTTATCTTCAACGAATCTGATGTCGTTGGTGTTGAGATCTAGCCCGAGCATCTCCAGGGAGCCAAGGTAGAGCTGCTGTATATCCTTGGGAGAAGGCTTCAGCACCACCTGGTACTGATAGTAGTGTTGCAAGCGGTTCGGGTTCTCCCCATAGCGACCGTCGGTGGGTCGTCTCGAGGGTTGCACGTAGCCGGCATACCAGGGTTCTGGGCCGATGGAGCGCAGAAAGGTGGCCGTATGAAAGGTGCCTGCGCCCATCTCCATATCATAGGGTTGCAGGATGACGCAGCCCTTTTCCGCCCAATAGTGTTGTAAAGCGATAAGCAGATCCTGAAAGGTCCTGATCTCGCTTCGATTCGTTTCTGTCACTTGATTCACATCGAAACCCCGATTGATGAGGTAGAAAACCGCGTAAGTATAGCGATGCTCTTAGTCAATGGCTAACCCGGTTCAGTTTATCAGCCATCACCTTGGAGCTGTCATTCAGTGGTGATGCATCGACGGAGGGATGAGAGGAGTGTCTGGGATATAGTTGGCAGCCACTGGCCCCTAGACAGGTTATGAGGAATAGAGGGCCAGTGCTCGTGGTGACGATAGAACTATGCGGAACGCGGTTATAACCCAAGTGCCCCCTGCATCAGTTCCATGACGGTTCCACCCCCCGCCTGCTGCAGATAATCGAGCACGATGGGCGTGAATTGACCGATCATTTCCGTAGAGAGGCCAAGGGCACTGAAGGATGAAGCCAGGGATGCCAGGTTGCCCAGGCCGCCCTCACCTCCCAGCATGGATGCCACCGCGCCGGCGCCTGCGGAAGATTCATCCAGGGCCGGGGCCGCTGCGAGCAGGCTGTCCATATCGGGTACCGCAGCGGCGATCTGGGAGAAATCCTCGCTGGCCAGGCGGCCTTTTGCCAGATTGAATAGCGCCCCGGCACCACCTGCCGCCTGTTCAGTGGTAATGCCTAGTTGGCCGGTCAAACTCTCTAAAAGAGTATCGGCGGATTGGGCTGTGGTAGCGGCTAAAAGCAGGCACGAGAGAAGGATATTACGTATGACTTCCATGGGGATCTCCAAATTCTGATCTGTGTTTACGATGTTTCCAGATCAATTCAGGTGTTAAAATAGCGTCATTATATCCCCAAATCCTGCGTAGACTTTTTTACCTTTTTGTAAACTATTGTGAGGCAATCATCCCACGTACCCCGTCACTAGTAGGGTATAATGCTGCACTTTTTGAAAACAGATATCTATCATGAGCGAGCAGCGTAAAGCAGTAGCATTGATCTCGGGTGGGCTGGACTCACTCCTGGCTGCGCGGGTGATGCAGGAACAGGGTATCCATGTGGAGGGTATCAATTTCTACACCGGCTTCTGCGTTGAAGGGCATACCCATGCGATTCGCAAGCGCGATCAGAAAAAGGAGAAGCGCAACAATGCCCTCTGGGTCGCCGAGCAGCTGGGGATCAAACTACACATCATCGATATCGTCGAGGATTACAAACAGGTATTGCTGAAACCAAAACATGGCTATGGCGCCAATCTGAATCCCTGTCTGGATTGCAAGGTGTTCATGGTGCAAAAAGCGCATCAGTGGATCAAAGCAAAAGGCTTCGATTTTATCATTACCGGCGAAGTGGTTGGCCAACGACCCATGTCGCAACGCAAGGAGACTATGCCCATTGTCTCTGATGAGTCCGGGGCCCATGATCTGCTGCTGCGGCCGTTGTGCGCCAGGAACCTCCCCCTGACCCTGCCGGAGAGAGAGGGTTGGGTTGACCGAGACCGGCTTTACGACTTTTCCGGCCGGAGCAGAAAGCCGCAGATGGCGCTGGCGGCGCAATTCGGTATCGAGGATTATGCCCAGCCTGCGGGCGGCTGCTGTTTTCTCACCGATGAACAGTATGCGGTGAAATTAAAGGATCTGTGGCGTGCCCGTGGTAACAAACAGTATGAGTTGGACGATATCATGTTGCTCAAGGTAGGCCGGCACCTGAGGCCGTCGTCTCGATTCAAGGTGATCATCGCCCGCGAAGAGGGTGAGGCAAACTTCCTGCAAGGGTATCGGAAGCGCTATCCCCACATCAACACGGTGAGTCATGGGGGTCCGCTGGCATTGATAGATGGTGAGATAGATGATCGGGACATCGAGTTGGTTGGGCGCCTGGTTGCCCGCTATAGCCAGGGGCGGGACGCGGATGAGGTCGAGTTGTGCTTTACTGATCTGTCCGGTGATAGCAGGTCGCTGAAGGTGGCGCCGATGCCGGCCCACGAAGTGCCCAAGGAGTGGCTGATTTGAGTCGGCAGTTACTCGATTGCAGACGTCTGCTCTGTCCGATGCCGGTGATCAGGGTGCAGAATGCCATACAAGGGCTGGCCGCTGGTACACAGGTTGAGGCTATCTGTACCGATCCCGGTGCGCTCAAGGATATTCCGGCCTGGTCACGTATCAATGGCCATCGTGTGGTAGAGGTAAAAAGCCTGGATGGGGAGTACATTGTGGTTGTGGAAGTCGTTCGGGATAGGGATTCATGAGCCAGGAAGAGCGTTATGATGTGAGTCGGCGGGTAGCCGTGGTTGGTGCGCTGACCAATACCGTGTTGGCCATCCTCAAGCTGTTGTTTGGTTGGCTGGGTCATTCCCAATCACTCATCGCGGACGGCGTGCACTCTCTCTCCGATCTGTTGACCGATGCCCTGGTGCTGTTTACCGCGCGGCACGCAAAAGAGGCGCCCGATGAGGAGCATCCCTATGGCCACGGACGCTATGAAACCATCGGCACCCTGGTGCTGGGCGGATTTCTCCTCGCAGTGGGCGCCGGGATTGTCTGGGATGCCGGAGAGCGACTGTTTTCGCCGGAACATCTGATGCAGCCGGAAGCCTTTACCCTGTATGTGGCGGCGTTTTCAATCCTTGCCAATGAAGGGCTCTTTTTCTATACCCGTCACTTCGCCAACAAGATTAATTCGAATCTGCTGCGGGCAAACGCCTGGCACCACCGTACCGACTCAGTCTCGTCAGTGGTGGTGCTGGTGGGTATAGGAGGCACCATGTTGGGTCTGCCCTATCTGGATGCCATCGCCGCGGTATTGGTGGGTCTGATGATATTGAAGATCGGTTGGGATCTTGGTTGGACGGCCTCCCAGGAGCTGGCGGACGCAGGTCTTGAAGAGGATTCACTGTCCCAGATACGTGAAGTGATCGGTAATATTTCCGGGGTAAAGAGTGTGCATATGCTGCGTACCCGTAAACTTGGCGGGCATGCAATGGCGGATGTGCATGTTCAGGTCGATCCCTGGTTGAGTGTCTCCGAGGGGCATCGGATTGCCGAAGTGGTCCAATACGGCCTGATCGACCGGGTGGATGTATTGGAAGATGTCACTGTTCACATCGATCCGGAGGATGATGAGGAAGGCCCCTCATGTGCTCACCTGCCCCTCAGATCAGAAGCTGAGGCCATGCTCGACAGGCTTTGTGAAGGGGTCAGCTGTTATGACCAGAAAGAGCGCCTGGTACTGCACTATCTCTCTGGGCGCATTGATATTGATCTTTATTTGCCATTACACTGCTTTGCCTCGACTCAGCAAGCGGAGCGGCTGCGTAGCGAGTATCAGAACATGGTCAGGGATTCGGAGATATTCAGGGATATCCATGTTTGGTTTGGTTAGCTCTATTTTGGTGCGCATTATCGACGGGGCGCACCATAACAGTGCGACCCCTCGACTCTGCCGTATCGATGCCTTTCTCCTTCTCTGCGGAGATAGGGCTGTTCAATACTCAGGGAGATGAGATAGGTTCATATTAACTGCCTAATTTATCTTGCTTTTCATATTTAAAAATAAAAGACTTAACCCCTTGGAGTCGATACCTGTAGACGATTTTATTCGAATGGCATGAATTCTGCTTTCCTGCGTTATCCAAAGGCGTCCGGTATAGTTGGCCGGCCGCAAAAGCTACGAATGGCTGATTCTGCTCAGCATTTAATAACTGAAAATCCTGGAGATTTAAGATGGCCGTAAAAGCCCTGAAGATGATCAAAGACAATGACGTGACTTTCGTCGATCTGCGTTTTACTGATACCAGAGGCAAGGAGCAGCACGTGACGCTCCCCACCTCCCAGATCGATGATGACTTTTTCACCGACGGCAAAATGTTTGACGGCTCATCCATCTCCGGCTGGAAAGGCATCAACGAATCCGACATGATCCTGATGCCTGAGGACGATACTTCGGTCATCGATCCTTTCGCCGATGAAAACACCCTGATCATCCGCTGCGACATCCTGGAACCCACCACCATGCAGGGCTACGAGCGTGATCCCCGCTCCCTGGCCAAACGCGCCGAGGCCTATCTCGCCTCCACCGGCATCGCTGACGCCGCTTTCTTCGGGCCTGAGCCTGAATTTTTCGTCCTTGATGACGTGCGCTGGAGCATCGACATGAGCGGCTCCATGGTCAAGATCGATTCCGAAGAGGCTGAATGGAACTCTGAGCGTGTCTACGAGGATGGCAACATCGGTCACCGTCCCGGCATCAAGGGCGGTTACTTCCCGGTACCACCGGTAGACTCCCTGCACGACCTGCGTGGCGCCATGTGCCTGGCCATGGAAGAGATGGGCGTAGAGACCGAGGTGCATCACCATGAGGTGGCCACCGCCGGGCAGTGCGAAATCGGCACCAAGTTCAACACCCTGGTGACCCGCGCCGATTGGGTGCAGATCCAGAAATACTGTACTTGGAACGTGGCACACGCCTACGGCAAGACCGCTACCTTCATGCCTAAACCACTGGTGGGCGACAACGGTTCCGGTATGCATGTGCATCAGTCTCTGGCCAAGGGCGGTGAGAATATCTTCGCCGGTGATCAGTATGGCGGCCTCTCCGAGACCGCGCTCTACTATATCGGTGGCATCATCAAGCACGCCCGCGCCCTGAACGCATTCACCAATGCCTCCACCAACTCCTACAAGCGTCTGGTACCAGGCTTCGAGGCCCCGGTTATGCTGGCCTACTCTGCGCGTAACCGTTCCGCCTCCATCCGTATTCCATGGGTCTCCAGCCCCAAGGGCCGTCGCGTCGAAGTGCGTTTTCCCGATCCGACCGCCAACCCCTATCTGGCCTTCGCCGCCATGCTGATGGCCGGCCTGGACGGTATCCAGAACAAGATCCATCCGGGTGATGCCATGGACAAGGACCTGTATGATCTTCCGGCTGAAGAGGCTGCCAGCATCCCGACGGTATGCCACAGCTTTGATCAGGCCCTGGAGGCACTCGACGCGGATCGTGGCTTCCTCACTGCCGGTGGCGTTTTCACCGACGACCTGATTGACGGATATATTGATCTGAAGATGGAAGAGGTCACCACCATGCGGATGACCACCCATCCGGTCGAGTTCGATATGTACTTCAGCCTCTAACGACGGCTAAATAGTTGATGTGTAGACTAAGCGCCCCCTTCCCGGGGGCGCTTTTTTTTGTGGTTCTGCGAACAATGTCGCTTGTTTAGTGGGGTATGACTGGTCTATCCTTTAGTGCATGCGTATTGTTGTTCTGCTGCTTACTCTCTTAATGGCGATGCCACTGTTGGCCAGGGATGTCTACAAATACATCTCCGAAGACGGTGAGGTCATCTATTCCGAGCGTTATCATCCCGACGCAGAACGCATAACGGTCTCCGATAGCAAGAAGACCGCGGCACTTCCCCCGGATGAGCAGAGCGAAGAGGCCCGTGCGGCGGCCGGGGAATACGCCACCTTCTCGATCGTCAAGCCAAGCGATAATGAAACCATCCGTAACGAGGAAGGTACGGTGCCTGTCGGTATTTCCCTCGAGCCCGGTCTTGCGGAGGGGCATGTGATCCACCTCTTCGTGGATGGCACCAAGCTCGATTCCGATATCAAACAGACGCAACTGATACTGCAGCAATTGAATCGAGGCACCCACTCGCTGCAGGCGAAGATCATCAATAGTGAGGGGGAATCCCTCAAAGAGTCCAATAGCATCACCTTTCATCTGCGCCAGCCTGCGGTTAATTAAACCGTTCCTTCAGATTTTTTGAGCGGCCAGCCGGTAGGCTTGGGCATGGTTCTCATCCTCAAGGCAAAATCTTCTCAGAATGGCCTGCTTACACCCTTGCACTATAATGGTGCAAGGGCTGTTTGATCGATGTCCGCCTGGAGAGGATCAGGGCAATGCCCATTGGGTGTAATCCAACTTGAGTTGGGTCCAGGTTAACTCTTTCAACGCCTGACAGGGATTACTGCCTTGGAATTTCAATTGTTTATCAGGTTTTAGATGGTTCCGTGAACAGTGTGAGGATTATATGGATGGAGAGGGATGCATTGGCCCGCAAATTGCACTATTTAGGCCATGAATTCTGATCAAGCTGTAACTGGTATGGAGAGGCGGGTGCTCGATAATCTGAGTACCGCAATCCTGCTGTTTGATAGGGAGTTCAGACTGCAATATATCAACTCATCTGCGGAGATGATGTTTGGAGTCAGCGCACGCAAGGTGGTAGGCATTCCCGCCAGCGAACTGATTACCTGCAGTGGCAGCGTAGTACATGAAAACCTGGAAAGGTCTTTGGAGACCGGGCAGCCATTCACTGAACGTGAACATCAATTGGTTGTGGATGAAGATCATGAAATAACCGTTGATTGCACGGTCATTCCGATACGGGCTGATCAATATGTGAATGAATTCCTGGTCGAGATTCAACAGGTCGACAGGCAGTTAAGGATTTCCCGCGAAGAACAGATCCTTTCGAGGAATCAGGCAAGCCGGGCACTGGTGAGAGGCCTTGCACATGAGATCAAGAATCCCCTGGGTGGTCTCAGGGGTGCGGCACAGCTACTGGAAAGGGAGCTTCCCGATGTGGCCTTGACGGAATATACCCAGATCATCATAGAAGAGGCCGACCGGCTGCAAAACCTGGTGGACCGGATGGTGGGACCAAACAAGATCCCGGTATTGAAATGGATCAATATTCACCAGGTTCTAGAACGCGTATGCAGTCTGGTGCAGGCGGAGACAGGTCCGGGTTTGGCTATCAACAGAGACTACGATCCAAGTATTCCTGATCTAAAAGGGGACCTGGACCAGTTGATTCAGGCCTTCCTCAATATCATAAGGAATGGCGTAAACGCAGCTGGAGCGAGGGGAGTCCTGGGGATAGACACCAGAGTCCTGCGTCAATTCACCATAGGAAACATTCGCCATCGTCTGGTGGTATCGGTGGAAATATCGGATAACGGGCCAGGTATACCGGTTGACCTTCAAGAGCGGGTCTTTTTTCCGCTGGTTTCGGGCAGTGACGGCATGGGCTTGGGTCTCTCAATTTCTCAAACCCTGATCAACAGGCATCAGGGATTAATCGAATTCACGAGTAAACCGGGACATACCGTGTTTAGAGTATTACTTCCGCTGGAGCAGGTAGATGGATAGAACATGCCGAGTCTGGGTCATCGATGATGATCGCTCGATTCGATGGGTGCTGCAGAAGACCCTGGAACAAGCTGATATGGATGTCACCTGTTTCGATAGTGCGGATCGGGTGCTGAACCATCTGGACAAGGAACAACCGGATGTTGTGGTTTCGGACATACGCATGCCGGGAATGGATGGACTGGAACTCCTTGAGTTACTTCATACACGCTATCCGGAGATGCCGGTTATCATCATGACCGCCCATTCCGATCTTGAGAGTGCGGTATCCGCCTACCACGGCGGTGCATTTGAGTATCTGCCCAAACCCTTTGATGTGGATGAAGCCGTTCAACAGATTAGACGGGCCTGCCGGCAATTAACGGCAGTGGATGACAAGCCAAAACTGGATGATCTGGATATGGAGAAGGTTATCATTGGTGAAGCACCTGCCATGCAGGAGGTGTTTCGCGCCATCGGTCGCCTGGCCAGGTCAAACATCACTGTCCTGATCAACGGTGAATCGGGTACCGGAAAGGAGTTGGTGGCCCATGCCCTGCACCGTCACAGTACCCGTGCGGCTGGTCCATTTATCGCCTTGAACATGGCCGCCATACCCAAAGACCTGATGGAGTCGGAGTTGTTCGGTCATGAACGGGGCGCCTTTACCGGCGCCCAGACGCGCCGTGTCGGCCGCTTCGAACAGGCCGATGGCGGTACCCTGTTTCTGGATGAGATCGGCGATATGCCGGCGGAATTGCAGACCCGCTTGCTGCGGGTGCTGGCCGATGGGGAGTTCTATCGGGTGGGTGGCCACGAACCGGTCAAAGTCGATGTGCGGATCATTGCCGCGACCCATCAACACCTGGAGGGATTGGTAAAGTCGGGCTCCTTCAGGGAGGATCTGTTTCATCGATTGAATGTCATACGTATCCAGATTCCGGCACTGCGTCAACGACGGGAGGATATCCCGCTGTTGTTGAAACACTTTCTCAAAAGCGCTGCGGAAGAACTGGCGGTGGAGTCTAAGGTGTTGTTACCCGAGACGGATGCCTACCTGAGCCAGTTGGAGTGGCCTGGCAATGTTCGCCAACTGGAAAATACAGCCCGATGGTTGACCGTCATGGCCTCTGGACAAGAGATTCATGTTGACGATCTACCGAGTGAATTGAGAGAGAGCAGTGAGGCGCAACCCGGGTACCATGAGGACTGGCGTCAACAACTACGCGAGTGGGGAAGAAAAAGGCTCCAGGAGGGCGGCGAAGGTTTGCTCAACGAGGCTGGGCCGGACTTCGAGACCGCAATGATCGAAATAGCCCTGGAGCATACCGCGGGCAGACGCCAGGATGCAGCGCGGCTACTTGGTTGGGGACGCAATACCTTGACGCGAAAGATCAAGGAGCTTGGATTGGAGCGACTTTAATCGGCTATTAACTTGTTTGCCTAACCCGTGCATGAGGTTATGATTCAAACCTCATTGGGGGCTGCCACTGAATTAGCTTGGCAGCCTTTGTTGGTAAGGTTCTATTCCAGGTAACAGTTATGGATTCCAGTTCAATCGAGCTGCCGGGCAGCGAGGTCGAGTCAATCGCCCTTGATAACGATACCCTAACGATACGTTTTTCCCGTGCCATCATCATCAAGACCATGAGCGGTTCTGCCGAACGTACCCGCTGGTGGCAGGCAGGCGCATTGGTGTATGAAGGTGCGACGCTTGAAACAGACATACCCGATTGTCCCTGTGTCTGCGAAGGCGGGGATGTGGGTGAGAATGTCTATACCTACCGGGATATGATCCCGTTGCCCCTCAACAGTCAGGGCCGGGCCCGCTGCGACCTGAAATTCAACAACAGTGAAGAGCGGCTCCAGGCCTGGGCCGAGGGTGTCCGGTTGGTGATGGACGATCGACCCCACTACATTAAACATATCCGCGAGGAGGATGGATAGCGACTCTGAGTTTTATGGCCTAGGGCCTG